>CAYXAD010000085.1:0-12805 GCA_964462965.1 uncultured Salinivenus sp.
CGAATAGAGCCGTGTCCCGAGCTCCGGAACGGGCATATCCTCCGGAGTCCCCGCATTTTCGAGCCACTCGTTGAACTCCTGGCGCGAGACCACCCGAACGGGGGCATGCATCTCCGAGTGGTTCGTGCCACAGTATTCGGCACAAAACAAGTCGTATGTTCCCTCCTCCGTTGCCTCAAACCACACAGACGTGTAGCGGTTCGGCAACACGTCATACTTTACTCGAAACGCAGGAATGTAAAAGCTGTGGAGTACGTCCTGACTGCTCATTCTCGTCTCCACGGGCTGATCCACAGGAACGTACAGCGTGTCGGACGTCACCCCATTCGGGTACTCGAACAGCCAGTTCCACATCTGCGCCTGAACCCGAATCTCGTACGCATCCGGGGGCGTTGTCCCCAGCTTCACAAAGGACTTGAAGCCCCAGTTAAAGATGAGGAGTACGATGATGGTCGGCACGACGATCCAGGAAATTTCGAGGAGTCGGCTCTCCTCCACCGGCGCCGGGCGCTCGCTGGGCTCCTGCCGCCGATACCGATAGGCAAAGTACAGCATTGCCCCGACGACCGCGACAAAAATGATCGCACTCGCGATAGTGACAAAATGGAAAAGGCCGTCGATCTCCGGCGCCACCGTCGACGCCGCCTCGGGAAGCCAAAAGTCGCCCATGTCGTGTCAGGATTATATCAGTCTGAACGGAGTGCCTCCCCCCTTCGTCGCTACGGCTAGGTAGCTGGCACGCGATCTTTCCATTCGTCCTCGAATTCTTGAAGCGCCTCGTGCTCGCGGCGCCATAGTAGAAACAGTCCGACCCCGAGAACGAGGGCCATAAGTCCACTCCCCAGCTTCATGATGTTGAAGGCATCGGCCGAATACGTGTTTTCTTCGGGATCGAACTGAAAACAGTACATCGCCACCTTGTCCACGGGACTCCCCACCGCCCCGTTGGAGGCCTCTACGAGGGCCTTCCGCATGTCCCCTCGGGGAATCTCCATCCCGTAGATGTACCGGGTGACGGTGCCTTCGCCACTTAGGAAGACGAGGGCCGTGGGATGCGCATACTCTTTCTCGTTGGCAATCCACTTGAAGTTGAATCCTACCGCTTCGGTAAGTCCTTGAATCGATGTCTTGTTCCCCGTCAGGAAGTGCCATCCTTCCTCCGCTCCGGCCCTGTCGAGTTCTCGCAAATAGGTGTCCTTGCGGTCTCTCGCAATCTCAGGGGTTTCGCGATGATTAAAGCTCACGGTCAACACCCGAAATTTCTCCCCCGGAGTCCAGGAGAGAGAGCTCAGAGAGGCCGTCAGCCCGTCGAGCATGAGCCCGCAGAGCATGGGACAATTGTGATACATCAGGTTGAGAACGACGGGAGTTTCGCCGTCGAGGTACCGACCGAGGGTCACCTCCTCGCCTTGCTCGTTGCGAAAGACGAGGTCACTGGGAACGGACGCCCCATGCTTCCGCTCGAGCCCCACCCCTTCAAGCTCCTCGGGCGTCTGCCCACTTCGCTGTGCCCACGCCGAGGTAAAAACCAGTCCCCCAACCACCCAGACCAGAACGAGGCATCGGGCAAGTCGGGATCGGCTATCCATGGCAGTGGCAATTCACAAAGGGGCGAAAAGATACAATCAGCGCCGAAAGCTCTCTGAAATCTTCCAGTGAAATATTACTGCTGCGATTGTTGCGGTTACTGGTATTCCTCGGTGGCAACGAGATTCATCGCCCGATCAATCGGAATGCGATACACCCCTTCTTCCTCGTCGACAACTCGATACTCCTCAAGCTGCTCTTCCCCTCCCTCGCGTAGCTCACGATAGTCCCGCGCTTGGGCAGCTTCAGCCTGTGTTTCCTGTCGAACCTGGCCGAACCATCCGAAAATAATGGCTACGGCGACCAGAATGACAGCAATAATGGCTGCGCTGATGCCCATGATCTGACCGGCGGCAACCCCCTCATATGCCACCCCACGCTCCTTCTCGCGCTCAAAACGATCCTCCAGTTCAAAAGCGGTATCCGTGACGGAGCGGCGCTTCGCCCGGGCAAGCTCCGTCACGGGGCCGGAAGGTTCGTCCTGCTGAAGGGCCTTTTCGGCCTCTTCTTCGGTCACCGCGAGAAAGCTTTCCACATTCGGGTCCTCGCTCCACCGCCCGTCCGCTCCAGCGAGCACCCGCCAGAAGAAAGACTCTCCGCCGGTAGGGAGCTGATTTCCTACCGTCACCGCGGTCTCCTCTCCGACCTCTTCGTCCAACACAGGATCTTCAAACCGAGCCGTCGGAGCAATTTGAAGACGATAGACATCCGCTTCGGCCACCGGCTCCCAGACAAATGTGGCTTCCCGCCCGTTTACGACGGAGGCATCCCGGGGAGCAACGAGCGTCGGAGACGGTGGGGCATCTGGTGCGTCCTCAGCGTTCATATCGAAGCATCGTGGTCATTGACAGGGGGGTGGAAACGTGCTAAGCCAGGACGAGGGTCTCGCTCCAGGGTGAAAATCACCGGAAAAGAGCCTTCAACTCGTTCAAACGGGGACCTGGACGGCACTACGAGGAAGGACCGGTTATGAGTTTTCGAAGCGAAGAGAGTCCTGCAGGTACGGATGATTTTGAGGCACGAGCGGGTGCCGACTGAGACGATACATGAGGCTTCCCGCAAAGATGCCCGTCAGACCCAGCCAGCACGTAAAGTCGAGCCAGTGAAACCCTCCGCTCTCCCGAAGCACAGGCATTACGATCCAGTGAATGTCGAACCAGTGCATGCCGATGAGCCAGACGCTCATAACAAACATGATGGGGATCGTCCGCTTCGTTCCGCGCGGAAGCAGAATAAAGAACGGCAGCACAAAGTGGAAAAGCAGAAGGACCGCACTGTGCCACTCCCACCCAAGCTGCAGCCGGTTCTGAAACCAGACAGCCTCTTCTGGAATGCCGCCGTACCAGATGAGCATGTACTGACTAAAGGCGATGTAGGCCCAGAAGACGACAAAACCGAACAGGTATTTGCCGAGGTCCTGATAGTGCTCTCGGGTGACGATCCCCTTCAACATATCTCCTCGGCGCAGCAAGATCGCCAGGAGGGTAATCACGGCAACGGCACTCAAGATGCCTCCCGCAAAGAAGTAGACTCCAAAGATGGTCGAGAACCAGTGCGGATTGAGAGACATCAGAATGTCGTAGCTCGCAAATGCGAGGGCCACTGCCGAGAGCGGAAGCCCCCAGGCGCTCGTGCTACGCAACTTGGCAGGAATCGAATCGTCCGGATCGACATCCTGGCGAAGAGAGAACGTGTAGAGCCGATACGAGATGAAGGTCCAGATCGCAAAATAAACGAACAGACGAACCCCCCAGAATGGGAGGTTCAAATAGGCCCGCTTGCCGGCGAGGATTTCATCATATTCCGGACTGCTCGGATCGTAGACGGCTTCGTGGGTCCAGTGGTACAGATCGTGTAGGCCAAACAACAAGGGAATCCCCAGGAGCATCAGAAGAGGAAACGCCCAAACGAGGGCCTCGTTGAGGCGGTTGATGGTTACGCTCCAGGCCGCCCGGGTCAGATGATTAAAGAAGAGAAAGAACAACCCCCCGAGGGCCGTGGTCAGCAGAAACGACCATCCGGCCAGATAGGAGAAGAAAAACGTCTCCGAATCTTGTAAAAGGCCCAGGAAACTGATTCCCAAGAGGGCCAGCCCCAGTGCGACCGGAACAAGCCAGATGCGCCGGTCCCCTCGAAACTGATAGGCCCGCTTTGCTGCGTCACGGGTGGCCCGAAGAGGATCGACGAGCCCACCCAGAATGCTGTTTCGTTTCATCGTGTCGGCCATAACGTCAGGAGAATCTCAATGCGTGAAGCCACACGGCTCCGAACACACAGCGAACTGTAAAAGAGAAAAAGGCGAATGCAAGGAACCGCTCATCAGGCGCACTATTCGGAGTCTGCGCCCGAATCAACCGTTTCAGTTTCACTGCTTTGAAGTCGGGCACGAACTTCTTCCGGCACGTCTTCGGGCTGGGCATTCTGACTCCGCTGCAGAGCGCGAATGTACGCCACGATCGCCCATCGGTCCTGCACAGGCACCTGCTGCCCGTAGGACGGCATGTTTCCGGTCCCATTCGCAATCACATCGTATAAGTACCCGTCTGGCACCTCACGGAGGCGATCACTGTGATAGCTAGAGGCGGGGGGATATCCATAATCCCCTTGCAGAATAATCCCGTCCCCCTCCCCTGTTCGCCCATGACATGGGGTGCAGTAGATGTCATATCGCTCCTGTCCTCGTTCTAGCAGCTCCCGTGTCACCGATAGAGGGATCTGCTCCACATACTCCCCATCGGCCGTTTGCCCAGCATAAATCTCCGTCGTATCGCGGAGCTGTCCCCGGGCCACGGTTCCCGTGACGGGCTTGCGCATGGCAGAACTGTCTTCGAAGAATGGATTGGCCTCTTGCGGGCCAAATCGCTCCTGAAAGTCCATATTCAGGTTGGGGTGAATCGGGGCCCGCTCGGACTGTTGGCCCCGACACCCTACCAACAAGAGACCGACAACCATAAGTCCGGTGACAAAAAGGCGTCGCATCGGCTGTACAGATAATCTCAGAAGAAAGAAAGGGGGACGGCGGACCTCTCGTCGTCAGGCGTCGACAGTTCCGTCGTCCTGCACGAGTTCAATGTGCTGCGCCCCAATACGTCGGAGGAAAGCAGCAGTCTCCTCGGCGTCGAACTGTGGATCGCTCGCCGCAATGTGGAGGAAAAACCGATCATCCGTCGCCTCCGAAAAGCGGTCCGAATAAAAGAGCGGGTTGTACGGACGAGGCAGGCCGTTCAGGACAAGCATCCCCGTCACCGCCCCAAACGAGGCAAAGAGAACGGTGAGCTCAAACATGATGGGAATGGACGGTTCAACCGCAAAAAAGGGCTTGCCGCCGATGTTTAAGGGGTAATCGACCCCCCCCGTCCACCACTGCAAGAGATACGCAGCCGCAAATCCAGTGAGGCCCCCGAGGAAGGTGAAATATCCCACCTTTGAATTTCCCAGCCCCATCGCATCATCCATTCCGTGAATGGGGAACGGGCTATGCGTATCGAAGTGGTGATACCCCTCTTCGTGGACCGCTTCTGCGGCGTGGAGCAGGGCACCGGGGTCCGAAAACTCCGCCAGCAGGCCATAGACCTGGTCGGCATTGCTTTCGTAAATCCCCATCAGGGCCTTGACTTCACGGACCAGTTCGTTCAGCATGGGAGGTCACGAATGCATGGTGGGCAATAGCGAGAGTCAACGCGGTACATCATGAGGCCTCTTCCCCCTCCGAGGGACCGCCCGCGGCTTCGAGGGCTGCGGGCTTGGCCGGCCGGATGTAGGGCTCGTCATCAGTCACAACTGCGCGCCCATCCCCTTCGTGGTAGTGATGGGGATCGGCCTGAGGCATAACGCCCTTGACCTCAGAGATCGCCACCATGGGAATAAACCGGAGAAACAGGAGGAAGAGCGTGAAAAAGAGCCCGAACGATCCAACGAGCGTAAAGACGTCAATCCACGTCGCTGTGAAGTATCCCCACGAACTCGGCAGGAAGTCTCGGTGAAGGGACGTCACCGTGATGACGAACCGCTCGAACCACATTCCAATGTTGACGACAATGGAAATCGCAAACATCACCGGGATCGATCGCCGCAGCTTCTTGAACCAGAAGAGCTGCGGCGAGATCAGGTTACAGGTCATCATGATCCAGTACGCCCACGCATAGGGCCCGAAGGCCCGGTTCAGGAAGGCGTATTGTTCGTACTCGACCTGTGAGTACCAAGCCATGAAGAACTCGGTGATGTAGGCAAACCCGACGATCGTTCCGGTCACCAGCATAATGATGTTCATCTTCTCCAGGTGGTCGATCGTGATGAGGTTCTTGAGCCCATACACGGATCGGGTAATCACCATGAGCGACACCACCATGGCAAATCCGGAGAAGATGGCCCCGGCGACGAAGTAGGGGGGGAAGATGGTCGTATGCCAGCCCGGAAGAATGGACACGGCAAAGTCAAACGATACGACCGAGTGAACCGAAAGAACGAGCGGCGTGGCGAGGCCCGCGAGCAGCAAGTATGCCTTTTCGTAATTGCGCCAGTGGCGGTTTGAGCCCGTCCAGCCGAGCGAAAAGAATGCGAGCACTCGTTTCCGAAAGAAGTTGGAGGCTCGATCGCGGAGGGTGGCCAGATCCGGCACGAGTCCGATGTACCAGAAAAGGAGAGACACCAAAAAGTAACTCGAAACCGCAAAGACGTCCCAGAGCAGGGGACTCTTAAACTGCGGCCACATCTCCATCTGGTTGGGAATGGGCAACGTCCAGTAGATTGCCCACACGCGCCCCACGTGGAACGTAGGAAAGATGAGGGCACACATCACGGCGAAGAGGGTCATCGCCTCCGCCGCACGGTTGATGGACGTCCGCCAGTGCTGCCGAAAGAGAAAGAGAATGGCCGAAATCAGGGTCCCTGCGTGACCAATTCCCACCCAGAAGACGAAGTTGACAATCGGCCAGCCCCAGCCGACGGGCTGATTGTTGCCATAGACCCCAATGCCATTCCAGACCTGATAGGCCAGCATTGCGAGAAGGAGCAAGGTGCCCGAAAGGGCCACGGCAAACGCGGCATACCACGCCCAAGGCGCCTTCTTCTCCGTGTGCCGCGACACCATTTCGGTGATGTCGTGGAACGAGAGGTTGCCTCGCACCAGTTGATCCCGCGCGGGGGGAGCCTGGTCCGAAGACGCCTCAGCGGGCTCGGACGGGTCCGCAGGTATTTTCTTGGATGTCTCCACGAATCTCTCTCGAGTCGATTCTATGAATCAAGCCTAGTAACGGAGGATCTTCTTACATCTGAGGGGGAGCCTCCCCATCCTCTCCTTCGACGTCCGACGCTAGCGCCTCGGCCAACCGGGGATTCGGATTGCGCACTCGACCCAGGTAGGAGAGGCGCGGCTTCGTGTTTAGGTAGGCCAGAAGCTCATAGCGACGAGGATTCTGCTTCTCCTCGACCACGTCGCTCTCAGGATTGTTTAGATCCCCAAAGGTGATCGCATTGGTTGGGCAAGCCTCCTGACACGCCGTCTGGACCTCATTTGCTCGCAGGTCGCGGTTCTCGTTGTCGGCCTGCTGCTGATGCTCGCGCACTCGATGGATGCACCACGTGCACTTCTCCATAACCCCCCGCGAGCGAACGGTCACATCCGGATTCTGAGCCATCTGCACTTCCGTCGGTAGGGTCTTCGACCAGTTGTAAAAGTTGAAGCGCCGGACCTTGTAGGGACAGTTGTTCTGGCAGTACCGGGTCCCAATGCAGCGATTATAAATCATCTGATTGGTCCCGTCGGGGGAGTGAAGCGTGGCCGCCACCGGACACACCGGCTCGCAGGGTGCATTCTCACAGTGCTGACACAGGTTCGGCTGCATTAGCATCTCCGGATCCTCTCCCCCCTCCTCTTCAGTCACGTAGTATCGATCGGTCCGGATCCAGTACATGTGCCGCCCCTTGCTCACCTGTTCCTTCCCCACGACCTGTACATTGTTCTCGCTCGTGCAGGCCACGATGCATGCATTGCATCCCGTGCACGTGTTGAGGTCGATGGACATGCCCCACTGGTTCTGATAGTAGGGATTGCCCTTCATGGAGTCCTGATCCCGAGGATGATTTTCCTGCCAGGGAGCCGGATACTCCTGATATCCCTCAACACGCTCCCCTCCCTGCTGAACCGGAGCGTCGTGCTCGGGATATTCTTTGGGTTGATCGGGATACTCGGCCTCCTGATCGCCAGAAGTATCGTCAGGCACCTCCTCGGCCTGATGGGCATCGGTGCCCGGCCCCACGAAGAGACCGAGATCTTCTTCATCCCGAGCCGATTCGTGCTCCCCATGGTTCAGGTGAGGCACCGGCTCCGTTCCCTCATCGACGAAATAGGGATTCTCGCGAAACTCTTCGAGGGTCGCCCATCGCACAATGGGACGTCCCTCCATGGTCCCTTCTTCCTGGGTGGAAGCAATCAGATAGCCACTGTCGACCTTCGTGACGTCCACGTCGGTCGCCACACGTTGACCGACCGGACGCAGGGGGGCCACGTTGCTCCCCACGACACCCTCGGGATTGCCGGAATCGTCAATCCCTCCGGCCAGTGGTCCACTGTTATAGATGTCCGTGTAGTCGTCAGTATCCCAAAATGGGGTGTCGTACGAGGAGCGAGTCGTGGAAATCGTACGTCCGTATCCCATCGCTACCCCAATCGACCCATCGGGAAAGCCCGGTTGGATCCAAACCGGAAGTTCGACCGACTCTCCTTCCACGGCGAGTTCGATCCGGTCTGCGTAGAAGTTGCCCTCTCGATATTGGACCTCCACCCCTAGCTCTTCCGCCGTGGTCTGACTCATCAGGGCCACGTTGTCCCACACGATCTTGGTGATCGGATGGGGAAGCTCCTGCAACCACGCATTGTTGGAATACCGACCGTTCAGAAGCTTCGGAGACAGACGAAAGACGACTTCCAGGTCGTTCTGATCGGCCGTACCATCATCCACAGCCGGGACCTGAGCCTGCGACACCGAGACGGGCGAAAAGCCGCTCCCTTCCAAATATCCATCGTGGAGAACGCGACGCCACTGGTCCTCGAAGTTTCCGGTCAACCGTTGACGCCACTGCTCCCGAACGAGGTCATAACCCTCCGCATCGACTCCAGTCGCAATGAGGTTCAACACCTCGATGTTCGAATGGGCATCGTCATACAGCGGCTCGATCAGCGGCTGAATGACCGAGAGGGTTCCATCGTACGTCCGCCCGTCTCCCCATTTTTCGAGGTAATGCGTCTGGGGCACGTGCCAGGTACAAGCGCGTGCCGTTTCGTTGACCCGAAGTCCGAGGTGAACCGTTTCATCGACCTGGGAGAGCGCCTCCTCGAAGTTGAAGGCAGCCGGAGCATCGTACACCGGATTGGCCCCAATCATGAAGAGGGTGTCGACCTGCCCCTGCTGCATGGCCTGTGTAAGCTCGGCCAATGCATCGGCCTGGGCCTCTACGTCCCCTGCCTCATAGAGGGTTACGGTGGACCCGATCGCCCCCAACTGCTGGTTGATCGCCATCGCGAGAGCATGAACCTCCGGCGGTTGTGACTCTCCCGCGAGCACGACGCCCTGACTCCCCGCCTCCTGCAAGTCCTGAGCCATTGCCTGGAGGTGCAATTCCTCCGCCTCGGACCACTCGACGTCCGGAGCTGCCCCGATCCCGAGTTCTGCTGCGAGCGCCGCTGCGAACGAGGAGATTCGGCTCGCCTGCATGGGAAGGCGATGATCCGACGTACCGCCCGTCGTGGAATACATGCTCTCCACCGTGTAAAGGCGGCTCATGGTGTCCTCCGTGTCCTCGAGGCGCCGCCCGTCCGCAAACGTTTGTGTGTTGTGGAGAAAACTTCGAGTCCGGCCATCCAAAAAGTCGGCGTCGAGGCTAACGATGACCTCGGCCTCGTCGAACTGATACTGGGGACGAAGCGAACGTCCAAATGCTTGCTGTGTCCCCCGGCGAACGGGGTCCTCCCCAAGGGACGAGTACGAAATCCACTGCAGGTTCGGGAATCGGTCCTCCATCCGCTGGCGCATTGCCTGAACCGTCGGCGAAGAGGTCTCCTCGACAAGGACGGCTACGTTCTCCTGATCGGCCCGCTCCCCCAATTCCCGACAGAAGCGAACAAAATCGTCCCATGAAGCCTCTTCTCCCTCCCTTCGAACCGAGCGAGAGCGATCCGGATCGTAGAGGTTCAGAACAGAGCCCTGTTCAAAGGGACTGGTGCCCGACTGACCGGCGGGATGATCGGCGTTTCCTTCTACCTTCGTTGGACGCCCGTCATTGCTCTCCACGAGAACCGGCCGCAGAACGCCACGGAAAGGCATGCCGGTCGCATAGTACTGCGGAATGCCCGGAATGACCTCCTCCGGCTTGCGGGCATACGGCATAATTTTCTGCTCGGGCCGGCGACACGCCGTGAGGCCGGCCATAGCCATGGCGGCTCCCATGAGCTGCAAGAACTGACGTCGCGAGGCCCCGCTCGGCGGCTCGCTGTCACCGGGCTCAAATTCAGTACGCTCATCTTTGTCGGACTCGTCCGCATCGAGCTGGGCCGGGTGCCGCCAAAATTGGGGGCCCGACTCTTCTCGGTCGTCCGTGTCCGGATCGATTACGTCAAGTTCAATCATACTCCAGAGTCCAAGTCCGAGTGGCGAATGGCAAACAACCTGTGGCCCAGGAGCCCGTCGCCCAGGCTGAAGATGTCCTTCGCATTAATAGTGGCACGCCGAGCAGTTGGTGGGGGGCTGAATGTTCTCCTCACGGATTCGCTCCAGATTCCGCTCGACAAAATTGGCCGGCTGCGTGTATCCCATGGTCGTTACCTCGTCGGGGGGACGCAGGTAGAGTTCCGGCTGGCGGTGACAGTCCAAACACCAGCCCATAGAAAGTGGCTCCTCTTGATGGACGACCTCCATCTGATCGATCCTCCCGTGGCAGGTCTCACACCCCACTCCCTCATTCACGTGTGCAGCATGACTAAAGTGGGCAAAGTCGGGAAGGTGATGCACATTGGTCCATTCAATGGGCTCATCGTTGGCCCAGCTCTCCCGTACAGGGAGGAGAGCTTCCGAGTCCGTCAGGACCTGGTTGTGACAATTCATGCAGGTCTCCGTCGGAGGGACATTGGCGTGGTCGGCGTTTTCGACCGAGTTGTGACAGTACCGACAGTCCATACCGAGCTTGTCGACATGCAATTCGTGACTGTACGGCACCGGCTGTTCTGGCTGATAGCCCACCACTGTAAACTCAGGCGAAAAGTAGTACCAGACCAAAAAGATCAAAAGCACACCGCCCAGGAGGGACCCCCCCAGGGAAAGCAGTGGCAAAGCATTGGCCCGTTTGGGGAAAATTTGCGGCATACCGACTCAGTGTTCAACAGTGAGCGATCGGGAGCACTGAGACGCCACCCTGGGCGTTACAACAAAAGGGGGCGCCTGCCCTGGTACATGGATCTCCCCCCAATCCATTTCGGGGGCGCTAAGAACATACGACAGAGCTACCGGCAACCCAAGAGCTGCGGAGCCTTTAAGGCAAATCCCACAGGATTTACGCTAAACCTTAACCGCGGTCTCCACAGAGGCACGGAAAGCCAATCCTCTTCCCTCGTGGAGAAAGGAAAATTCGGAGCACGAGAGATGTACCATCAACACATCGCATCTTCTTCCTTCAAATCGGAGGCGTCGTCGACCCCAAGAGAATTCTTTTGCGACCGAAGTTTAGCCCTCCGGAACCGCCTTAGAACCCATCTCAGTGTCCAATGGGAAGGGAGGGTGAGCGGATCCGCCAGTCACAAGGCGCGAAACACCCCGAACGGACTCGGGGCTCCGCAACACGGAAATGCAGCGCTGCGAAGCGAATACTTTTGCAGTTCGGAACGCAGAGGCAGGGAAATACAGCGCCCCGATCCCGACTACCGTCAGAGAGGAAGTGCCCCTGGGAGGCCGCTCGGAGCTCCAGAGGCGGTTTGAGGTAGATTCTTAGTACTGAACCTCTAGACGGACTCCTCCTTCGAGTCCCGTAAAGCTGCCGGCGGTGTATTTGACGTGGGGGGCCAAGACCCACGTTTGAGCAAGCTTGAGGGAAGGGCTCACCCGAAGAGAGCCAACCGTCTTGGCGTCAAAAACATCCGTCTCACTGTACCGATGGCCAGACAAACGGGCCGAGAGACGGAGCCCCGAGTCAAACCGTGTCTGGTAAGAAACGAGCCCCATACCGTGGGAAGGGATGACACGACGACGAATGGGAGTTCCCGTAGTAAACCCATCGTTGGTACGGAGAAGAGGAAGAAAACGACTTTCCTCCCAATTGGCGTAGCGAGCCACAATTCGAAATGACGTAAATCCATCGCGCACAAGATAGCGTGCACGTCCTACAAGCTTATTGCCGGACTCAAACCGATCGAGTTCCCCAACCCGATCAGTTTGATGATACTGAAAAGCCACGTCCATTCCCAGCAGAGACGATCCACTCACCTGGTAGTCGAGCCCTCCTTTTACTTCCACCGCATCTCCGGGAATATACAGTTCCTCCATCCCCTGCGCCGGGCGATATCCGCGCTGGTGCTGGTAGGCCCCTCCAATTCCGACGACCAACTGTTCTGTAACGGGAACGGCCGCCGTCAAACTGGGAGATACCCCAAGCCCCCGCCCAAAACTCGACACCTTATAATCGTAAAAATTGTTACTCGTAAAGGCAGTCGTTTGAAGCTGCTCCGAAGAGAGTTCTCGTTTCCCGACGGGGAGATTTGCATGTAAATTAAACACGAGGCTTCCTTCCCCCAGCGGTTGAGCGTAAGTGACCGTTCCTCGAAAGTCGCTGAGACCGTTGACCCTCGTCAAATTTTTCCCCTCGATCGACGCGTACTGTCCTCGAGCCCGAACCCGCACGCGCTGCCCCAGAGGGATCACCATCGCAAGCTGCGAACTGAGCTCTGACACCGTCTGGCCTTCATCCGTGAACTGCTGGTACACGGGGATCATCGCCACCCGAAGAGGCTGGTCTTGACTCCGTAGCAGTCCACTGCCGTCTTGGGCGTACCCCTTCTGTACGGGGGCCAGAGCCAAAAGGAGAGCCAACACAGTGAGGCCCCCAATCACTCGTTGAGGAATGAACTCAAGATCGTCCATCTGCTAAAAATGTTAATCCACAGTAGTGAACATGTGCGTTACCGCACGAGGACCATTTTGCGGGTGTCGGTAAAGTCTCCGGCCTCGAGGCGGTA
>CAYXAD010000086.1:0-12799 GCA_964462965.1 uncultured Salinivenus sp.
GAACGCAGACGTCTTTCTGCACGAGATCCACGAAGTCACAGGCCGTAGACAATCCACCAAACAGGTTCTCAAACAATTTTGGGACGAGTGAAAGGCGGGACGCTGCATGAATTGATCTGTTCAGACGACCTGCTCCTTACAGTGCTTCACGGGGAGGCCGGCTCCGCGAGAAAACCCCTAAGGGGTCCATTTCCAACGCGATGCAGGATGCTTCAAATTTCGATCCTCATCCCTCGTTACTCGTCAATTCGGGACTTCAGGTACACCATTAGCCCCTCCGTTTACCCCAGCTTCCAGCAGGGACATTCAGGAGGTGCACTCATTAGTGGTGGCGATCCTTCAGCCGCCGGAGCAACCAATCGAGGGTATTTGCCGGGGCGCCGTCCGGAAGGCATTCGAGGAGTGCCTGGGCCTGTGCGGTATACCTCTGCACAGCCTCCCGGGCCTCCTGAAAAACCCCTAGCGCCTTCATTCGATCGTGCGCTTCCGCCACATCGTCTCGCGGAAGGCCTCCGTCCCTCAACAGGCGAGCAAACCAGTCGTACTCTTCCCCATCGGCCACCTCGAGGGCGCGGAGGGTGAGAAAGGTCTTCTTTCCCGTCACCAAATCCCCCCCGATTGCTTTGCCCCATTCCTCTGCGTCGGCCGTGAGGTCCAGAAGATCGTCTTGAATTTGAAACGCTCGCCCGACCAAGGTCCCGGCGGTCCCTAGCTGCTCCTGAACGGAATCGGAGACGCCTCCAAGGACGCCCCCCAGTTCAAACGCCGCTGACAGCAAGGCGCCGGTCTTCCCATCGATCATGTCCAAGTAGGCATCGACCGACACCTCCCGTTGCTCTTCGAACGATGCGTCGAGGGCCTGTCCGGTACAGAGCTGCTCGACCATCGGATGGAAAACGTCATAGAGCGGAGCTTGGGGAACGTCGTCCACCTGCCCGAGAAGATCGTAGGAAAGCCCCATCATCAGATCGCCGGTCAGAATGGCCGTTCCGAGGTCCCACCTGACGTGGACCGTAGCCCGCCCCCGTCGCTCGTGGGCGTCGTCCATGATATCGTCGTGAACGAGCGTGAAGTTGTGAAACACCTCAACGGCCAGCGCCCCGGGTAGGGCCTCGGAAATGGGTCGACCGTAGGCGTTTGCCACGAGAAGGAGAACAATAGGGCGAATCCGCTTCCCCCCTCCCTGAAGGACGTACTGAACCGGCTCATAGAGGGACGCGGGCTCCCGCCCCGCTACCAACGAGGAAAGCCGATCGTCAACCCGATCTCGCAAGGAGGCAACGCGGTCGCTATGCGAATCTGAGGGGTTCGAGGAGCTCATACGTTGAGAAACGAACACAGAAGTGGGTGGACAAAGCCGCTCGTCACGTTACGCCTCCGCCACCCGTTCCTCCTCGAGGACGCGAACAATCCGCTGATACACCTCCTCGATGTCCCCGACCCCATCGATGGAGATGAGCTTCTCCCGCTCCTGGTAGTAGGACTCCAGGGGCTCGGTCTCCTCGCGGTAGACCTCTATACGATTCTGAACCGTCTCCGGCTCGTCGTCTGATCGTTGAATGATGAGGTCCGAATCTACGTCTTCGGGCGGAGGATCGTGATCGAGGTGATAGGTTTCTCCAGTTTCCTTGTGCACCCGCCGACGAGACAGGCGACGAACGATCACCTCGTCGGGGACCTGGAGGCTGAGCACGCCGTGCAGGGGAACGTCGTTCTCTTCAAGAAACGTAGTGAGCCACTCTGCCTGCTGAGTGGTTCGGGGATACCCATCGAGCACAAAGTCGTCGTACTCTTCGTCGGCAATGGCCTGTTCAGCGAGCTTGCGGACGATGTCATCGGGGACGAGCTCTCCGGCGTCGACGTACGATTTTGCCTTCTTGCCGAGGGGCGTCTCCTGTTTCATGGCCTCCCGAAGAATGTCTCCCGTCGAGATTTGGGTCAGCCCTCGTCGCTCCTCCAGTAATTGAGCTTGCGTCCCTTTACCGGCTCCTGGAGGGCCAAAAATTATCAGTCGCATGAGAACAGTTCAGTTGGTTGTCGTTTCGTGGATCGCGGGGCCTTTGACGAACGCTACTCTTCCAGCTCCTCGTTCAGCATTTCTTCGACATTCACATCAGCAAGAGCCGCTTCGAGGGCGTCCCGCGCAAACAAACTGAGGCCGGTACGAAGGACAATCTCAATCCCTTCCCCCAGAAAATTTCGTACAAAACCGGACTCCCGACGACCGTCGTCAGAAAAGATAACCATCGGGACCCGATCGCGGAGGGCTCGTTCGAGCGCCTGCCCCGGCTCCTCTCCCGCCGCGACCGAATCGCTTACTTCATCCCGGATGGCGTCGATGTAGCCTTCCACCAGTTCCTCGTGCGCCCGACGCCGTCGCGATCGACCTCCGCCCCCAAACAGCCAGCCCACGGCCAGTCCGGCGGCGAGCATTCCTCCCACACTCTTCCAGGGATTCTCAACCATCCAGTCCCGAATCGAGGCACCGGAGGTGGAAATTTCGTCCTGGAGGGTCTCCATACGCTCTGACATTTCTTCTGCCGTTTCGCGCAACCGAGCTTCTACGTCCGCTTTCGTCGTGTCCGAATCCATAGCAAAGGAATTGATCAGTTACACCGTTCTGCGAGAGCACAAATGACTTACGAAGAAGGAGGCGCCGTCTCTTGAGACGAGGCATCCTCGTTAATTGACGCTGACGCTTCTCTGGACGGCCGGTCTTCCTCTTCCGAAGCACCAGATCTGTCGCCACGTCCACGTACCTTCTCAAACAAATCCGAGGAGGGCAGGAGAGCGGGCCGAGCCGCCCGAAGGGCAACGACAATCAGAAGCAGAAGAGCAGAAACAATGAGAAAGCCCCAAAACGCGTGACCCAAGAGCCATCCGAGCCCCAAGGCAACGGTCGTCAAACCGAAGAGCACCGCAAAAAAGCCCAGGAAGGCCACTGTGAGCCCCAAGGCCAAGTCATTGCGTAAATCGTCGACCCGTTCTTCGAGTTCAATGAATGCAAGGTCGATTCGGAGATCGATCCACTCCCGGAGATCCGTAATCAATCCTTGGGTGTGAACTGCAATTCGATCAAGCTTTCCATTCTGGGGGGGACGAGCGGGGGATCCGGCATCTTCGGCGGCCGACGGGAGATCTTGATGGGACTCCATGAGCACTCAATGCCTGTGAGGCGACGTGGTGAATGGGAAGATATTAAATACCAGAGGTGACGTACGTGAATTCACTGCCCAAAGGGTTGACTCGTTCCAGAGTGAACTCCCCATCGAGTCCTGCGTTACGATTCTTCTACAGAGGCTTGCATAGTTCCCGTCCAAAAGCTCTGCGGGGCCTCTTCGAAAACTCATCCCAACGGTTTCGTAGAATCAGTTCCTGAATGAGTACAATTCGCGCCGAGCCGACGCCGAACCCGAACAGCCTGAAATTTACAACGGACGACGAGTCATTCCTGGACGAGGGAATGGCCGCCTTCTCTTCAAAAGAAGAAGCGGAAGGACATGCCCTCGCTCATCGCCTGTTTTCCATCTCCGGTGTGGATGACGTCTTCATTACCCCAGCGTTTGTTACCGTCTCAAAGCGAGACGGGGCAGAATGGACCCAGGCAAAGCCGAAAATCGAGGCCGTCTTGCAGGAGCACCTGGAGGAAAACTAATCACTCCTCCCGCTTCCTCCCCAGAAATTCGGCGATCGACCGTCCCTCGACATCGTCTAACGGAGGCGTATGAACGTCCCCAGGGGTCCGTAGCGGCACGTGATCCGGGAGCTTCTCGTGAAGTGCAGGACGAGCCACGACAGCGTACAAGTCCTCTCGGTGACGTCCAATCCATTCTTCCACCTCGTCGAGAGCATCATACTCGGTCCATCGGATGTGCGCAGAGTTCTGGGGCTCGGGCTCACCGCGGCTCACCAAAAACTCCAACCCCTCTGCGTATGCGTGAGACTCGTCCCGGGCCTCCAGAAAGGCCTGCTGCATTTGCAGGGTGCCAGGGGTGTCTTCATGTTCGGGGAAGACGCCCCGAAAGTGGGCCATCGATTCGAGATAGGGATCAGGAGAGAGATCCCGAGGGGCCCAGAGAAGTGCAAGTCGCCGTCGCCCCTCTCCTTCGTACAGGAGCATATCCTCCGCCAGACGCTCGCGCTCATCTTCACTCTCGTGTCCGTCCAAGATCCCCACGCTATAGAGAGGAGGACGAATCAGGCGCCGATCCTGGGAAATGCCGCGGGCCTCACACTCCTCCCGGATCGATTCCAACTCCTCGTCTCCCGGCTGAGCCACAAGCACGTCGGCTCGATCGAATACGACCTCCTTGGAGACAAACTCGGCGGTCCAATCTGAGAGGCGCTGCTCGAGATCAGCAGAGAACGCTGGCAAAATCTCCGGAGAGGACGCGGGCACGTGCCCGACGTACGAATGGCCGAGCGCCCACACCGCAACGGCATCCCGGAAGCCATCGAGCGGACCAGCATTCCCATGCAGGACGCCGACGGTGTAGCGGTCTCTCTCCTCTTCCGTTGGGAGCCACGCTTCAAGGCCCTCGACGGTGAGGCGTTGCATCCAGCGATTGAGAACATAGGTGAGGGCCTCCTCTGTCCATCGATTCGGCGCCGAAAGGGTCTTGTCGACCGCCTCCGCGCGGGACGGATGGTCCGGATCTCGCCAGTCGGCAGCCACGTCCGCGATGGCTTCACAGTGTTCGGTCATTGAGATGCTTTTATTTGCAATAACGGAATTAACATGGGGTCTCCTTCGGGCTCCATTTCCAAAGCGATGCCAGAAGCTTCACGGCTCGGTGGAATGCCTCGTCACTCGTCAACTGATCTCTCGTTACTCGTCAACTCGCGCGCAGCGCCAGGTGCGGATTGGCCCTCAGAGACCCCACCTCCACATTTGCTCTCCCTCCCGGAAAGGTCTATTGCGGGTACTTGAGTTTGCACCCAAACGCTTCCGTCTTCTCGTTTTCTGGCGTCTCCCCGGCAATCAGTGCTTCGATCGCCTCCTGCAAATAGGCGTGTTCTACCTGAGACGCCCCACTGGGACTGTCATCAATCGCCCCGGTGTAAACGAGTCTCCCTCCACTGTCAAACAGGTACACGTGTGGGGTCCGACTCGCCCCGAGCAGTTCTGCGAGACGAGCCCCCGAATCCCGAACGTAGGGAATGCGATACCCGCGGCGCTCCGCGTGTGATTGAATGGACTCCAGAACGTCCTTCGTCGAGCCCTCGATGTCATTGGCGTTCACCAGTACGAAATGAACCCCCGATGTCTGATACTCTCGGACCAGATCTTGAAGGCGACCTTCGTACCGATCCGTCCAGGGACATTGATTGCTCCAAAAAAGAATAGCGGTTCCCTCTGCTCCCGTAAGCTCCTTCAGGGTCACAGAGCGGCCGTCCGCCTGTCTGACTTGTACGTCTCCTTGCGGAAGGGAAGCCCCAATCGAGAGGCCCCCTGCCTGAGCGTGAGCGGACAAGGGCCATAGAAGCATCACCAGGAGTCCCGACGCTAGAATCCAGACGAGCCCACACGTCCGAGGACGAACGTCAACTGAAGAGATCATAGAAAACACCGAGGAAGGTTGTAGTGAAAACGGGCGTCAGAGCGTGCGATAGCTCCTTCCCCTTGTACACACTGCCTCCCGTGAGGATCAACTCCCGCTCGTCTTGGACGGCTGCAGGGTCCGCTGTGCCATCTGCCGGTTCAGGGCAATGAAGACGGTCAAGGCCAGGCCCCACTGCACCAGGCACGTCATCACGCTATAGGGCTCCAAGGGGTTATACCACGTCTGAGGAGACATCACCGCCGCCGACTGGTAGAGCCACCACCCCAACAGGACCACCGCCTGGATCGGCACCAACACGCCCACCAGCCGGTCCCACGCCCAGCCCGGGTCGAGGTCCCCCGGTCCCGCGGCGATCGCCTCCTTCCGAAAGCGCCTTACACCGTAGCGGATCACCGCAAACGACACAAACGCCCCCGAGATCATAAGCGCAACGCCCCAGACAAAGTCCTGATTGGCCAAAAAGTCGGTACTCAGTGCCGAAGGCACCCCCAGAAGAAAGCCCAGCCCGCAGACCAGCCCCACCGCAGGCTTTCGCCCGATCCCCGCGTCGACCAGGGCCCGGGTCGAGAGCTCGATCATCGAGATCAGAGAGCTAAAGGCCGCAAACGCAAGGCCTACGAAAAAGAGCACTGCGAAGACGGCCCCCAAGGGCATCTCCGCAAACAGGCGCGGCATCCAGATGAAGGTCAGCCCGGTTCCGGCCGGCCCGCTGGTCTGCATCACGCTCAGGACCTCTCCCTGGCTCATCTCCGCCCCCAAGGTCGCAAAGACGGTCCCGAAGATGACCATCGCCATCGTAAGCGATACCAGGTTGTTGCCCACCCCGGTGATGACCGCGTTGGAGACGACCCCGTGCCTCGATTGCATGTAGGCCCCGTAGGTCAGGATCAAGCCCCAGCCGGCCCCGGTGTCCCAGGCGTTTTGCGTCAAGGCCTCCAGCCACACCTGGGGCTGGGACAGAAGGTCCCACTGCGGAGTAAAGAGAAAGGCCAGCCCCTCGAAGGCCCCCTCCAAGGTAACCGCTCGAATCAAAGCGGCCACCACAATCAAAAGCAGCGTCGGAATGAGCACCTTGTTGACCCGCTCGATCGACTCGACGCCTTTCCAGACGGCCCATCCGCCGAAGCCCATTGCGAAGGCGTGGAAGAACAGGGGCGTATTGCCGGCCTGGAAGCTGTCCCAGACCCCGCGAGCCGCCTCGCTGGTCAACGGAAGCGGATTGGTGAGCATCTCCACGAAGTAGAAGACGCACCAGCCGGCAATCACTGCGTAGTAAAACATGATGGCCGTGGCCACAAATCCCACGAAGGCCCCCATCCAAGCAAAGCGCTCGCCGGCGATCTTCGAGAAGGTGCCGACCACGCCCATGCGCCCCTTTCGTCCCAGGGCGTACTCGGCAATGATCAGGGGAATGCTCCAAACCACCAGGAAAACGACCCAGGCGATCAGGAAGGCTCCGGCCCCCTCCTCCCCGCCGTTCGTGGCGGCAATCCGCGGGAACCGCCAGATGTTGCCAGTGCCGACGGCAATGCCGAGAACACTTAAAATGAGCCCGAGACGCGTCGAAAAGCGTTGTTTACCACTATCGGACATGGAAATAAACGTTGATCAGCCTTGTGAGAAGTAGCATTCGGTCCGCAGATCCCTTCCCCCTCTCTAGCTCAATCACTCTGGAGGCCTCAGAAGCGTGGTCGAGCGAATGTCCTCGCTGGAGAAGGCCGAGTCCGCCTCTGGCGTGTGAAGATCAAAGTACTCGAAATCCAAATACGTCGGGATATGCGTGTCGTAGAAGTAGGGGTCGAGCGGCCGACCCGATTGTCCCCCTGGATAGACCCCCTTTGCCGTTGGTGAATCCGTCGAAAAGTCTACGACTACACGTTGACTGGCACTGTGAGTCGCAGTGCGCCCCCGAGCCGGTGAAAGCGTGGCATCGAAGCCTGGGTACTCAAAGGGCCCTCGGCCCAATGGACGAAGCGGATCGGCCCCGGAGAGGTGTTGAAAAAGGAGTGTATGGTGGTCGCCCCAGCGCCAAGAGTCTGGCCTCCATCCGTAGCGAGACGCCATCGAGTCGGCCGTCGCCTCGAGAACATGCGTCAACAGTCCCTCCGCATCTTCGACAGGATCAGTGGCCTGAATGTCGAGCCATTCAGAATCAGGGGTTGTCTCGAGCAAATGAACAAGGGAGGCGTCACTAGGATCAGGGGCCCCTGCAAAAACGGACTCATCCCAGGTAAAATGGTGCAGGGCCTGAAGAAATTCATCCATCACCAGAGGCTCAGGACGGTCCACCTGGGCCTCTCCATTCCACGTCTGAAGCATCCGCCGAAGGGAATCTGCACGCGCCGAGACTCCAGAAAGGCCTCTCAGAAAGGGCACAAAGACGTGCCGCTGTTGCACGTTGACGTCCGCCTGGTAGCGTTGAAAATCACCCACGCCATGGGCTGAATGCCTTCGAAGAAGCGAGTCGATGCGGAGAGATCGGTACCCCGTTCGCCAGTCGTGCCCCAGATAATACGGATAATCGGGCCCGGTAGGCTTCTGGTTCGTGGACGAGAGAAATCCCTGTGCCGGATTGTGGGCGGCAGGCAAGGAGTCGAAGGGCACCCGATCGATCCATTCGAAGTCATCCGTGGAACCATCCACCAGCCCGCGACCGTGGCCTGCGCGGCGAACAGGAAGATAGCCGGCGGATCGAATGGCGATTCCCTCCTCCCGTCCGGCGTAAAGAACATTTTGCATGGGCGAATCCCAGAAGCGGAGTGCGGCAGTAAGCTCGGACACACTCGTCGCTCGGTTCATTTCCCAGAGGGCCCGAAGCGTCCGGCTCGAATCGTGCGCCGTCCACCGTTCGGCAATCGCTGAGATGTACTCGGTCGAATCAGAGATCGTGTCGTCAAAGTGAACGGGCCCCTGATGCGAATAATAGATCGTATCAAGAACCGGCTCGGCGTCCTTCACTGCAATCGTGTCGACCACCCGTCGCAACGGTCGCCATTCTCCCTCGTATCGATAGCGGGTACGCGCCGAATCGACGGTCAAGGCGAGGTGATCAATCTGGTCCGCTCCGGTGTTCGTCAGGGTCCATCCAACATCCTGATTAAAGGCCTGGATAAAGACGGGGACGCCAGGAATGGTCAGGCCATAGGCATTAGTCGTAGGGGTGACCAGGTGGGCTTCGTACCAGATGGAGGGGAGCGAAAGGGACAGGTGCATGTCACCCGCCAGAATAGGAGCCTCCGAGAGAGAGCGCTGGTCCGCCACCGCCCAGTTGTTTGAGCCCGTACTCGGATGATCGCCCACTCCCAGAAATGACTCCACGGCCTGTCGGCCCGCTCGGCGGGCATCGAGCGCCGGGTGCCGCCCGGGACGCGTCCGGGCGGAGGGGTCAACTGAAGCGGTTTCTCCTTCGGCCCTTAATCGTTCATCGGGCGGAATAATCGGTTCGAAAAGACCGTGGGGATGCTCCGGATAGAGCAGTCGATACGCGGTGGAATCGAGAGCCCGCTGTAGTTGGGAATAGGCCGGATCGTCGGTGTCATAGGTCAAGTCGAAATTCATGTACTGAGCGATCCGGAGGGCCTGGATCGGGGTGTAGCGATCAGGAGAGTAGCCCAGCAAGCGAAACTCGAAGGGCAGGTCTTTCGGGGCCAGCCGATCGAGGTAGGCATTCACCCCCTGCCCATACCACTCGAGAACGCGACGTTCAATTCCATCCTGCTCCTGAATCCGATCTAGATTCTTTTGCGCTCCCCACTCCATCCCCGTCTGACGAAGGAACCGATCCGAACTCAGAGCCCCCCGTCCAAAGGCTTCGGCAAGTCGCCCCGAGGCCACCCGCGGAAGGAAATCGAGCTGGAAGAGCCGGTCCTTCGCGGCAACGTACCCGAGCGCGATTGTTGCGTCTCGATCGGTGGAGGCATAGATGTGAGGCACGTGCCGCTGATCCCGATGGATGGTGACCGGCTCTTCGAGCCCCTCGAGCCTCAAGGTCGTCGAATCAGAATCGGGGACCGCCTGTCGGGCCGTTCGGTACAGGCCATCGGCAGGATCGAGCAGCGTTCCTAACGGTGGCAGGCCACCCACCGGACTCTGTAGGCCGTAGAGCAGGCCGCCCGTTACGACCAGAAGTACGATCAGAGCGAGAAAACGCCGGGTGGACATGTGGAATAACAGCTCCCTGTGTAAATCGGCGGCCCAAAAAGATATTCTCCTCGGCAACAGAGATCAATAAAGCGAGGGATCTTGTACGTCGAGATCGTGGGCCTCTTTTTGTGGGTTCTTCCTCTCCCGAGCATCGGGCGTAGAAGAGGTCTGCCGAATGCGACGGAGAAGTTCGTCGGTCGCATTGGCATAGTCCCGAGCCCCACGCGACTCCGGATCGTGATCAAAAACGGTGGTCCCCCCCTCGCGAGATTCTGCCAGCGACGTACTCGTTCGAATGATGCTCTCGAGCACTTCTCCCTTGTATTTTTCGCGGATGTACTCCTGATAGGTACGATGAATCCGCTTTCGCGCATCGACCTGGGTAAACAGAAACGATCGAGAACGAAGGAGGGGGTTTAATTTGTCTTGCACCAGCTCGACGGTCTGGTACGTCTGCTCCCCTCCCACAACCGCCTGATACTCCGGCAACACCGGAATCAATACGTGCTGACTCGCTACGAGCGCGTTGAGGCTGTAGACCGTAACGGCAGCCGCCGTATCGAAAAGAATAATATCGTAGGCGGGATCGAGCGCCTGGAGGGTCTCTCGGGCCCACAGCACGTCCGTGGGCTTGTTCAACCCACGCATGCGCTTGGTGAGAGTACTCGAGGAGGGAATGAGGTCAAAACCACTCGCTTCCCGAATACGAATGGTCTCCGGATCGATCTCGGGATCAAAAAACGCCGCGACGGAATCCTCGACGGCCGGTTCCCCGACGTCCATCGTCCGTGTCAGAAATCCTTGCGGATCGAGGTCAACCACAAGGGTACGCCATCCCGAAAACCCTAATGCCGCCGCCAGATGGATGGCAGTCGTGGTTTTTCCAGTCCCTCCTTTATGATTACAAATCGATAGGACGATCATAATTGCGTTGCCCGGTGAGGATCGACATCGCCTGAAAAGGTAGGCGCTTGCCCCCCCTGTGTCAAACCCAGGCGTGTTCTCAGGCTCAACGAATCAACTTTTCGTCTGGACCCTGAGAGTGCCCGCGCGTTTCGTCAGTCCCCCTCGCGACGCGTCCCCTCCCACGCCGCACCGTCGTTCACTCCTGCGAATCCTTCTCTCCAGTCCTCCGAATGCATCCCCTTCTCCAATTTTCGGTGCCGTTCATTCTCGCTTCCCAGTCTCCACGACGACGCACACTGCTGGAGCAGTTGGGGGTTGAGTTTCAGGTACAGGTAAGCCCCGCCGAGGAAACCCTTCGGGAATCGAAATCCCCTTCAGAGACGGTTGAGGCCCTTGCCCGTCGAAAAGTCAGGCCGGTGGCCGCAAATCACCCGACGGCTCTGGTCCTGGCTGCCGATACCCTCGTGGCTCATGACGGAACCATTCTTGGCAAACCAGACTCCCCGCAGGAAGCCCAGGAGATGCTCCGGCGGTTGAGTGGCAGCACACACACCGTGTACACCGGAGTGGCCCTTCAACACGAGAAGAGCGGTCGAAATGAATCGACGGTTGCCTCTACCCACGTCACCTTCGCCTCCCTCACCGACGTTGAAATTCGAGCCTACGTGGAGACGGGGGCCCCGATGGACAAGGCTGGAGGGTATGGGATACAAGATCACACCGGCCCCCTGTTTGTGAAGCAGATCGAAGGAGACTACTACAACGTCGTCGGACTTCCCCTGCGGGACCTCTATCTCCTCTGCCGACGTCAATTCAGCGATCTGATGGCGTCGTAACTCGTCTCCGTGCCACTAAAGGCCCTACTTCACTCCAATTCAACATTTTCCGCCGGACCGCGTTTAGGTTTTGAAGATTCGCCTCATTCCCAATCATCCGCTGCGTCCCTCTTCTATGTTCGAAGGGGGAGTTGTGACAAACCCATGGTGGCCTCGCCACTCACATCTTCTCAGATCAAGGTACTGCTGGTTCAGGCTCGAAGTGCTCCTCGTATGGAGCGCCAAGAACAGCACTGTGTCATCGAGCGGTGTCGCCTTCCCCGGGCCCAGTTCCGCATCGTCAATGTGACTCGCGATGACGATCTCTCACCGTCCCTTCTCGACGGAGTGGAGGCTCTCCTCATTGGGGGAGCCGGGAAATATTCGGCGGCCGAAGACTATCTCTGGACTTCTCCTCTCCACGACCTGGTCCGAGCTGCCGTCGAACAGTCCATTCCCACTCTCGGCTCGTGCTGGGGCCACCAGGTGCTCGCCCGTGCCCTCGGCGGAGAGGTCATCCGCGACTCGGACCACTCCGAATTAGGATGTGGCCAGGTAAAACTGACGGAGGCTGGAAAAAGGGATCCGCTGTTCCATCGCTTCCCCCACCGCTTCCGTGCTAACATGGGACATCAAGATCGGGTCACTGCGCTCCCACCGGGAGCAATTGAACTGGCCCACAACGAGCAGCCCTACCAAGCATTTCGCCTAGAAGACGCTCCCGTCTACGGGACGCAGTTTCACAGCGAACTCGATGCGGAGCGAGAGCGCGAACGCATTCTCGTATACCGAGAGTACTATCGTGAGGCGCTGCCCAACGAAGAAACAGTGCAGCGAGTTCTCGACAGCCTGGCGGAAACGACGGCCGTCGACGCCTTGCTCTACGACTTTTTGGCTACCTATGCCGTTCCTCCCCTAGAGCTCAGTTCCGCATCTACGCTCTCCTCCTCTCGACAACGCATTCCGACTGCCCTCGCTACACGGAGAACCCGTTCGGAACGGAGCATGGAATCTTCCTCCGTCCACAGCGAATAACCACTACGTTCCTGTATTGTCGACCGTATAGGTGGCCTCCGCCCGGTCACAGGGACCTCCCACCGGGGGGTTCGGCTTGCGCACCGTGACCTCTACTCCTTCCACGTCGGGATACGCCTCCAACACCCGCTGCGCAATCCGATACGCAAGTTTCTCGATAAGATAAAAGTTATTCTCGGTGACGAGCTTACGGACGAACTCGTACACTTTCTCGTAGTTGACCGTGCGGGACAAGTCGTCGTGGAGCGCAGCATCCTCAAAGTCGATTCCTACGCTGACGTCGACTTCGTATCGCCCCCCAATCTGATGCTCCTCCTCCATCACCCCGTGATGGCC
>CAYXAD010000087.1:0-7534 GCA_964462965.1 uncultured Salinivenus sp.
TTCAAAATCCGTTGCCTCAACCGAGGCGTGTGGGTTCGAGTCCCACCCTGGGCACCAATCTCTCCTGATAGGAAATGCCTCTGAACGGCGCTGAAGGCCGTTTCAGAGGCAATGTAGGAGACCCTACTCTTCCTTTGTTGCCAGATCACGGCTCTTTCGGCTCGATAGCGCCGGGTTTTGTTATCGAGCGCTGTCACTCCCCAATCAACCGGGTCAACGCTCTGGCAACGCTTGTCAGGCCGCACGGCCGCTACCATCTCCAGTGAGGTCCTTGCCCCGACGGGTGCTGATGCCTCGTCGCCCCCACTGCATCAGACGCAAAACGAGGGCTTTCTCGACCCCGACCGCTGAGGTCGTGAAAAAGGGAGGCCCGAAAGTGCCTTTCTGCTCACGGCCTCCCTACCTCCAATGCGCTGACTCGGATGGTGAGGATGTCGGTCTCGTCCGTCATGTACAGATATGGCAGTCTTACGATCGTCGATACGGGGCGCAGGTTCAGCCCCCAAATGTTGAGACCACAGCCCTGGCCCCTCGCTCGGGATCGGCGGCAGCAGTACGACAAAGCCCTGACCACTTCGGTTCATGTCTTAGATCTTCTCGCCCCCAACCGAAAGCGAAAGAGGAGTCGCCCTCGTTCTGTCTCGATTGCAATTGGTGTGAAAGCCGATCAATTTATGGCGGGTCCGTCAAGACATAAAAGCTCCGGTCTGTTCACTCCCTCTTTGTGGAGACTTCAGCGGCGTCTCTCCTGTCCTCCCTGATCGCCCCAAAGATTCTGCCCTCCAACAAGCCATCTTTTCATTTACTGAATAATATATCTTATCAACTATTATTCATAATAATTAATGTTAAGTTATGAAGTTAAAAAGTATTCTTTTCTCGTTTGCCCTCTCACTGATCCTTCCTCTGGCTACACTCGGAGCCCCTGATCCCGGCTCGCCCGGCGTCTCCGATGGACCCGAGGAGCCGAACGTGCTGTTCCTCTCCGTGGACGACATGAACAACTGGATTGATGTCCTCGAAGGCCATCCGGAGATGGACATTCACACCCCCAACCTGGACCGCCTCGCTCAATCCTCCGTGGTCTTTACGAACGCGCACGCCCCCTCCCCGGCCTGTGCCCCTTCCCGAACCGCCATTATGACTGGAGTCCATCCTTCCCGATCCGGAATCATGGATAACATCGGTGGGGACGGTCCGGTCTGGCGCCAGCACGAGCCCCTGGGAGCGGTGCGCACGCTCGAGGAGTTTTTTAAAAACCGAGGCTACACGACCCTGGGTGGCGGCAAGATCTACCACGCCCAGGCCCCACCCTGGACCACCGACAGTCAGGTGGAAGCCGAGAACTGGGACTTCTACTATCCCAGTCCCTACATCACTCATCCCCACCAGATCCGAGCCCCGGAAGAGGTCATCCGCCCCGACCATTTTACGGATCGAGACTGGGGATCGTGGTGGACGTGGGGCCCCATCCCTATCAAGGAAGAAAAAATGGCCGATTACCACATTGCCGAGTGGGTGGCCCACGAACTACGACGGGAGCGCGAGAAGCCTTTCTTTCTGGCGGCCGGCACTTGGAAACCCCACGACCCCTGGGAGGTGCCCCAAAAGTACTTCGATATGTATCCCATGGACGAGGTAACCCTCCCCGAGTACAAGGTCGATGACCTCGAGGATACGTTCTTTCATGGGCGTCGCTTTATTCACGAGTGGGTCCTGGAAAATGATCAGCGTGACAACATCGTGCAGGCCTACGCCGCCGCCATCACCTTTGCGGACGCTATGATCGGCAAGATGCTGGATGCCCTGGAATCCTCTCCTCATGCCGATGACACGATCGTCGTCCTGTGGTCGGATCACGGCATGCACATGGGCGAAAAGGAGAACTGGGAGAAATTCACCCTCTGGGAGTCCTCGACTCACGCCCCCCTCATGATGAAAGTGCCTGGCCTGACCGACGGGGGGCTTCAAAGGGACCAGCCCGTAAGTCTACTCGACATCTACCCGACCCTGGCCGATCTTCTCGGGGACGAGGTTCCCGACCACGTAGACGGCCAGAGCCTCGTGCCGCTCTTTGACGATCCCGAGGCCGAACGGGGGCCCGTAGTTTCGAGCTACAACTTTAGCTGGATCGAGGATCCCGAAGTCGGCCACTCGGTCCGAAGTGAACGATATCGCTATATCTACTATCCCGAAACCGGCCTGCAAGAGCTCTACGATCACCGCACCGATCCCGCCGAGTGGACCAACATTGCGTACCGTGACGAAAACCGAGACGTCGTAGAACGGCACCGTCAATATCTCCGAGAACGCATCCCGACCCTGACCTGGGACAATGTCTCTCCGGAAGGCTTTGAAATCGGCGAGGACGGCACGGTTCGAAAGGTTGGATTCACTCCTACAGAGAAGCAGCCTTAGTTGAACGCAGACCCGCAAACGGCCTTCACTCAGGGCATGCAAAGTGGGGGATCCGGGGGCCGTCCTGGTGCTCCTCCAGCACCTACTCTTCTCAGTATAGAGCGGCTGGAAAAGATACCCTGAGTGGCTTTTCCGATACTTCCCCGTGAAGGAGCGCAGGCGAGATCTGTTTTCCCCGACCGCCAGGTGCCTGGAAGAGAGCCACGCGACCGCTCACATACAGGCTTCTCGGTGAGGGTTCCTCTATTGCCCATACGTCCGTACGGGGCTCTCTCCCTTGTGGATGTCGGAATTGGGGCCGAAGCAGCACTCTCCTCCGATTCGGCCGCTGCTTCAAAGGACGTTCGACATACACCGAACTGCCCGAGGTGGGCCTCATTCACTGGTCCGTCTCCGGAAGAAAACGGACCAGGGCCTCTCGAAATCGGTCGAAGGCTTCGTAGTGAGGCACGTGGCCGATGCCCGCGAACTCGACGAGCGTGCTGTTCGGAATCGCCAAGGCGGCCGTCTCGTCCAGTCGGTCATAGCGTCCCATCGTCGCAGCGACAGAGTCGGGCACCCGGCCGGTCCCCAAGGCCGTCCGGTCGCGCTGGCCGATGAGGAGCAGCGTCGGCATCTGCAAATCCGAAAATTCGTAGAGGACCGGCTGGGTGAAGATCATGTCGTAGGTCCGAGCCGACACGCGAGCGATGGTTTCGTAGTCGGGCCCGCGAATCCAGCCGGCCTGGATCTCGACGAGAGGATCATACGCGTCCTTCCACTGCCCGTCGAAGTAGCTCTCCTGCATGTACTCTTTGACGCCGCTCGGCGTCGCCTCCAGCTCCTGCTGGACCTGTTCGTCGATCGATTGATAGGGAACCTTGCGCTTCCAGTCCTCGAGTCCGATCGGGTTGACGAGCGCGAGCTGTTCGGTTCGGTCCGGAAACATCAAAGCAAACCGAGTCGCCAGCATTCCTCCCATCGAGTGCCCCACGACCGTGACCGGACCGACCTCCTGTTCGTCGAGCAGGGCCTTCGTGTGACGGGCCAACGCGTGAAACGAGTACTGGTAGTCAACGGGCTTGCTCGATTTGCCGAATCCGATCTGATCCGGAGCAATGACGCGATATCCCTCTTCGACCAGGGCGTCGATCGTGCGGGCCCAGTACGCCCCGGAGAAGTTTTTCCCGTGGAGCAGAAGAACAGTGTGAGGAGACGACGCAGTGCCCTCGGGAGCGACGTCCATGTACGCCATTTCCAGGGAGTGCTGCTGGGCGTCAAATTCGCGGTACTGGACGGGATAGGGGTATTCATAGTCACTCAGTCGAGCGTCGTACTCCTGCCCGTACGTCGGGGAGAGCATCGCCAGCGAAAGAAGAAAGAATGCCGTTCCGAAAAAAACCGTACGCATCTGCACACCTCTGCTTGCAGTCATGGATTGCACTCAGTGAACGTGACCGGATTCAAGGAAAGGGACTTTGCCGCTTGAGTTTCCGGAATGAGACGAGATCCCGTTCAGCACGAGAAACCCGATCCCCGGCTGACTTCAGGGTCGAGACGCTCATCGACCCGCTCGCCGAAGCCACACCCCGGCCCCGGGGAGGAACGTCGGTCCGGACGACGGAGACGCATCCCCCTCGATCGTCGACACGGGGTCCGCCTCCTACGCCTCCTCCGTGACCGGTTCGTCGGACCGCCATTCCAGCACCGCGCTGGAAATCCAGAGGGCGATGCAGACGGCCCCAAGGATTCCTGCGACGGGACGGTTGAAGAAGGCGAGCAAGGAGCCGTCAGCAGCCGACAGGGTCTGAATCAACCGCGACTCGAGAGGGCCTCCCAGAATGATCCCGAGCACGACCGGTCCCATCGGCACGTCCCGCCGCTCTAAGAAAAAGGCCATTATTCCCATCGCGAGCATGACCCCCACGTCAAAATAGCTCGTGTGCAGGGCATAGGAGCCAACAATCGTAAACATCAGGATGACCGGGAGAAGAATCCGCTTCGGAATCCGAATCACAAATCTCCCCATCTTAATGGCGGCAAACCCAATGAAGAGGAGAACGATGTTGGCGACAATAAAGGTCGTGTAGATGCTGTAGACGAGAACGGTCTGCTCCGCAAAAATATTGGGCCCGGGGTTGATGTTCTTCATCAGCAGCACCCCAATGACGATGGCGGTGATGGAGTCTCCCGGAATCCCGAACACCATGGCCGGAATCCACGTGCTGGCCAGCGCGGAGGAGTTGGCCGTCGTGGCATCAGAGATCCCTTCCAGGGAATTGCGCCCGTATTTTTCAGGACTGTCGCTGAATCGCTTCGACGCGCCCATGGACACCCAGGCCGCAATATCGGCTCCGGCCCCAGGAAGCATTCCCATGAGCGACCCAATCACTCCGGAACGAAGTCCGTGGCCGGGGCGCGTCGAAAACAGGCCCCAGGCACTGCTAAAGACCGAAGCGATGGGCTGAACGATGTAGTCCTGCAGAAATGAAGTCACCTTCTCCTGTGTGCGGGCCGGATTGTCGGCGGGGCCACGTTCCGGTCGCCCCAGGTCCAAAAGATTTCGCAGGACCTCAGAGAGCCCGAACAACCCGATCATTGCCGGGATGAAGTTGATGCCCTGGTACAGCTCCGGAATTCCGAAGGTAAACCGGGCTTCGGTGTGGACGGGACTCAGCCCGACCGTGGCAAGCACGAGTCCAATCAACATTGCCAGAAGCCCCTTGAGAAGGGGACCGCGGGAGACCACGACGGCCGAGGTCAACCCCAAAAGATAGAGCCAGAAGTACTCGGCCACGCTGAAAAAGGTCGCCAGCTTTGCCAGCTGGTGCCCAATGAGCATGAGGACGAGGGCCCCAAACAATCCTCCCGTGACACTTCCCAGCAGGGACACGCCGAGCGCGCGCTCGGGCTCCCCGCGTTGGGTGTAGAAATAGGCATCCTCCGCGTAGGCGGCCGAGGCAGGGGTCCCCGGAATTCGAAGCAGAGCTGTGGGAATGTCTCCGGCAAAAATGGCACAGGCCACCATCGTCACAATCGCCGAAAGGGCCGGAACCGGATCCAACCAGAAGGTCACGGGCACAAACAGGGCAACAGCCATGGTGGCTGTAAGCCCCGGGATGGACCCGACGAAGACCCCGTAGGTGGCCGACAGGATGATGACCAGCCAAATCTCGGGGGCCAGAAGAACTTGCTGAAGCGCTTGTAAGATTGAACCGTCCATACTACCAACCGAACCATCCCCAGGGAAGAGGTACACGAAGATAGATCGCAAAGAGCTGGTACGTTAAGGGCACCAGCACTGCGGTGACTGCAAGTCCGACGTGCCACTTCACTCCGTAGCGCCAAAAAAGGACGCCCATCAGGAGGGCAGTGGTAAGGATAAAGCCGAGAACCTCGGCCACGAGAATATAGAACACGACGGCTGCAATCGAGAACACCACCCGACGCGCCCCCTCCGGGGTGAACGCCTCGGCGCCGGAAGGAACGATCAGCTCCTTCGTCCACAAGAGCGGAAAGGACACGAGGACGATGAGACCGAGGAGAACGGACGGAAACAACCAGGCACCGTACTGCTGGGACTGAACGGATTGAAACGCCTCACTGGTGAGCACTTCCCCGTACTGTTCGTCTTGGCGCTGGAGGAATTCCTCCGTCTCTTCGGGCGGAACCTCTGACGGCCCAAACCCGGCAGATGTAAGGAAGCGCTCGTACTCCTCACTGTTCAGCACCTTTTGCACGGCGTCAGAGAGGACCTCGTACCGCTCCTCCGGCACCCCGTCCGGAAGCGCCAACCCCCGCCAGGTCCCACTCGTCCAGTCAAAGCCTTCTTCTTGAAAGGTGGGGATGTCCGGAAAGGTAGGATGTCGCTCTTCCGACATGATCCCCAGTGCTCGGATCCGGTCGGCGTCGAGAAGCGATTGGGCCTCCGGTGGGCTACAAACCACGACTTCGAGCCCGCCCGCCATCAACTCTTGCAGTGCAGGCGCCGCTCCGCCCAAAGACACCCAGTTTACAGCCGTCGGAGAGAGGTCCATTTGAGTGAGCCACCCCGCCAGGCTCAGGTGCCAGACCCCACCAAAAGCGGTACCGGAGGCCCGCAGCTCGCCGGGGCGCTCGCGGATCTCGTCCTCCAACTGGTTGAGCGACGCCCAGGGGGCGTCGTTCCGGACGAAGACGGCCGCATTGTCCTGATTAACCAGGGCCAGGGGCCGATAGTCTTCGTGGGTGATGTTCGTGAGCCCCCGCCAGTGGAGCATGGTGAGCTCGGCCGTGATCAACGTCATGGTGTACCCGTCGGGACGGGCCTGTGCCCCGCGGGTGTGTCCGGTGACGCCCCCTCCTCCCGTAGCATTTACCACATTGACGGGCACATCCAGCTCCCGCTCGAGCTGTGAGGCGATCTGACGGGCCACCCGGTCGGTCCCTCCTCCGGCAGACCATGGGCAGATCAAGGTGATCGGTCGATCTGGAAACTCAGTGTCCCCCCGGCACCCAAAAAGAAGAAGTGCCAAGAAAACAGCGACCACTGCCTTCCCAACCGTCCCGGCGCGGAGAGAACGTGCGAATACCATTTAGCGAATTCCTTCAATGAGTAGTTGAGGATGGAAGGAAAGGGAGGTGTCCTTCGAGATCACCCTGCGACGTTTCAACATTCGTCGACGGACGATCAGAGTTTACCATTGAACGGCCTGAGTTTCAATCCGGGGGTGAGCCGGATCCCGAACAAAATATCCACCATGTCTGAAGACGGGTCGAAAAGGACTACGCGCGGTAGAGAGTATGCCTCCATCTCAATAGGCCACGGAGAGGAACCGCGGGCCTGATCCGAAGATTGGAGATCAAGCCTGCCGATCTAGGGATGAGCGGCTGTCCCAAAGCATTGGTTCTTAGCAACACCGGAGCGCCGCCCCCGTCGATATCAGAGCGACAACCGGGATGTTTTCTGGGATAGCATTCCATTTCGAAGCCCTGAACCTCCTTTGCACGATCGCACAAGCCGCTACGTGGTCCATTTCCAACGTGATGCAGGAGGCTCGGTTGGGAGCCCTCATAACTCGCCAACTCATAACTCGTTACTCATCAACTCATAACTCATTACTCGTCAACTAATGCCTCGTGGCTGGAGACTCATCAA
>CAYXAD010000087.1:7634-12688 GCA_964462965.1 uncultured Salinivenus sp.
TCAACTCATAACTCATTACTCGTCAACTAATGCCTCGTGGCTGGAGACTCATCAACTCGTGACTCCATGCGCACATTGGCACCAGCGTCCAGTGGCGACAGTTTAAAAACGGACCACTTCACTACTCATCCGTCGTCCACACGCGTCCATCGTGGCGAATGTGAACGGTCGTCCCGTTGGCACCGGGAGCCGTGATCTCGTAGGAGCTCTGGGTGGCCTCCAGGGTCGGCTCAACGTCAACGGAGTCCGCGTCTCGCCCGCCCTCCGTCCCTGCTCCGTCGCCGACATCCACAGCGATCTCACTTGCATTCAGGGCCGTGAGATCGGCGGCGTAGCGGCCGTGGGTGTCGTGGTACTCGGTCTGGCGGTAATACAGCTGACGCAGTGCCCATTTCACCCGCTCATTTGGCGCCTCTACGAACGGCACCGTCTCTTCCCCCACGTCGGCCTCTGCAAATTGGACGTATCCAAAGTATTCCGGCCTGTGCATATTAACCTCCCCTTGAGGGGCCCACGTCCACCAACTCGCCGAAGCTCCTTCTTTCTTTTGGTAGGTCCCATCAGCAACCTCGAGCGGCCAATCCGGACGCGCAAAATTGATCCGCCACTGCTCCCCCGCTTGGGGCCGACGTCCCTCCGGCGCGGCTTCCGCGAGTACCTCCCAGGGAAACGCAAGCTCGACGGTCCACCCTTCGTCGGTATCGGAAGGATCGTTGAGAGTCCCATGGACCTGAACGCCTACGTCGATGCCTCGAATATCCCAGGCGCTAATGGAGGGCCCGCCATCCCGGGAGGCTCTGACCAGGAGGAGATCCCAGAAGGTCTCCAGGGCGTTGATCTCGAATTCATAATAGTTGTGTGTGTCTCCATTCGGATCGATAAAAACCTCGAATGCGTCTTCCCGAAAGATCGCCGCATCCCGCTCGGTAAACGTAGCCCAGACATCCGGCTCTTCCAGCTCAGCAGCGATGTAGAAGTAGCGATCATCCCATAACATTTTGACCCGCGTCTGCAGATCCGGAGCCGGCCTCTCCTCTCCGCGAATGTCGACGAACGGCCCCGACCACTCGGCGTCCTGCCAGGCCTGCTCGTCAAACCGACCGTCAATCTCCAACGAATCAGGAGCCCGATACAGGACGTACGAGGGCGGATCGAAATGAAACTCGGATCCGGGCTCATCAGACTGAGCGGAAGCCCCCGTTGGTCTACCGGCAAAAACGAGGAGGAGGGCAAGAAGCCATATCCATTGTGTATCTCCTGGCCCAGCGAAAAGCCGGAGGCGAGAAGTCATCATCGGAAAATTTAGCTGAAGGAAGATATTTCCAAAACCGCCTGCGGCCGGAAAGGATCGCTTCGCCTCCGGCCCTTCTCTACGCCAGATAAGAAAGCCCTAGCCAGTCGCCACCAGGCGAAACACTACTCTTGAAAAAGGACGACTCCTCGGCCGAGACTGCATAGATCTTATGCCAAATGGCTTCTGACGACGAGAAAAACCCTGTGGGAGAAACGTCATTCGCTTTCCCCCACTCTCTCTAGCTCGGCCTCCATTTCCTCCACGACGTGGCGGTTGTTTTCGATCAGGGCGTCAATAGACTCTACGTCCTTCCAGTCCATAATCCGATCAAGGCCGTAGAACTCCCTCTCCAACCGCATGAGGAGGCTATTTAAATACGGGTGCTCCTCAGAGTTACTAATCATCTCAGCCTCCCTGCGCATATAGTCACCGATCACTCTATTCAGCTCTAAGATTTTCGAGGAGGCGTCAAAATTATCATCAGTAGAACGGATCACGTCATGTATAACTCGACCGGCCCCTCCTCCCTCGTTCGGCTTCGGAACGTCCATTAGATGCGCAATCGTTGGGGCCACATCCGTCAGGTCTGCCCACTCGACGGTGCGATTCGGAGGGACTCCCGGCCCGTGGAACACCGTAGGGACCAACCAGCTCTCCTCCGGCAAGGTCGGATGCCAGCCGGTTTTCGTCTGACCGTGGTCACTGGTCACGACCAAAAGCGTATTTTCCCACTTCTGCATTTCTTTGAGGCTGGAGACAAATCGCTGAAGCTGCCGATCGGCCTCCTCGATGGCCTCAACATACGGAGCCTCCTCGTGCCAAATGTTATGTCTATACGGTTGATCGCTATCTGCGGTGAGAGATTGACTTCCGGCACTCCCTGCACTCTGCAGATGGACTCTCATAAAGTCGATGCTGTCGTTCTCTAATATCTCGACAGCCCGATCGATGGCAAACGCATCCGACCCTCCTCTTTGGACGACATAATCGTACCCGTCGGTGATAGATTGATAAGCCGACGTATTGGCCACAAAGGCAGTATTCTCAAACCCATGCTGAAGCATCGTCTGGCCAGGCTCTAAGAAGACAGTGCCCGCCATCATAATGGGATTTGGAAACGACGACGTATGCACCTCCGCATACTCGCCGTGGGTGGGGTGGTGCGGCATGATTGTCGTCGTTCGTTCGACGAGGGCCCCCTCTTGCGAGAGATCATTAAACGTGGGCATCTCTAACCGCTCAGGGGCCTCTACGTGCAAGCCGTCAATGATGAGGAGTATCGCTCTCTCCGGTGAATCCTGCGCATTTACAGGCTGTGCAAAGAGAAGCAGTAACGATACAAGTACAATATGATATTTCATAGACTTTAATTATCAGAGTTCTCCCGAATCTGACGTACCTCCTCTTCTGTAACCGGGCTCGCATTATTCCCAAAGTTTTGCCGGACGTAGGTAGCCACTTTCGCAACCTCCTCATTCGAAAGGAAGTCGTGCTGGGGCATAGCACTGTCATAGGTTTCCCCTTTCACTTCGATGGAGCCCTCTAACCCATTCAGAATCACCGAGATTAACTGACTCTTGTCTCCCGTGACCCATTCCGTTTCCGACAGGGGAGGATATCGTGGAGGGGCTCCTTTTCCATCCCGCTGGTGACAAGCTGCACAGTAGGAATTGTAAATCTCCTCCCCTTCTCCCGCCATGAGGACATCCTCTTGGATGACGTCTTCTTCCTCGTCAGGTGTTCGAATATTATTGGCCGTCTTTTTTTCCTCTCTCACTCGGGCCAAATGGTTCTCACCAAAAGAACTTCTGTCCCCCGTGTATTCAATTTTCCAAATTTTCCCCTCGTTATCTCCCGTCACATACAGGGATCCGTCCGGGCCAGTCGCGAGCCCACTTGGACGATGCTTCGCGTCACTCGTGCTCTCGATCGTATCTACGCCCGCGAATCCATTTGCAAAGACTTCCCACTCGCCAAACTGGCCGTTGCCCTCAAATGGGACGAACGCGACAAAATAACCGGCTTGTGGATAGGGATCGCGTATCGTTGAGCCGTGAAAAGCAACGAACGCCCCATTTTTATAGTGATCCGGAAATTGATCTCCCTGATAGAACATCAAATCATTCGGGGCAAAGTGGCCCGGAAAGCCGATGACTGGATCGTCATATTGTCCACAGCGCCCTATCTCTTCCCCATCCCCTCCATATTCGGGAGCCAATACCTTCTCCCCCTTTAGTTGATCGTAATAGCAATAGGGCCACCCAAAGTGAGACCCTTCCGTCACACGAACGAACTCTTCAGCGGGAAGCATGGCATTTTCCCAGGGAGAATAGATGTTTGGCCATAGCCGATGCAAATTATCTCGACCGTGAACGACGATGTATAAATTATCGTCTACCGGGTGCCAATCGATGGCCACCACGCTTCTTAGCCCGCTTGCATACTTTATCCCGTCATCCTGAGTCTGGTTGAGTCCCTCCTTATCGAATTGCCAAACCCCCCCGTGATCCTCGAGAACCGGACACGGATCCTGTCCTTCAACACCTGGCGTTCGCTTGGGCTCCTGACAAGCATTGTTCGGAGCCCCGAACGGGACGTACATATTCTCCTGACCGTCAAACGCAATCGGTTTCGTAATATGCTCGTGAGTCCCATGCTCATGATCGTCTACTACCAACGTATCAGGATCCCCCTTAGGTACTAACTCCCCGGGGGTTAATTCGTATCGATATACATTCAAGTCTGTACTCACATAAAGGTGGCCTTCGCGTATTTTTGCCCCTGTGTGAAAGCCTCCTTCATTCTCAAAGACTCCAAACTTCCGAATGACATCTGCTTTCCCATCCCCCGTTGTGTCCCGAAGAGCAACGATACTCCCATCGTCATAGGACTCTTTCAGCTTGGCGTAAATATCACCGTTGTCATTTACCGCCAAGTGACGGGCCGGCCCAATGCTATCTACAACGACTGTTGACTCAAACCCTTCAGGTAAGACCAATTCCTCCTCAGATTCTTCCTCCCCCGAACACCGAGCAACACTTATTGCTACAGCTATAATAAATAACAACTTCAGATAGTAACTGTACCTATAATTCATAAATCCCCAACAGATGATATTATTATATAATATGAATAGCCTATATACTCAGATATCTTACCCTATCTCGAACATTTCGGGCTAACGCTTACACTCCGACCGACGGCATAAAACATTCCAACATTTTCCATCTCGGCTAAAACCAGCTCGACCATGATACTTTACCCCGAGACGGAGACAACTCCCCATTACCTGCCCGGAGAACATGTGTCTCCTTGCGCCCGCCCCTTCTATTTAACCCATGTTGCGGGGGACAAACATTCTATCGCGATGACAGCCAACTGCGGACTCCGAAGGAGTGTGGGACAGGCCCGACCGCCTCGAGCGCTCCGTTCGGCGGTCTGCCGTCCGTCGTCCGCTGTCTTTTCAGAAAACAGCAAATAGGTCGCAACCTGAGTTATTTACGACCACTTCTATATCCCGAGCACACAAGGAGGGCCGTCACCGCCTTCTATGACGCTTGGGCTCGCTTCACTCCGCGGAAACGACCTCGGCACACTATTAACAGCCACGCCTCATAAGGTGGGCTAAAACGCAGTCCCCCCACCCGAACCGATTTCCCCCTTGGTCATTCGGCACGGCTTCGACGTCCTTTTCTCTACCCTCCGCTCCCATCGACGGAGATGTTTTTGCGCGCGGCGATCAGCTCCTTGACCACCCCCG
>CAYXAD010000088.1:0-12472 GCA_964462965.1 uncultured Salinivenus sp.
TCAAGAAGATTCTTCGACTCCCTCCTCCCTGCGGTCGTCGGTCGCTCAGAATGACCGTGACTTAACGTATTAATGTTGATCTACATAGGTGCCAACTGTGCTATTTGACGTGACCCTCCATCGGCGACAGGTCCTGCCGTTCGTGCTGGTCTTTCTGGGGCTTTTGGGGCTTCTCCTCGCGGGTGGCCGACCCCTGTACGCCCAGAACAATCCCGAGCCGGACAATTCGGGTGATCAGCTCCAGCAGCCGTTTACCGCCGCCGGCGTGCTGTTGACTCCCGCTTCATCGGGCCGGAGGAATTCTTGAGTCGTTTGCAAGAAGCGCGGGACTCCCCCGCTGCCTCTGGGTCGGGGGACGGTCCCGCAGAGGACCTCGTCTCCGGGGGCAGGGGGGCGGCTAGCTTCGGTCGAAAGGGAGCTCGGACGCCACGAGGCAACTGCGTCGAACACCGAATCGAACTCTTTTTCGTCGACTCCATCACCTTGAGATGCAAGCGTTCTCCGGAGGGCGACATCCTCTCTCGTTGCTCGTTGCACTTATCCTTGTTGCTGGGTGCAGCCCAGACCCTCCCGTCGAGGATACGCTGGATGACGCGTCTTTTGACCTCGTCAATCAGGACAGCAGTGCGGTGTCGTTTCCCGACGCCTTTGAGGGCCGGCCGGTCGTGGTCGGGTACATCTATACGAACTGTCCGAATGTTTGCCCGCAGATTACGGCGAACATGCGAAGCGTCCGCGAGACCCTCGATCAGCCGGAGGAGGTGCAGTTCGCGACCGTCACGTTCGATCCAAAGCGGGATACGCCTTCGCAACTGGCCGAGTATCAGGCCGACTTCAAGCTGGACGATACGTCCTGGCAATTTCTGACCGGGTCGCCCGCCACGATCGACAGCCTCATGAGTCGGATGGACGTTCGCCACGACATCAAGCCGCCTGCCGATACGACCGCGGCGGACTCGTCCGACTACCTGTTCGTCCATTCCAACCGGATCACACTTCTCGACGGACAGGGCCGCGTGCGGGCCGAATACAACGGCAGTCGGACTCCTCCGGAGCACATTGTCGAAGACCTTCAAAAAGTAATGCAGTGATCGACCCCCGACCGTTTTGATGCGTCCCTACGGCGTTTTTGGGCCGGGCTTGATCGGGGGCAACGAGCGAGATTTCAGCCGGGGAGTGCGTACCCCCATCTGAGCATTGGGTACGTCACGGTGCTCTCGTATCCGATCACATTTTCTCTGGATTAAAGGCAGCTACGACGTCTGTGAAGGGGACTTCTGTACACTCTGGAATAGATGTAATTAGGCAGTAAACAGGAGTTAAAGCCACTGCTACTCTTAAACAAAGGGATTCATGAGGGCGTGCCTGTACTGCTGCCGGCGAGGCAAGACAGGAAGGAGGCCGGGCTGGGTCCACAACCGACTCATGGATTTGCCCGTCACGATTCCACCGATGGCTGTCGTGATGTTGGGGGCGAATGCATTTCCTCTCTCGCCCGAGGCATACGTGCGGCGGACAGAGGGTTCTCTGATGGATGAAGGACGAACACGAAGAAGACTCTCAACGCAGTTCAACAGGAGGAACGCAAACGGTCATGCATCACGCAAAAGATCGAACGTCGGGCTTGGCCAGCGGACTGGTGCGCGGCGCTCTGGCGGGCGGGGCGGCCAACTGGGTCATGGGCCAGGTCACCAGCTACATGTATCAAAAAGAAAGCGAGGAGGCCCGCGAGCAAGAGAAAGAAGCGCGGGGGGGCAAGATGGCCTTCGGCGTGGCCGCGGAAAAAGTCGCGGAGGTGGCCGGGGGGGAGCTTTCCGAGAAGCAGCGCAAGAGCGCCGGCCAAAAGATCCACTGGGCCCTGGGCATCGGGGCCGGAGCGGCCTACGGCGCATGCCGGCCATCCGGGGGGGGAGTGAAGCTTGGAAGGGGGCTTGCCTTCGGGGTCGGGTTCTACCTGCTGGTCGACGAGGTCGCCAATCCGGTGCTCGATCTCACCCCCGGTCCCATGGCCTTTCCGTGGCAGACCCACGCTCGAGGGCTTGTCGCCCATCTCGTGTTTGGGTCCGCGACCGAAGCGCTCCTGGGCATGATGGAGTAGGAGGCCTCGCGGGAGGAGCCATACGACGAACATTGGGAGTTCATCGGTAGCGGCGCAGAAAGCACACACGACTTATGAGTGGAGAAACAGTTGTCATCACGGGGGCGTCCGCTGGTGTGGGACGAGCTACGGCCGAGGCGTTTGCCGAGCGCGGCGCACGGATTGGGCTCCTCGCTCGCGGAGAGGAGGGACTGGCGGGGGCGAAGAAAGACGTAGAAGCGAAAGGCGGGGACGCCCTCGCCCTTCCGACCGACGTGGCCGACCCCGAACAAGTCGAGGCGGCCGCCTCCCAGGTAGAGGAAGCCTTCAGCCCGATCGACGTCTGGGTCAACAACGCCATGACCACTGTTTTCTCTCCGGTTAAAAAGCTAACCCCGGAGGAATACCGACGGGTCACAGAGGTGACGTATCTCGGGCAGGTCTACGGGACGATGGCGGCCCTGCGGCGGATGAGGCAGCGCGACAACGGCTCGATTGTGCTGGTGGGATCGGCCTTGGCGTATCGCGGCATTCCCCTGCAGTCGGCCTACTGTGGAGCCAAGCACGGCATCGAGGGATTTTTCGACTCGCTCCGCTCGGAGCTTCTTCACGACAACAGCAACGTGCAGATCACGATGGTCCAGCTTCCGGCCCTGAATACGCCTCAATTCGAGTGGTCGCGTAACAAGATGCCCAAGAAATCACAGCCGGTTCCTCCCATCTTTCAGCCAGAGGTTGCCGCAGACGCCATCCTCTGGGCCGCAGATCACGACCGGCGCGAGGTGTGCGTAGGTGGACCCACCGTGCAGGCGATTGTCGGCAACAAGCTCTTTCCTGGTCTCGCCGACCACTATCTCGCCCAAAACGGCTTTATGGGCCAGATGCGAGACGAGCCCGCGGAGGAGCGTCCCGACAACCTCTGGGAGCCGGTGGAGGGAGATAAAGGGGCCCACGGCGTTTTTGACGAGCAGGCCCACGATTGGAGCCTTCAGTGGTGGATGTCCAAGAACAGGAATTGGCTCATGCTGGCGGGCCTTGGACTGACCGCCGGCCTGTCAGCTCTGTTGAATTCCTCTGAGGATTGAGGAGGGCCCTTCCCAAGCTTCGGAGGGAGGGGTGCTGGACTCGAGAGCTAGAGTGAAAGGCGCAAGTGAAGCGATGCCAGAGCCTCCGAACGCGGATCTGATACGCCTGCGACCCCGGCAGCACTCGACCTACCTGAGTCGCGGCCGAATCGCTCTTGCGGCCCGGCGGGACGGCTTCGTCGAGGGAGGCTCCGACCGGGGCTTGTTCGTCCACGAAACCCGCATGCTGTCCCGGCACAGGTATCTGATCGACGACACACCGCTCCATCCGGTGGCCCAGTCGAACATCGACCAGCACAGTTGGCTGGGATACTACGTCCAGGCGCCACCCGGGAGCAACACACGGGATGCGTCCTCCCCGACGGAAAACGTGCAGGACCTGCCGGCTCAGCACGTCCTCGAGGTGCGACTCCGCCGCTGGATCGACACCCGCTTCCACGAGGAGGTTCGCCTGACCAACTATACTCAGCAGCAGGTCGCCTTCACACTCGAGCTCGAGGTGGATGCCGATTTTGCCAGCCCGAAAGAGACCCGCGAGGGCCAGTCCCGCCGGCAGGACGGATCTCTCGATCGCCGCTGGACCCACGCCGGTGAAAATGTCGGCACGCTGCACTTTGACTACGAGGCCGAACACGCCTACGATCACCAGGGAGAACGCGGGGAAAACCGTATCAAGCGGGGGTGCCGCGTCCAGATTGAAGAAGCCGATAGCCCCCCTTCGTTCGAGGAGGAACGGACCCGGATCCAGTACGAGGTCGCTCTGCCTCCCCACGAGAGCTGGGAGGCAACCATGACGGTGACGCCTGAAATTGACGACGTCGTTCGTTGGCGCGGCGACGGCCGTCCACGAGAGCAGTTTCCCCACGGATCCCCCGAGGAGCTGACGTCTCTCTTCTTGGAAGAGGCGACCACCTTCCACGCTCCGGGGAGCGACACGCTCTCACCCGTGGTGACGAATGCCCTCCAGCGGGCCCGCGAGGACCTGTCGGCCCTTCGGCTCTTTGACCTCGATCACGGGCGGCGGGTCTGGACCGTGGCCGCTGGCCTTCCGCTGTACCCGACCCTCTTTGGCCGCGATACCCTCACCACGGCCTGGCAGGCGGCCCTGCTCGGGCCGGAGATGATGATCGGCACCCTCGAGGAGATGGTCCGCCGGCAAGGCACCGAGATGAACCGGTGGCGCGACGAGCAACCGGGTCGGATGCTCCACGAAGCACACACCGGCCCCCTTCCGGTCTTGAACTACGACCCGCGCCGGCGCTACTACGGGGCGATGACCACCCCTGTCTTTTTCCCCTTTTGCGTCAGCGAGCTCTGGCACTGGACCGGCAGCGAAAAACTGAGGGATCGCCTCCTGCCCCCTGCCCTCGACGCCGTCGAATGGCTCGACGAATACGGCGACCTCGACGGCGACGGCTTCTACGAGTACAAGACCGCCTCGGAGCACGGCGTCAAGAACCAGGGCTGGAAGGACTCCCCGGACGCAATCGTGGCCGAGGACGGCTCTCAGGTCGAGCCTCCCATTGCGACCTGCGAGCTGCAGGGCTTTGCCTATGCGGCCAAGCGGCGGCTGGCGGAGCTCTGCTGGTGGACCGGCCGACGGGGAGAGGCCAAAAACTTCTACCAAGACGCCAAAGCGCTCAAGGAGCGGTTCAATGAGGCCTTTTGGATGGAGGAGGAAGGCTTCTTCGCCATGGGACTGGGCCCCGACAACGACCCGATCCGCTCGATCGGCTCGAACGTCGGTCACTGCCTGGCCACCGGCATCGTCGAGGAGGCAAAGGTCGAGCGGGTCGTCGGACGGCTTTTCGACGAGGACATGTTTACGGGCTGGGGCCTTCGGACTCTCTCTGCCGGGCACCCCGCCTACAACCCCTACAGCTACCACCGCGGATCGGTGTGGCCGGTCGAGCACGGCACCTTTGCCCTCGGCCTGATGCGGGTCGGCCTGGTCGACGAGATGCATCGCCTCTGTCGGGCACAGTTCGAGGCCGCCTCCCTCTTCGATCATTGTCGCCTGCCGGAGGCCTTTAGCGGCCACGCCCGCACCGAGGCCCAGCCCTTCCCTGCCTTCTACCCGCAGGCCAACGCGCCGCAGGCGTGGTCGGCGTCGGGGGTGCTGTGCATGGTCCAGGCACTGCTAGGGATCTACCCCTACGCCCCCCTCAATTTGCTTCTCGTAGATCCTCATCTCCCGGAGTGGCTGCCGGAGCTGACTGTCGAGGGACTGCGGGTGGGCGACGCCTCGGTGACGATTCGGTTTTTCCGAACGAAGGAGGGCAGCACCAGCTACGAGGTGACGACGAAGGAGGGCCCTCTTCACGTGGTGCGCCAGCCGAGCCCGTGGTCGCTCACGGCCGGGTTTGGCGAGCGCGTACAGGATGCCCTCGCCAGCTTCGTGCCCGGGACGTGAGGGGCAGGAGCGTCGAGCCAAACGAGGGGACCTCGGGAGGCTCCCCTTCGCTGCGGTCTCAGAGAGCCGTCAGGGTCGCCAGGTCTCCGGCAGAATGTCCGCGCCTGCTCGTTGACACGGTGTGTGTTCGGCCAAACGCGCGGGTCGAACGATCCACTCGGCCCCCGTCCGTTTTCGGGACGTGCTCTGCCGTTGTCCGCCCGGAGGCCTACCAGGGCTGCCAGGTCGAGTTTTCCCGCGAGGGGCCGGTGAGGCGCTGAAGGAAGCGTCCCAGCCGGGCGAACAGCCCCTCTGTCTTGATCGTGGTCTGCTCGTCGGCCTCCACTCGCATCCGACCGTTGGTTCGGACGATCACATTCTCAAGGCGGTGCAAGCCCTCGTCGGGAAAGGCGAGACCGTCGAGTTCGGCCTCTTCCGGAAGGGCTTCGCCGTCTCCCTCTTCCATTTGCTCTACGACTTGGACCGGACCGACCCGGCAAAAGTAGACGCGAGGTCCCTCCTTGTTTTTTTTGAGCTCCACCCCCGAAAGGTGAACCCGAGCGCTCTCCCCGTGGGTCAAACCGGCTCCCTGGAGGCGCTCCTTGAGCTTGTGGCTCTGCGACTGCTTGCTAACTTGGGCTTCGAACATTGGTGAATGACGGTTTCTTCTGGCGAATCAGCTGGGTTGAAGGCACGAGCGGACTCTCCGTCGAACGAGCCGTGAGGCGACAGCTTCTCCACTTCTTCCAGGGTCGTTGCTGTGCCCGGGCTCGGCTGGAACCACTCCTGGACTGATTCAGCCTCTCACTCGCCCGATTTTCTCCCGTAGGTCTTAAGACACTTCGAGGGGCTGCTTTCGGCCCGCCTGGATGTAATCGTAGTTCTCGGATTCCGGGAATGAGAATTGGCAGAGCACTAAGTAGACCAGCACAAATACGCTAGCCGAAGTCATTCTGAGCGACCGACGACCGCAGGGAGGAGGGAGTCGAAGAATCTCTTCGAATTCGGCGGTAGCATCCGTTTGGACCGTTTCCGCTAGTCTTCTAAGAGATTCCTCGACTCCGCTTCGCTGCGCTCGGAATGACTATCCTTTAATGTTCTTTTGCTGGTCTACTTAGGAGCAACTTTGTCAGAAAGAACGACGTCCTCCGGAAGGGCCGACCGGCACCTGCCCCTTGAAATCGGAGGCGGGAAACGTCGGGGGGATGGACGCCTCGAGTCGTGGAATCACAAACCGCCCGGTTCTCAGCAAGAGGACCGGGCGGTTCGTTGTTCGGAAGCGCCGACGCTGACCCAATCAGTCGGCGGCGTCAAGCCGGGTCCGTTCGGCGTCGTAGCTCGCCAACACCTGCTCGATCTGGTCCTGCGCCTCCGGGGGAAGAGTATCGTTTCCCTCCTCCAGGGCCCACCGTGCGGCGGCCACGAGGGACGCCCACTCGTAAGTGTGCAGCGTCACGCGCAGGATCGAAGGGCGAAGTCGCTCGATGGTCATCGTTACAAGGTGGCTTTTTGCGTCTCCAATTGCTCGCTCAGGTGCTCGCCGATCCGGTCGAGCTCCTCGGCAAACTGGTCGTAGTCCTGCTGCGTGCCGTTGAGGTAGGCGCTCCAGCCGAGCGACATCTTCGCGTAGTGGGCCGCCTCCTGGATTTCTTCGTCGGTGGCGCCGAAGAGCCGGGCCGCCTCGGTGTGGAAGAGCGTACAGTAGTCGCACTTGGTCTCGGAGTGGAGCGCGACTCCCATCAGCTCCTTGTACTTGTTCGGGATGAGGGTCTCCCCGAGCTCGAGCTGCTTAAAGAGCTGCCACTCGTGGTCGAAATAGGCGTCCGGAATGTCCTTAAAAAAGCTGGGCACGAGGCCGAGTGTCTCTTTGATTTCGTTCTCTACGTCGGTGCGGGGGCGTGTCATTTCCATAGCGGTCTTTGTCTGTTGAGGTGAACATCATCCTTGAAGCGATCTTGAGTCCCAAGGGGAGTCAAGTCGACGCTTTTCAAGATATCGCCCCCGGCATCGGAGGGGTGCCTTTTTCGCGCCACTGGGCGTCCGGCATTGGCGCAATGTGCGATAGGCCGTTCCTTCCGGAGACCGCTGCAGCCCGGGAAGCATTCTCGCCATCAACGTCGAGGGGACCTACGCCCCCGGCGCGGGCATGTACATCCAGGCCACCACGAGACCGAAGACGATGTGGAGCAAGACGAGGCCTACGGGGACCATGCGACCGTAATTCTTGCCGAAGAGGCCGGGGGGCTCGACCGGATCGTCTTCGCCCATCCGGGGATGAAACGTGGGCATCAGGCCCAGGAAGAAGCCGGCGAGCATGCCGTGCAGGGCACCAAAGATGCCGCCCCAGGGCCAGGTAGAGGGCACGTTGAGAAAGACCCAGCCGTAGATGAGGCCGAAGAAGGCCCCGATCATGAAGTGAAGGATGAGCCCCAGGACGTAGACGACGAGGAGATTGTTGGAACTGGCAAACATGAGCCCCAGCATGCGAGGCAAGTCTAGACGCATACCCATGGCCCTGCCCAGGTACATGAGCACGGTCATCACCGCGGTGGCAATCAACCCTGCGATGAGAGCACTTTCGACGTCAAACTCCATGGTGGAAAGGGAATTGTATGACGGCAAGGTCGGCGGAAGAAGCTGGGAAGAAGTCAACCTCTCGGTGCGCACGTCCGGCAACCAAGCATCTTGGGATGAATCCAGTCGGGGGCTCCGGAGCAGGCCGGATGTCCTGCGGGGCCACGTTGGGAGCCTTTCAACAGGATTTGACCGGAGAGAGACATCCCTCCGTCGTCTTTGAAGTAAGAGGTATCGCGGTGAGTACTCGTGGCATCTCTCTCCTCGATCTGTGCGAGCAGGGGCCTTTCCATATCGCCTATCCTACTGGGGACATGCTCTCGCCCTGGTTCTGGCCGGAGCCGTCTTGATGCAGGGCCTGCCCGTTCAGGAGGTCCTTGACGCGAGCGCAACGTGTGTCTGTGAGGAGAGAGGCTTTTGCCCTCGCAATCCCGATGGACCCTGCCAGTGCGATCATCACCATTCCTCCGGCGAGCCCACTCGGACGTCTGGCGAAGAGCAGGTTCAGACCTCCGACGACGGCAATGCACACCCCGTCATCCAATCCTGTGACGGGGGAGGGCAGACCGCCATTGGCAGCACCTCCCCCTATCGGTGGCTCGTACCGAGGGGAACAGCTATGACGAACCCCACGCCTTCCGTCATTTCCTACGAGATTGCCTCTCGAGTTCGTTCTCCACAGCAGGTAGGCGACGACATCTTTCATCCTCCCCGGCCGGCGGCGTAGTCGCCCGGCCTGGAGCCTGCCGGGCCTGGACGTCACCAGGACCGGACTTTCTGCCCGCGCGAGCGACGGGCTCTCTCGTGTGGGCGTTCTGTAGATATGGAGGATGACCATGACTCGATTGAACAACCTTTTCTACGCACTCGCTGTCCTTTTCGCCCTCTTCGCGGCCTCTCCGCTCGGGGCCCTCGGCCAGTCGACCGGGAGCATTGCCGGACAGGTCGTGGATGCCACCACTGACGACCCCCTCCCCGGCGTCAACGTCGTGATGCCCGAGCACGATCGCGGCGCCGCCACGGACGCGGACGGCCGCTTCACGATTTCCGGCGTGCCGGCGGGCACCGTGCAGCTCGAGGCCCGCTTCGTCGGCTACGCCCCCGCCACTCGCACCGTCGAGGTCACTGCCGGTGCGACCTCGCGCCTCAAAATTTCCCTGCGGCCGGAGGCCGTCGACCTCACCGGCATCGAGGTGACGGCCCTTCGTCCCGACCTCCAGCCCACCGGCGAGCTCCAGAGCGAGCAGATCCGCAAGGCCGAGGTGGCCGATCCCGGAGCACTGTTGCGCGACCTGCCCGGGATCGGCTCTGTGCGGCGGGGCCCGGTGGGGCTCGACCCCAACGTGCGCGGCCTGGCAGAGACCGAGGTGGGGGTCTACGTCGACGGCATGCGGGCCTTTCCGGCGGGCCCGGCCCGCATGGACTCGCCGATGAGCCACATCGACCCCAGCACCATCGCCAACATTGACGTGGTGAAGGGCCCATACGCCCTCACGTGGGGCCCCGGCAACATGAGCGCCATCCAGGTGGAGCAGCGCGGGGAGGACCCGCCCCGCACGCCGTTGACCGGCACCGTCCGCACCGGCTACGACACCAACCGGCAGGCCAAGGAAGCCACCGGCTTTGCCATGGGCCGGCAGGGATCCTGGTTCTACAGTGTCAACGGGGCCTGGCGCTCGGGAAGCGACTATACGACAGGCAATGGCGAGACCATTCCGGCCGACTTTGCCTCGGCCGAGGGCCGCGGTCGTGTCGGGGTCGAGCTATCCGAGCGGTCGACCCTCTCGGCAAAGGGAGGGTATCAGGATCAGCGCGACATGGACTATCCGGGGCGCCTGCTCAACGCCCGCTTCTTCAAGACGGGCATGGGCCAGGTGACGTACGAGTTTGCTTCGGAGACCGGGCGGCTTCAATCCCTCACAGTGCGGGCCAGCGCCCAGCAGACGCTGCACGAAATGACGAACCGCGGCAAGCCGACGTACGAGGCCGGGACGCTCCCGAACGGAAACCCGCGCCCGCCCCTTCGCATCGGCGTGGCGTCGGAGATCCAGAATTTTAGTGGCCGCGCGGCGGCAGACCTGACGCTGGGAGACGCCTGGGACGTGACGGTGGGGGGCGACGTGCTCCACACGTTCCGCGACGCTCGGCGTCCTCTAGAAGCAGTAATGGACGACGGATCGCGCGTCGTGCCGCCGTTCTACCGGGCGAATGGCGACACGCTCGACAGGGCGTGGCCCGGCGTGACGACCACGCAGGAAGGAATGTTTGTCCAGGCGAGTCATTCGATCGTTGACGGCGTACAGCTCACCGGCACCACTCGGCTCGACCTTGCCCACGCAGACGCGAATGATCCGACGGAGCCGTTCCTGGAGCATGCCGGCGTCACGGCGGACGAGCTCGCCCAGACCGACGTCATGGGGAGCGGGGCTCTCACCGCCTCGATCGTACTTACGGACCAGTGGACGCTTTCGCTCGGGGCCGGCTCCGTCGCTCGCCCGCCGGACGCCCTGGAGCGCTACGCAGACCGCTTTCCCGCCAGCAAGTCGCAGACGAGCGCCGAGTTTCAGGGCACGCCCCCCCTCGACCCCGAGCGCAGCACACAGGCCGACGTGTGGCTGGAAGGAGGCGGCGCGGGGTGGGCCGTCAGCATCAATGGATTTGCTCGCCGGATGGACGACTATATTACCCTGGCGCCGACGGAGATCGACCCCATTCTCCCGCTGAGTCCGCCGACGGTCTATCGCTACGTCAACGGCGAGGCGACGTTCGTGGGCTCCGAGGTGAGCGCGACGATGGCACTTCCGGGGCCGTGGACCGGGCAGGCGTCCGGGAGTTACCTGTGGGGGCGCGATGAAACCCTCGACGAACCGGCCTTCGGGGTGTCCCCGCCGACGGCCACGATCGGGCTCCAGTGGGCCCCAACACTCGACGTGCGGTCGGTGGGCGAGCTATACGTTGATGGGTCTGTCAACCTCACGGCGGGGCAAGACCGTGTGGCCACGACTCGGGGGGAAGAAGCCACTGACGGATATGCCACAGTGGACCTCCGTGCCGGCGTGGACGCGTTCCGGCGGACGACCCTGGAAGTAGGCGTTGAAAACCTGTTCGACGCAACCTACGTCAACCACCTGAACGCCAAAAATCCCTTCACCGGCATGCAGCTCCCCGAGCCGGGCCGGGTGCTGTTCGTGAACCTGAGCGTCTCCCTGTAAAGGGAACCGGGAATCGTGCTACCGTCCGCCGGCACGTTCCGGGCGGAGGTGGGGCAGGTCGAGGACGCTGAACTGTAATTGAGGTGTGAAGGACCTGTGATTGAAAGCGCTTCCTATGGCTGCTATGTTCATTTCGGCGGGGGAGGGGTCTCTCCCTGAGGGTTCGTCTGTTCCATCATCCTGCTGAACGCATGATTTCCCGTAGCGCGCTTTTCGTCGGTCTCCTCCTTGCACTTTTCGTGGGCACGGGGCCTGCCGTGGCTCAGACGTTCGATACGGAGACGCTCTCCGGCATGGAAGCCCGCAGCATCGGGCCGGCCGGGATGAGCGGCCGCGTCACGGCCCTCGAGGCGCGCGTCGACAACCCCGACGTCATCTACGCCGGCACCGCTTCCGGGGGGCTCTGGCGGTCCAAAGATGGCGGCGTCCATTGGACCCCTATTTTTGACGATCAGCCGGCCACCTCGATTGGGGCCGTGGCCGTGGATCAGGACAATCCGGACGTCAACTGGGTGGGGACCGGCGAAGGCAATCCGCGCAACAGCGAGACCATGGGCACGGGGCTCTACAAGAGCATCGACGGGGGCGAGACGTGGACCCGCCTCGGCCTCGAGGAGTCTCGAAGCATCCACCGCATTCAGCTGCATCCCGACAATCCGGACGTGGCCTACATCGGCGTCCAGGGAGCCACGTGGGGCGAAAATGAGGAGCGCGGCGTCTACAAGACGACCGACGGCGGCGAGACGCTCGAGAAGGTGCTGTACGTCGACGAGCGAACCGGCGTGGCAGATCTCGTGATGGATCCGGAGAATCCCGACAAGCTGTTTGCCGCCATGTGGGAGTATCAGCGCTGGCCCTGGTTCTTCGAGTCGGGCGGCCCCGGATCCGGCCTGTACGTGACCCACGACGGCGGAGAGACCTGGGAAGAGATCACCGCCGAAGACGGTCTGCCGGAGGGGGAGCTCGGTCGCATGGGGCTGGCCATCGCTCCGAGCGACCCGGACCGCGTCTATGCCTACGTCGAGTCGGAAAACAATGCGATCTACCGCTCCGACGACGGCGGCGACTCGTGGCGCATGATGAACGACGACATGGACGAGATCGGCGGCCGACCGTTCTACTACGCCGACAT
>CAYXAD010000089.1:0-2901 GCA_964462965.1 uncultured Salinivenus sp.
CCCTGGACGACGCTGACCTGGAGCCGACGGAGGTGGACCACGTCAACATGCACGCGACCTCCACGCCCGTCGGAGACGTAATCGAGTCCGACGCCGTCAAGCGCGTCTTCGACGACCACGCGTACGACCTCAACCTCTCGGCCACGAAGAGCATGACCGGACACATGCTCGGAGCCGCCGGGACCGCCGAGGCCATTGCTTCTATTCTCGCCATTCGCGACGGCCGCATCCCGCCCACCATCAACCTCGAGACGCCCGGCGAGGACTGCGACCTCAACTACACGCCCAACGAAGCCGTCGACCGGGACGTGCGGGCGGCACTCACCAATGCCTTTGGCTTTGGCGGGCACAACACGACGATTGCCTTCTCGGCGTTTGAGGAGTGACGGCGGATCGCGGACCGACGACTGCTGATTGCAGATGATGGAAAGGGCCGACCAACCGTCATTTTTAGTGTGAGTCCCCTTTCCCTTTTTCTTCCTGCTCGTGAAGCGTGATGCGTGAATACGTGATCGAGGACCGAACACCCCCTAATGCATTACGCATTACGTTTCACGCTCTGATTCTTGAGGCCACCCCTAATCCGATGTGAGCAGAGTCCTACAGGGGGACTGAACAGGTGGATAGCCCAAGCGGCGGTCCGCCGTCTGCCGTCCGCGGTCTATCCATGGCTCACGAGTACTCCTCCTGCAGTGTCCATAGCCCGACATCTCTCGCCAGTCGACTTCTTCCAAACCCCATGAGCACCTCATCCCAATCTTCCTCCCGAAACGGTTCCGATGGGGGATCAAAGCCGTTGCCGGACGACCCGGGTGGTTTGGCCCAGCTTTTAGACATTGAGGTGGTGGAAGCGGGCCCGGAACGGGTGACGGCGACGATGCTTGTGACGCCGGATCATCACCAGCCCTTTGGCTTGATGCACGGGGGCGTGAATGCTGTCCTGGCCGAGAGTGTGGCCAGCATCGGGGGGTACCTGGCCGCCCCGCCCGAACACATGGCCGTGGGCATCGAGATCAATGCCAACCACATTCGTGCTGTTCGCGAAGGCCGCCTCACGGCCACGGCCACGCCCCTGCATACCGGCCGGACCACCCACGTGTGGGAAGTGAAGATTCACGACGAGGCCGATCGGCTCATCTGTGCCAGCCGCTGCACGCTGGCCATCGTCGAGCAAACGGACGACCGGTCGGCTGCGTAAGGGGACGTGGTTTCCCGATCGTACGTCTAGCCCTTGCTGCCATGCCCGACGTTTCAATCCCAGGCATTCACCACGTCACCGCCCTGTCCGGGACGGCACAGGACACCCTCGACTTCTATGCGGGCGTCTTGGGGCTGCGTCTGGTCAAGACGACCGTCAACTTCGACGATCCCACCACGCACCACTTGTATTACGGCGACACAATGGGCCGTCCGGGAACCGTCCTGACCTTTTTTCCCTGGCCACGCGCCGCGCAGGGACGGGCCGGAGGGGGCATGGTGTACACCGTGGCCTTTGCCGTGCCCGAGGGATCGCTGGGCGACTGGCAGGAGCACCTCGAGGCGGCGGGCGTCGAGGTCGAGGAGGACGAGCGCTTCGGCGACTCCGTCCTCCGCGTACCGGATCCGAACGGCCTCTCCATCGAGCTCGTGGCCTCGTCCGAGATGGAGACCGCCACGCCCTGGACCGACGGGCCGGTGCCCGAAGGCCTCGCCCCGCGAGGCTTTCACGCCCCGACCCTTCCCGTGTTTACGGGCGACCGGACGGTGGAGCTCTTCCGGGAGGTCTTCGGCTGGAGCCAAGCCGGTGAGGAGGGGGACCGGCTTCGCTTCCGAGCTCCCGAGGCAGAGGGCGTGGGCACCCTCGTGGATCTGCAGGTTCGGGATCGCCACCCCTCGGGGCGCATGGGCAAGGGCGCCGTGCATCACATCGCCTTTCGGGCGCGAGATGCCGAGGAGCAGAAGTCGTGGCAGGCCGCCCTCCGGGAGCAGGGCCTTCAGGTCACCGGGGTGAAGGATCGGCAGTACTTCCAGTCGATCTACTTTCGCGATCCGGAGTGGACCTCCGGCATTTTGTTCGAGATTGCCACGGAGGGCCCCGGGTTCCTCACCGACGAGTCGGAAGAGGCCCTCGGCCAAGAGCTCAAGCTCCCTCCCTGGCTGGAGGAACGCCGGGAGGAACTGGAGCGGGCCCTTCCCCGGTTGACCCCACCCGAAGTGTCGAGCTGATCGATGCTCGGGGACCGAACGTTCCGCACTCCATTCCACGACGCCACACGAACACGTCCATGACCACTGCCGCCAATGGCCCACATCAGGGCCAACCCGTACTCGACAGCGGGGCCGAACTCGCCGACGCACAGGTCGCCATGATTTTGCTCCACGGGCGCGGGGCCTCGGCTCGGGGCATGCTCACCCTGGCCGACGAGCTCTCTGTTCCCGGCGTGGCCTACCTCGCCCCCCAGGCCGCCCTCCGCTCGTGGTATCCCCAGTCCTTCATGGCCCCGATGGAGGAGAACGAGCCGGAGCTCACCTCTGCCCTTCAGGTCGTTGCCGACACGCTCGGGACGGCAGAGGACGCAGGGCTTGGTCCGGAGCGGACGATTCTGCTCGGCTTCTCGCAGGGGGCGTGTCTGGCGACCGAGTATGCCGCCCGCAATCCCCGGCGCTACGGCGGTGTCGTTGGGCTCAGCGGCGGCCTCATCGGGCCCGAGGACGACCCGCTCGACTACGACGGCTCGCTCGACGGCACCCCCGTCTTCCTCGGCTGTAGCGATCAGGATCCGTACATCCCACTGGAACGCGTGCGAGAGACCGAAGAGGTCTTTGAGGGCATGGACGCCGACGTTACCACACGCATCTACGAAGGAATGGGCCACACCACGAATGGAGACGAGATCAAGCACGTCCAGTCGCTGCTGCGGC
>CAYXAD010000089.1:3001-12452 GCA_964462965.1 uncultured Salinivenus sp.
TGAGTCATGAGTTGGTGAGTCACGAGTTATGAGGAATGAGTTGACGAGTCATGGGGGGTGAGTTATGAGTTGAAGAGGAAGGCGTTGATGGGTAACAGGCCGTGAGTTAATCAGGCGTGGGGCTTTCCTCCCGAGTACTGCTCCCTGTTCCAACGGTGGGCAATGTGTTAAGGATGTCTCCGGTCTATACAGGGCGTTTGGGGAAGAGCACCCCGTCCAGAAACCGACCGATATACACTACGTCCCAGTCGTCCCAGCGACCTCTGACTCTCGACCCTCGATTCTCGACTCTCAATCCTCGACCCTCGAACATCGCCCCTCCCCTCTCTCCCGACCCCCGCACGCTCATACCCGCACACCCACACACCGTTGAACTCTATGGAGGTCCAAACGCCCGACTGGGTGAAACACGCTGTCTTCTACCAGATCTTTCCCGACCGCTTTGCCCGGAGCGATCGGGTGGACCACCACGACGAGGTTCAGTTCAAGCCGTGGGGCACGCCGCCGGAGGAGCAGGGCTTTCAGGGGGGCGACCTGTACGGCATCGTCGACCGGCTCGACTATCTCGATGATCTCGGGGTAACGGCGCTCTACCTGAACCCGATCTTTGCCTCGGCGGCCAATCATCGCTACCACACCTACGACTACTACGAGGTCGACCCCCTCCTCGGCGGCAACGACGCCCTTCGCGAGCTGCTCGACGCGGCCCACGCCCGCGACATGCGTGTCGTGCTCGACGGCGTCTTCAACCACGCCAGCCGAGGCTTCTGGCCCTTCCATCACGTGCTCGAAAACGGGAAGGACTCGCCGTACCTCGACTGGGTCGTTATTCACGATTGGCCGCTGCGGCCGTATCCTTCTGCCCCCGACCGTTCGCACAACTACGCCGCCTGGGAAGGCATTCCCGCCCTGCCGGAGCTTAATACGGACAATCCGGAGGTCCGCGAGTACATCTTCGACGTGGCGAAACACTGGATCGACTTTGGTATCGACGGCTGGCGCCTCGACGTGCCCAGTGAGATCGATGATCCCTCGTTCTGGCGCAGGTTCCGGGACGTCGTCAAGACCGCCAACCCCGAAGCCTATCTCGTCGGTGAACTCTGGGGCGAGTCGCCGGACTGGCTGGAGGGAGATCAGTTCGATGCCGTCATGAATTATCCGCTTCTGAGTCCCACGCTCAGTTTCTTTGGCGCAGGCTCGCTGCGAGACTACCAGAAGGCCCACCTCTACTTCGATCCCATTGACGCCTCCACCTTCGTCGAAGAGATCGAACACGTCTTGACGCTCTACGACTGGGAGGTGACCTGTGCCCAGCTCAACCTGCTCGACAGTCACGATATGGCCCGGGCCCAGTGGATCCTCGGCGAGGACGAGGCGGCCCTGCGCCAGGCCGTTCTCTTTCTGATGACGGTGCCGGGCGCGCCGTGCATCTACTACGGGGACGAGGTGGGGCTCTCGGCCGCCGGCGATCCGCATTGCCGCGAGGCGTTTCCGGAGGACGAGGCGGACTGGAACCAGGACCTGCTGTCCTTCTACCGCGAGGCGACGGCCCTCCGGCACCGCCACGAGGTGCTTCGGACCGGTCGGTTCGACGTGCTCCACGCCGAGGGGCGCACCGTTGCCTTTCGCCGGCGGCTGGACGAGCAGGAGGCCGTGGTGGCCTTCAACGCCGGAGACGAGACCACCCAGCTAGAGCTGGACCCTACTGAGCTCCGTGCCTCGGCCCTGCAGCCGGCCTGGCCGCCCGAGGCGGACGAGGACGAGGGCGTGCGCGTCGAGAAGGGCTCGGCGACAGTGTCTGTTCCGGGCCGTGAGGTCCGCGTGTGGGTGGCGTAGTGTGTGGAAGGATGGACGGATGGAGGTGTGGAAGCGTGGGTGGACGAAGGCGTAGCGTCATGCCGGCGGCATGACGCTACTACACGCCCATTGACCCAGACAGGAGCAGTCCGTACGTTGACAGGCACAGATTTACACCTCTCGCTTCTCTGTTGCATATCTCCGCCATCACGCTGCCATGCCGACCGTTGCCATCACGGGTGCTGCCGGGGCCATCGGTTCCGTCACCGCTGAGGTGTTCGAGGATGCCGGGTGGGACCTCGCTCTGATCGACTTCGGTGAGGAAAACCGGGCCACCCTCGAGACGACCTTTCCGGAGGCACAGGTCTTTGACTGCGACCTGACCGACGAGACACGGGCCCAGGACGCATTCACAGCCATCCAGGACGCCGGGGGGCTCGACGCTGTGCTCTGCATCGCCGGCGGGTTTGCGATGCAGCCGGCCTTGGAGGCCACGACGGACGATCTTCAGCGGATGATGGGCGTGAATTTCCGCACGCTCTATACCACCGCACAGGCGGCCGTACCCGTGTTGACGAAGAACGACCGGAGCTTTTTGCTGGGGGTGTCCGCTCCGGCGGCGCTGGAGGGACAGGCCGGGGCGTCCCTGTACGCCGCTTCGAAAGGAGCCGTCGCCGCGTACGTGCAGTCGCTCGATGCGGAGCTGCAAGAGGAGGGCCTGCGCACGAGCGTGCTCTATCCCATGGGTGTCGTCGACACGCCGGCCAACCGCGAGGCCATGCCCGACGCCGATCCCTCCACCTGGATCGAGCCCCGCGAGTTGGCCGACGGCATGCTTCACCTCGCCACGCGCAGCCCCCGCGGGCACATTCCGGAGCTCAAGGTGCACGCCACAGCCTAGTGGAATCCCCGCACTGTGATCATCCTCCAACGTGCGGTCTGTGTCCCGCCGAAGACACGCCGACGGAGAAAGAGGCTCCCTCTTGCTCTGTTCATCGGCCGAATCGAGGAGAAACTAAAAGCCCTCGCTCCCTGGGTGGGGACTCGTCGTCCACTTCGGGCCCCGTCTGCAGTCATTTTTGCGAACGGTGGAACTCCGTCCGTCGCATGGGATTCCCGAAAGACCCGGTTATGAGGATGGGTACGCTTCCCCGTCGAAATGACTTCACGGGGAGTCCTTCCCTGCTCCATCGATAGAATGACCCCATGACTCCGCCAACCGATTCACAACCTCCCGCGGCGCCGGTGGCTCGTCTCACCGAGACGGTGGGCGACTGGCCAGACGTATCGCTCCTCCCTCACCCCGAGCGGGGCGTTCTCTTCCACCTGGACGACAAAGTCTTTGGGGATCTCCAGTCCTCCGGCCGGGTGGCAGTTGCAGTGCCCCCGCCCATTCGAGAGGTGCTGATTGAAGAGGAGACGGCCTGTTCCCTTCAAGGGCGATCTGGGGACTGGGTTGGGATGGACGTGCACTCGGTCGAGGACATTGACCGTGCCACCCTGCTCATCCGGCTGGCGTACCTCTACCGGCGGATCCTTCGCAGCCGCGACTCGGCGGCCCTCCACCGGGTGCGTACGGAGCTCGCCCAGCACCCGCTGTCCGAGACCTTGCTCGCCGTTTACGAGTCGATGCTCTCCAAGCGCGACGCTGCCCTTCCAGGGCCCGAGCGGGCATAAGGCCCCACCTCCGGAAAAATATGCTTCCCCGTCGTTCCTCGCTCGCCTCGATCAGGTCCGTAATGACTGCTGCTTTTCCCTGGGGCCGGTGCGCCGTAAGTATTGCGGGACTGCTCCTGGTGGGCGTTTGGGGCGCCGACGCCCAACAGCCCAAGTCCCAGCACACTCGGGTGAGGGCCGCGCTTCTCTACGGCCCTTCGGGGCCGCAGGAGGCTGTGGACACGACAAACGGCTCGGGCCGCCGCCTGGAAGCAGCACTGCATCTCGGCGGAGGGCTTTTGGCGTCCGGCGGGGCCGTGGCGGGAGGAATTCAGGCGGCTACGTTGCTGAACGAGGGGGCGGACCGATCCATTGGCGCGGTCCTTGCAGCCGGATCAGTGGGACTGGGAGTGGCCGGTATTCTGTTGATCCGGCGTGGGATTCAGCTCCTGCGCCAGGATCGGGCTACCACCACCCGGTCCGATCGGGCGTATCGAGGAAGATCTTCCCACGTCGCTTGGACCTCCCCTCGCCCTGCCATTCGGAATCGATTCCGGAGCCGTGGGAAATGAGTCGGGTCACCAAATTTTCATGCCGCATGCTTGGCAAACCCATTCCGAATGGCGACCCTTGTAACGGTGCAGTCCTGCCCCTTCAGGGCTCAGTTCCGTTTCGTCGATGCTCTGACTTGGACGTCCCCCTTTCATCTTGCAACGGGAAACGTACGTGGATGGCCTGTGTAGCCGTCCGTTTTTCGGTCACACACTGACCGAGCATCGATCCGTCGTTTTGTTCGACTATCAATGACGCTTGACGAATGACCACGCGCGACAAACTCGAATCCCTCGCCATTAATCTGTGGTGGAGCTGGAGCCCAACGGCCCGCTCGCTCTTCCGTCGTTTAAATCCAGAGGCCTATCGTTCGGCTGGAAATAATCCGCGCGCGGCGCTGGCGGCGGCCGACGAGGAGGTCCTCAACGATCCCGATTTCCAGGAGGAGGTGACGGCTGTGTACGATCAGTACCGGGCGTACATGGACCGCGCGCCGGCGGTCGATGGAGCGCCCCACACGGCGTATTTTTGCATGGAGTACGGACTTCACGAGAGCCTCCCTCTCTATTCGGGAGGGCTGGGCGTTCTGGCCGGCGACCACGCCAAGGCGGCGTCCGATCTGGGCCTTCCGTTTACGGCCGTCGGCCTCTTCCTGAAGGAGGGCTACTTTCGGCAGTCCTTTGACGACGACGGATGGCAGCAGGCCGACTATCCGACCCTGGATCCCTCCAAACACCCGCTGTCCCTCGTGACGGGGCGCGACGGGGCGCCGCGCACGGTCACGGTGCAGGTCGGCGATCAGCCGGTTCAGGTGCGAGCCTGGAAGCTCGACCTCGGCCGCACGGATCTCTACCTGCTCGATACGGACTTTGAGGCCAATCCGGAGGCCTATCGGCCGCTCACGCGTCGCCTCTATCAGGGGGGCAATCGGGAGCGCATTCGCCAGGAAATGGTCCTCGGCATCGGGGGGCTGCGCCTCCTCCGGGCCTTGAACGTCGAGCCCGACCTCTACCATGCCAACGAGGGCCACTGTGCGTTCCTGATGCTGGAACTGCTCCGCGAGCGCCTCTCGGAAGGCGCCCCTCGTTTCGAGGCGGAAGACTGGGTCGAAGATCACTGTCTCTTTACCACGCACACGCCGGTGGCGGCGGGTCACGACCGCTTCTCGCCCGAGCTCTTTACGGACGCCATGAGCGGGTTTCAGCAGGCGCTCGATCTGGACGCGGACGACTTGCTCGCCTACGGACGGGTGGATCCGGACAATCCCGAGGAGCCGTTTTGCATGACGGTCCTCGGCCTCAAGTTGTCCCGGGCGGCCAATGGGGTTTCTGAACTGAACGGCTACGTTGCCCGTCAGCAGTGGCAGGATCTCTACCCCGATCGCTCGCTCGACGAGGTGCCGATTGGCCACATTACCAACGGCGTTCACCTGCCCACGTGGACATCTGGGCCCGCGCGCGCCTTCCTGGATACCCATCTCGACGGCGACTTCAGCGAGCGACACGACCCTGCTGTGTGGGAGGGGCTCGCCGACGTGCCCGACGCGGAGCTGTGGGCGTATCGGTCCTCCCTCCGCCGGCGCCTGATCAACTTCATCGAGCGACACGTGCAGGAGCAGAGCCTGCCCATGCATCCGGACCTCGACCCCGAGGCCCTGACCATCGGCTTTGCGCGCCGGTTCACCCCCTACAAGCGGGCGCCCCTCATCTTTTCGGACCTGGAGCGCGCCCGCGCCTTGTTTGCCGACGAGGAGCGGCCGATCCAGCTCATCTACGCCGGCAAGGCCCACCCGGCGGACGAACAGGGCAAGCGGTTCATCCAGCGCATCTACGAGATCAGCCAGCAGGAGGGCTTTGCCGGCAAGGTCGTGTTCCTGGAGGGCTACGACATCGAGATTGGTCGCATGCTGGTCTCGGGCTGTGACGTGTGGCTCAACAATCCGCGTCGCCCTCTGGAGGCGTCCGGCACGAGCGGGCAGAAAATTGCCGCCCACGGGGGGCTCAACCTGTCGGTCCTGGACGGCTGGTGGCCCGAGGGCTACAACGGCGACAACGGCTGGGCCATTGGGCCGGAGCCGACCGGCGACTACGGCACGGCCGACCCGGAGGTGCAGGACGAACAGGACGCGGCCTCTCTCTATCAGACGCTCGAAGAGGAGGTCATTCCTACGTTCTACGATCGCGACGATCAGAACCTCCCGCGCGGCTGGATTGCCATGATGCAGGAAGCGATGACGGGCCTGCCTGCTCCCTTCAGCGCCAAGCGCATGGTTCTCGACTACGTGGAGCAGATGTACCGGGAGCCGGTAGAAGGGTAACTCCCGGACGAGGCAGCCAGGATGGGACGGAGTGGCCCCGTTTGGGATTGCTTGCTGAAGGTCCGGCTGTTGGGGGTACGAGTGGGCGAGTTACGAGTAACGAGTGGATGAGGGATGGGGCATGCGGCCGCTCGATGCTGCCGGGGGAGTGTCTGAGGGGCACTAAAACGGTCGAGGGTAGAATACTATCCACAATCTACACTCTACCAGCCCTCTCTATGAAGCACACCCTTCCCTTCTGCGTTTAGCGAGTGCCGTGCCAATTAGAGACGATCGCCCTCTTCCCATGCCCCAGTCCCTGACCATTGACGTTTACGCCGACATTGCTTGCCCCTGGTGCTATGTGGGCCGAGCGCGCCTGAAGGAAGCACTCGACCGCCGATCAGACCTCGACGCGACCCTGCGGTGGCGTCCCTTCCAGCTCCAGCCCAACATGCCGCCGGAGGGGAAAGACTTTCGCACCGTGCTCGAAAAGAAGTTTGGCGACTGGAGCCGGGTCCAGCAGATGTTCGAACGCATTCAAGAGATGGGGGCCGAAGAGGGCCTGACGTTCGACTTCGACGCGATCGAGGTGGCTCCGAACACGGCCGACGCCCATCGACTCGTGCTCTGGGCGGAGGAGCAGGACGCGGGCGACGCCCTGGCCGATGCCCTGTTTCGGGCCTACTTCACCGACGGAAAGAACGTCTCCGACCGGGAGGTGCTCGTGGCGTGTGCCGCGGAGGCGGGGCTCGATGCCGACGCGGCCCGTTCTCTTCTCGCCGGGACCGACTACGTCGAAGAGGTTCGCCGGAGCCAGCAGCAGGCCCAGCGCCGCGGTGTCACCGGCGTGCCCTGCTACGTCTTCGACGACGAGTACGCCGTCACCGGGGCCCAGCCCGCCAATGTGCTCACCGAGGCGATCGACGAAGCCACTCCCGCCTCCGAACAGGAGTAGCCGGTCGGGACGAAGGCTCACTCTCGCCATCACGATCGTGCTCCTTGAGGCTCCCACTTCAGTTCCCACGTCAATTGGAACATCCACCCATACGTGCTTCCACGCGTCCATACACTCTAAAGTCAGCCCGGCGGCGCCAGGAGCAGGAGGAAGAGCGAGGAGAGGGCCCACAATACGACGACGGCGACCATCCCCGGATCTCGGAGGAGGAGATCGACCGGTGTATCGCCCTTGCCCTGTTCGGAGAGGTACTGATAGCGAAAGATGGCGTAGGCAACGAACGGAACGGTGGCCAGCATCCAGGGCGTCTCGGCACCCTCTAGGGTCCAGAGGGCATAGGCCATGAGGGCACTGGCCGTCACCACCGCTTCCATGCGTCGGAGCCACGGGAGCGAGTAGGTTTGCATGACCGATCGCGCCGTGGCGTCGGTGGTCGTATCACGGAGCTCGGCCCTGCGCTTCTCGATGCCGAGAAACAGAGCCAGGAGGCCCACGCAGAGGATAAACCAGCCCGAGGCCGGGACGCCCGCCGCGGCGGCCCCACCCACGGCGCGGAGGACGAACCCCCCGGCAATCACCATGAGGTCGAGGATTGGCTGCTGCTTCAGCCCCAGGTTGTAGGCGGTTTGGAGGAGGGCGTAGCCCCCGAGGGCCGCGGCAAGCCAGGGAGCGACGGGAACGCTGATGACGAAAGCGAGGACGAGCAACGTGCCAGCTGCCAGGAGGGCAGCCCGGACCGATAGGCGTCCGGCGGCAATGGGGCGATGTTGCTTGAGGGGGTGTTGCCGGTCCACCGCCCGGTCCCGTACGTCGTTGATCAGGTAGAACGCACTCGCCGTCATCGAGAAGGCCACGAAGGCCCCGAGGACGCGTCCCCAGGCCCCGAGGCTCGATACGAGGGCAAACAGTGGAGCCGCCGCGACCAGCACATTCTTCACCCAGTGCCGGGGGCGCATCGCCTCCAGGAGGGCACGCCCTCGTCGGGAAAGAGATGGAACGAGCAAGTCCACGGCATTTTGGCGGGGGTGCGTGGGAGAGCATGGGTGAGGGCGAGGAAGTAACCTTCTGTGTTCTGAAACCTCGCATGCATCACAGAGCAACACGCAGCTCCCGGCGTGTCTGCTATGGGTCAGGGTAGGGAATTCCCTCGGTGGATGAAAGCACGGCTGGGCCTGAGAGCAAGAGCGGATGAAGAAGAGGAGGTGGGAATGGGGTGCTCACTGAGAAGGTGATTTCTCTTCTGAATGCAGGAAGGAGGGGCCAACTGTTCGAGATTTTCGACGATGAATCACGATTAGGGCTGGGATATTGCCAGCTCCGTCCCTGCGCAGTTCCTCTCAAGCAGATGCGTCTACTTCTTCCGAACGAAGTGCGATTTTGCCGATCCACCATCGACAGTCGTCGATTGAGTGTTAACCTCCCTCAAAGCCCCCCCATCTAGCCCCTCCCTTCGGGGCTACTTCCTCCTGATGAGTGAATAGGAAGGGATCGGACGCTCAAGGACTGATCGCGAATGGTGACGACCGCTCCCTGTTGTAGGTCTTCTATAACCTGTGGAAGAACAGTCAGAAGTCGTTCTGTGACAATCTGCGGCGCCGTATCAGCGAGCCGCATCGTAAGCAAGCTTGGCTCAGATCGCCCTTCTACAGCAATCAGAGCCGAGAAGTCGAGATCCTGTGTGCACACGACTCGTTCACTACGAGCAGCAAACCGAAGGATGGCTCGATCCGAGGCATTCACCGGAAGATGACGAGATACCCTCGTCGCTGTCCACCCCTTCTCTCGAAGCGCCTGAACCGTAAGAGGCGAGATATTCATGTCTGCAAGAATCCGGAGCTCGTTCATTGCTTGGCGGGAGGGCGCAATTGATCGGAGGCGGTCCAGGCTGCATAGCGCATCGCCTGCCGTACGTCCTCTTCTTCAAGCTCCGGATACGCCTCCACCACTTCCTGGACTGTAGCTCCTCCAGCAAGCATTTTTACGACCACGCTTACTGTGATCCGCATGCCACGGATGGTCGGTTGGCCCTGACAGACGGCAGGGTCGACGGTAATTCGATCCAGGGGGTTTGATTCCATCTCTTCACCGAAGGAGGAAGGGACAGTCCACTTCATCTTCTCTGTACCTCTGTGTTGACACAAATGATTCCCCTGCCCGCCTCAATCACATCGAATCGCCACGAACCGAGGGGC
>CAYXAD010000090.1:0-12432 GCA_964462965.1 uncultured Salinivenus sp.
CGACGTCCGCCGCCTCGATAACAATAGCACGGAGGTCGCACCTTCCGTCACGAAGTGCTCCCTTCCTCGAACAAGGGCGCCTTCTCTCCGGCCGGCACAGGGGCATCAATTCGATTCTCAGAAGGCGGAAGAGGGCACGCATAGTCCGGGTTGTAGGCACACGTGGGGTTGTACGCCCGGTTGAAGTCGACCACGACAGAGTCCTGCCCCGTCGGCTCGAGATTGACGTAGCGTCCTGCCTCGTACGTTTCTGTTCCATTGGTGGCGTCGGAAAAGGCAAGCCACAGCCGACTTCGAGGGTTCTCGCTGGTGCTCTCGAACACGAGCAGGTCCTCTTTCCCACTGGGAAAAGGGACCGTGACCTGCCCCATCTGCACTTGCGGGCGGACGCCGCCGGTGCTCTCCGCCACCATGATGGTGTCGGGCTGCGAAAACGTCTCGAACGGAACGACAAACCGGTAGGCGGGATCGACGTCATAGAAGTCCAATCCCCGAAACGCACTCCGGCGATCGGGGGGCAACACACTCTCGTCCTCCCGCATCGACATGTCCCGCTCGACCCGGGCCTGCATGACCTCCTGCTCGTACCCTTGCGTCGAGGAATCTGAGGTACACCCTCCAAGTGCAGCTGGGCCCACAAGGAGCCCGAGAAGAATTGCGAACCGGGTCGCTAGGCGTCCCATCCCACTCTCGCTACGGTTTCGCGCGTATTGGACAGAAAGAGGCTGGCTACTGACCATACTGGGCAAACACGGTGGTTTCGCCCTCTGGGGTAAAGGCGACCACATCGTACGGCTCAACCCGATTGCCTCGCTCCATCCCGGGAGACCCTACCGGCATGCCCGGAACGGCAAGTCCCTTCACATCGGGCTGTTCCCGAAGCAGACGCCTCACATCCTCCGCCGGGACGTGTCCCTCCACCACATAGTTTTCGACCACGGCCGTGTGACAGGCTTCCAAGGAAGAAGGAATCCCGATCTGATCCTTCACGGGTTGCATGTTCAGCTGTGACTCAATCTCTACGGGAAAGCCCTGATCCCGCATGTAATCCACCCACTCGCTGCAACAGTTGCACGAGGGACTCTTGTAGACCGTAACTGTCGGCTGGTCGGTAGAGGCAGAAGAACCAAATTGCCAGTAGGCCCCGAGGCCAAGAAGGGCCAGGACAATACCGACGCCAAACGCTTTGAGATGGGACCGCGAGGAGGGGAGTGAACTCATAATCCGGAGTAGGAGGGAGTCAAAGACGGAAGAAGACCGTCTACCAAACCCCAGAGTCAACGCCCTTGTTTCGCTCTCAGCCTCGCTCAGCACTGCTTGATGAAAGACGGCGAACGGATCACTCCTCGAGTGATGCGTCCGGAGAGCGTTCCATTGCCCCTCTCTTCCCAATCAAGCATAGATGGACCGAACAGTAGCTGTCGTCGAGGAGAAAAGGCTCACATTCCCCATTCCCCTCGGCAAGGATCTAGTTTCAACTCTAGGCGGTGAACCATTTCCAACGTGATGCAGGATGCTTCACGGCTCGGTGGAAACCCCTCACCACACGTTACTCATAACTCGTGACTGGTGACACATCAACTCATAACTCCTGACTCGTCAACTCGTGGCTGATGACTCGCCAATCCATGAGGCCTGGTGCACCGTGAAGCGTCCAGCAGTGACAGTTTGGAAAAGAACTGTTTCGCGCCGCCTAGAAATGATAGATCATCCTTGGATCGGCGAAAACCACCAGAGAACACGTCTCGCTTTGATTCATTCTTCACTTTACGTAAACTTAAAAGGGTCAATGGGATCTACCCTCCCTGTCTCGCTTCTCTCCTCCTTCCCATCGATCTGAAACGCATGACCGTTACTCGTCCCTCTCAGATCCGAAACGTCGCCCTCGTCGGTCACCAGGGAAGTGGCAAAACAGCCCTCGCCGAGGCGATGCTCCATGCAAGCGGTGCGATTAACCGACCGGGATCGATTCCTGACGGCACGACGACCAGCGACTACCACACCAGCGAGGTCGAGCGGCAGATGTCGATTTTCACCTCGCTCCTCCACACGGAGTGGAATGGCCACAAGGTCAACATCCTGGACACGCCGGGCTATCCAGACTTTGCCAGCGAGGTGATTGCGTCCATGCGCGTGGCCGATACAGCCCTGTATGTCATGGATGCCCGGGCGGGTGTGCAGGTCGGCACGGAAATGGCCTGGTCGTATGGGGATCAAACCGATACCCCTTCTCTCTTCGTGATCAACCACATCGATCATGCCAGCGCCGACTACCGAACCCTCGTCGACCAGATCGAAGACCGATTTGGACGCGGAGCAACCGTCGTCCAAATTCCAGCCGGGGAAGGCACTCGCTCCCTCATCGACGTACTGCAGATGCAACAACTGCACTATCCGAAGGGAGACACAGACCCCGACGTACAGCCGATCGAGGAGGCCTTCGAGGACGAAGCCCGGGAACTGCATGAAACGCTCGTCGAAGACATTGCGGCCAACGACGAGGCACTCATGGAAACCTACTTCGAGCAGGGAGAACTGACCGAGGATCAAATGAGAGACGGCCTCCAAGCCGCCATGCTCGACCGGGACCTCTTCCCTGTCTTCGTGACGAGCGCGACGGAGGGGATTGGCGTCTCCCGACTGTTGCGCTTTATCGAAACCGTCTGCCCCTCGCCCGCCGCATGTACCCTCCCCACGGAGGACGGAACCGATCTCGCCCCCGATGCGGACGGGGAGGCCGTCGCGTTCGTCTACCGCACGATGGCCCAGGAGCACGTCGGCGAGTATTCGTTCGTGCGGGTCTGCAATGGAACCCTCGAGTCGGGCCAGGACCTCGAAAATCCATCCACGGGAGCGACGGAGCGGCTCGGACAGATGTACGTGCTCAACGGGGAAGAGCGAGACAATGTCCCCCGCCTCGTGGCCGGAGACCTCGGTGCGCTCGTCAAGCTCGAAGCCACAAACACAAACGACACCCTTCGCGCTCCCGGCGCAGACGTGACCATTCCTCCCATTCAATTTCCTGAACCGCGCTACCGCATGGCCGTGCACTCCGTCGAGAGCGGGCAGGAAGACAAGCTCGCCCGAGGCCTCCACCGGATTACGGACGAAGATCCCTCTCTCACCTACAATCACGATCCCTTGCTCAACCAGCTCACCTTGAGCGGTCAGGGCAAGATGCACCTACAGATCGCCAAGTCCCGCCTGGAACGCCGTGCGGGAATCGAGGTCGAGTTCACCCAGCCCCGAATCTCGTACCGTGAGGCCGTCCAGAATCGAGCCCGGGCGTCTCATCGACACAAGAAGCAGTCCGGCGGGGCCGGAGAGTTTGCCGACATTTCTCTGCTGGTGGAGCCGTTTACGGACTCCTTCGCTCCCCCTGAGGACATCGACGTCCGGGGCGAGGAGACCGTAGAGACCGACTGGGGGGCCACCGTTCACTTCGTCAACGCCATCGTCGGGGGCGTCATCGACATGAATCGGTTTTTTGCTGCCATCCAGAAGGGCACGCTCAATGTGATGGAGGAGGGCCCGGTGGCAGGCTTTCCCGTGGATGACGTCCGAATCGTCATTTACGACGGTGGAATGCACCCCGTCGACTCGAACGAGGCGGCCTTCAAGCGAGCTGCCTTCGACTGCTTCCGAAAAGCGTTCAACCAGGCCAACCCCGTGCTCCGAGAACCGATTCACGAGATCGTGATCACCACGCCCGACGACTACACGGGAGACATCATTAGTGATCTCAACACGCGTCGGGGACGTGTTCAAGGCATAGCCACACAGGGCCCGTTTCAAAAAATCACCGCCGAGGTCCCCGAGGCAGAGCTCTTTCAGTACTCCACGACCCTTCGCTCGCTCACCCAGGGACGAGGGCTTCACCATACGAAGTTTAGCCACTACGAGGTGATGCCGAAGAACGTTCAGAAAGAGGTGGTGGAGGGAAGACTGGCCGATGCGGCAGCGTCTTCGTAACCGCAGTGGCTGTATTTCCTCCAGGTTCCACCGCGGACTCATCATCTTCCCGCTACATTTTAACATCTTTATGTAGTGCTTTCAGGTCTTCGAGGTTTAGACAGACAACGGATGTTGATACCCATTTCGCTCTCAACTACGATCAAACGAATTCTCTCCTGCCCCCTCCCAATACAGTAAGAACGACTCGCGCGTCGTCCCTACGTCTCGGTAGGACGTATGCGTGGACCGGAGAATCCGCCTTCTGAGACTTCTCGCGGTCGCTACAGAGGGAAAGAAAACATGCACATGCCGTTACTTAGACCCGCCTCCCTTTGCAAATGTCTGCAGAGTCGATCCTCTCCGCCCTTCCCCAGGGAGGGGCTGTACCCTTTGCCATAGACTGGACCGATCTGACCGCTCCTCTCGTCCGGCCTTCCGTGTATCTTTGCCCGGTTCGGGCACGGACCGCTGTCCGATTCGTGTACTTCCCGTGAGGTGGAGTGAAATTTGTTCCCCTGCTAACGGACGCTTCCCTTCCACACTTGCACGCTCCTAGATCATGATCACAATAGTCGACGTTGACACGGAGACGTCTCTTGACGACTACGCCGCTCATGCTTCTTTGACCCGACCGGTGGAGGATCTGCGGGCGATGGCGCAACAGTGCGCTGACCGCCTCGAAGACCGAACCGTCTGGATGGTGAACTCTACGGCCCAGGGAGGCGGTGTGGCTGAAATGTTGCCCAAGGTGGTCTCCATGCTCCGCGAGCTCGGGGTGTCCACCGAGTGGGCGGTGATCGTGAGCGAAGAGGAACGCTTCTTTCAGCTCACAAAGCGCATTCACAACCTGATTCACGGAGCCGGCACGCCCCACCTGAGCGAGGAGGACCGTGCGTTGTATCGGTCCGTCAGCGAGCAGCTTGCGGAGCAACTGTCCCAGCACGTCGACCCCAATGACCTCCTGGTCGTGCACGACCCCCAGCCTCTGGGGGTGGGGGCCCTCCTCAAAGAAAAGATGGGACTTCCCACCATCTGGCGCTGCCACATCGGGCTCGACGAAAGCAACAAGTCAACGGAGACGGCGTGGGAGTTTTTGCGGCCCTGGGCTGAACCGTACGACGAGACCATCTTTACTCTTCGTGACTATGTGCCGGACTTTCTCGACGACCGGTCCGACGTCATCAACCCGGCCATCAATCCGTTGAGCCCGAAAAACCGGAACCTGTCGACCAACGAGGTCTCCAACATTCTGCGTCGAGCGCGACTGGTGCAATCCTCTCACCCGACGGTCGACGGGGATTTTGCCCCTCCAGCCATGCGCCTCCAGCGTGATGGCTCTTTCGCCCCGGCAACCCGTCCCGAAGATTTGGGGCTCCTGCACCGTCCCATTGTGACTCAGATTTCTCGGTGGGACCGCCTGAAAGGCTTTGCTCCGCTCCTCCAGGGCTTCGCCCGGATGAAGGAGCAGAGCTTTATCGAACGCCAAACGTCCACGGAGCGCCATCGATGGCGCCTGTCCCTTTCGCGACTGGTGCTCGCCGGTCCCGATCCCGAGTCCGTTTCGGACGACCCGGAAGGGCAAGAAGTGTTTGCCGAAATCTGTAGCCTCTGGCACGATCTTCCGCCCGAGATTCAGCAAGACGTCGCGATCATTACGCTTCCCATGACGTCGCGGCGCATTAATGCGCTCATGGTAAATGCCTTACAGCGGTGCTCGACCATCATCGCTCAGAACTCCCTTCGGGAAGGATTTGGGCTTACCGTCACAGAAGGCATGTGGAAGCGAATGCCCATCCTCGGCACCCACGCCGCAGGGCTCCGCGAACAGGTGAAAGATCGAGAACACGGCCGCTTGCTCCCTCAGGCTGACGAGCCGGAAGCCATCGCTCAGACCCTCCACGAGATGCTGGAAGCCGAAGAAGAACGGCGGGAGTGGGCCCGAAACGCACGCCGGCGCGTCTCTGAACGCTATCTGATCTTTACCCAGGTCCGCCGCTGGCTGGAGGTTCTTTCGGAGAGCGCCGAACGACATGACGCTCTGGCGGTCGATCAGCAGGCCGCTGCGTCGTGAAGCGATGCAGGTTGTCGAGTACCTCCCCACCCACCAGTTCGACGAGTATGTCTAATTCACCCACGTTGCGAGGGACAACTGTTCGGTCCGATTGACGGCCGACGGCGAACCGTTGACCGCGCCCTGAGAGAAGCGAGCGCCCTGAGCGAAGTGGGGAAGTAGTTTTGTCCCCGGCCCGCCTCTATCGCTTGAAATCCGCGGTCTGTGGCCTGGCCCGACGGCGATCGGGGGCTGCCGTCCGCCGTCTCGGTAAACGTAGCCCGTAGGGTGCAACTTGCGTTATGTAGCGTCCAGCCAGGCGTCAACTTCTTCCTCCAGGGAGAACGTTTCCTCCGGTGCAAACTCGAACTCGCGGTGAACCCAGTCCCCGCTGCCATCGAGAAGGGGTCGATACCGTTTCCGATACCACGCCGGTCGACGTGCAAGATCCGCTAACGCGTCAACCACTGCGTCGACGTCGTCCTCGGTGTTATAGAGGCCGAACGAGACGCGAACCATCCCTGGCTGCGTCCCGGGCTCGCAATCTTCAGTTCGGCGGCCCTGCTCGTCGGTGATGCCGAGAAGCTGTCGGACGAACGGCTGTGCACAGAAACACTCGTTGCGCACGGCAATGCCGTAGTAATCGTTCAGTGCCGCCGTGACGAGCCCATGGGGAAGATCCTCGAGATTAAAGGTGATGACCCCAATCCGATCGGCAATTTCCAGACGATGGGACCCATAAATCTGAAGACCCTCGATCCCCTCAAACTTCTCGAGGGCATACTGGGTTAACTCGCGCTCGTCCTCTTCGACGAGGTCCATTCCGATCCGTCCGAGCAAATACAAAGTTGCGGCCAGCCGAAATGCCCCCGGCAGGTTGGGGGTGCCGGCCTCCTCTCGCTCGGGCAGTTCGTCCATGATTTCATAGTCATCGGTTTCGACCCGCTCGACGATGCCTCCTCCGACTTCTTGCGGCTCGAGGCCCTCGAAAAGGGCCTTGCGGGCGACGATAACCCCCGGACTCCCCGGCGCGTAGATCTTGTGACCACTCATGCACAACACGTCGAGCGCGTCCTCCTCCGTGGGGCCCTGGACACTGAGAGGCGTGTGGGCGGCTGATTGTGCCGCGTCGACCACGCAGAGTGCTCCAACCTCGTGGGCAAGGCGAGCAATCTCGTGGACCGGATTGACGATGCCGGTCACATTGGAGGCCGCCGTCACCGCCACGTAATTGAGACGATCGGCATGTTCTCGAATTGCCGCCCGAAGGGCCTCCATGTCTACCCGGCCGGCTTCTCCCTCTGGATCCTTCTCTAACGGCACGTGCACCACGTCCCCCACGTGCTTTCGATGCGGCAGATCGTTGGCGTGGTGCTCCATGAGGGTCGTGATCACCACATCTCGGTCGGGACGCCGTTCGGCCAGCACCCGGGCCATTCGATTGAGCCCTCCTGTGACCCCGCTTCCGCAAAAAACCGTCGTAAATTCGTCGGACGCATCGACGAAGTCGCCGACAATGTCGTGGGCCTGTTCGTACAGATGCGTCATGACGTGGGCCCCAAAGTGCAACTGCGAGTGGGTGTTCGCATAGTGCCGCAGGGCACGCGTCACCACGTCATCGGCGACCGTGAGGCGAAGGTTGGAGGCGGCACTGTCGAGATACGTGCGAGGGGCCGTCGTGCCGTCGGCCAGGGAATATTCCACGTCTAGACCCGTGAAAGCCTCCCGCAGCGACTCGAGACACTCTCGACGTTCCGTAAGAGAGCCGAACGGCTCAATACGGGAAGAAGGGGTCGATTCAATCATGACGTCCTTAGAGGTCAGTGGAGGAGTACCGCTTCACTCGTTGAAATTTGCGCAATAAATTACGGATCGACGGAGAGAGTTGCAGCCCTACCCGTCTTGGGATTTGCATCCTGCCGCGCCTACTGCTTCTATGAGGGCCTGTGATGGATTCCATTTTTAACCCACCTCATTTGTTCATGCGTGCTCTTTTGGCGCTTTTCTTCTTTTGCCTGATGGCGTGGCCGGCGGACGCCCAAACCATCTGGTCTCGTCCCTACGAACCTGGTCAGATTGCTGTCGAGGCCATGGTTCCGGACCTCCCCGAAGGGGCTGACTTTCCCTCCGGTGCGGCCTACCTCACGGGCACCGCCTCCCTCAGCGACAACGTTGAGTTTGCCGGAGAGCTGCCCGTCGCTCGATACCTGCCCGCTCCCGAAGTGAACTCGCCCTCCACGACGACCCTGGGAAATCCCTATCTCGGCCTCGGCTTTAGTAGTACCTCTCTTCCGTTCATGCTCGAGGTGGGGGCGCGCCTCCCTTTCGCATCGTCCTCTCCGGCCCTGTCGATTGGTAGTGCCACCGACATCGGTCGGACGCGTGCGTTTTCCTGGAATGAGTTTTCGCTCTCAGCCCTGACCAACACTCGAGCCATGATTGGCCGTCGGACGAGCCTTCGTTTTCGGTCGGGGCTCTCGTACGCCTCCTTCTCCCGCCTCGATGAAACGGGAGCCGAGACGACCGAACAAGATTGGCGTCTCCTCTATAGCGCTCAGCTCTGGCGAGAGGGAAACGACTTCATCCTCGGTCTCGGCTTTACCGGCCGAGGGGTGCTCACGGCTCCGGGCAGCTACCGGGCCAAGAGCCGCCACCACCTCGTCACCTCAATCATGGGCAACTGGAGTACCCTTCAGCCGGGCTTTCTGGTGGGGCTTTCCTTGAGGGATTTTACTGACGAGCCGTCCTTCCTCTTTGGACTCACCGTCTCCCTCTCGTACGCTCGATAACGCACGAGAGCATTTTCAAGGGGGCCGCCCCCCTGCTGCGAAATGAGCCCTCTCTTGAAGAGCCCCCTAGGAAATGCCTGTTTAGTCCTCTTCTTCAGCGGCCTCCTCGCCCTCTATCACAATCTCTTTGCGCAGGCGCGCAACGGGAATGCCGAGCTGCTTTCGGTACTTCGAGACGGTGCGCCGGGCGATCTTGAACCCTTTCTCCTCCAGGGCATCCGCCAGCTCCTGGTCGGACATCGGATCCGTCTTGTCTTCGTTGTCGACAATCCGTTGAAGCTCGGCCTTCACCTCCTTGTTGGACACCTCTTCGCCGTCGACCGTCTCCAGGCCCTCTGAGAAGAAGTACTTCAGCTCGTAGACCCCCCACTCCGTCTGCACGTACTTTCCATTGACCACGCGGCTGACGGTCGAGATGTCCATGTCGATGATCTCCGCTACGTCCTTCAGAATCATGGGCTTGAGGTGCCCCTCTCCACGGCGGAAGAAGTCCTCCTGGAGCTGTACGATGGCGTCCATGACGAGGGACATCGTGTGGCGGCGCTGGTTGATCGACTCAATAAACCAGCGGGCCGAGTCAAATTTGTCCTTGAGGAATTTTCGCGTTTCCTCGTCAATGTCGCCCTCGTCGTCCGACTTCTTCTGCGCCTTGAGCTTCTCCAGCATCCGGCGGTAGTGACGCGAGATGTGGAGATCGGGCGCGTTGCGGCCGTTGAGGGTGATGACGAACTCCCCGTCGACGTACCGGACCGTAAAGTCGGGGGTGATGTAGTTCGTCTCCTCAGAAAACTCGCCCTCTCCGGGCTTCGGATCGAGACGCTGTCGAATGAGATCAAAGGCTGCCTTCAGCTTCCGGTCGTCAACGTCCAGGCGTTTCTTGAGCTTATCGAAGTGCTTCATCGTGAACGCCTCGTACTCGTCCTCCAGCATCTCGATGGCTGTCTGCCGTCCTTCGACCTCGTCGGACATGCGGTACAGCTGGAGGAGGAGGCACTCCTGCAAGTCCCGTGCAGCAATACCGGCCGGATCGAGCGACTGTACCTGCTTGAGCACCGACTCTACGTCCTCTTCCGTAATGTCGATGCCGTGGTTAAACATGATGTCGTCGATAATCGAATCGACGTCCCGGCGCAGATACCCGTCCTCATCAATCGACCCAATGATCTGCTCCGCAATGATCTCGTCACTTTCATCGAGGTTGAGGAAGGAAATCTGGCCCTGTAGGCGCTCGGAGAGCGTTTGATCAGCCGGCATCGGCTGCTCCCGTTCGTCCTCGTCCTCCCCCCGATAGCCGGGATTGGCGTTATAGCCGTACATGTCGTCGGTATTGTTGAGGAGATCCTCGACGTCGAACTCCTCATTGTCCTCGTCCGTCTCGAGCTCGTGCTCCATCTCCTCAGCCGTGGCATCGAGCTCCTCTTCCTCTCGCTGTTCTTCCTCGTCGAGTCCTTCTTCAATGAGTGGATTTTCTTCGAGCTCTTCTTTGATGCGCTTCTCAAGGTCCAGCGTGTTCAGCTGCAGCAGCTTGATATACTGAATCTGCTGCGGCGACAGCTTCTGCTGGAGTTCTTGTTTTTGCTGGAGTTCGAGCATACTGCAGAAACTACTTACCTCATTCGATGAAACGACGTGGAACCGCTCCCTTTTCAGCGTCCCCTCCGCCCCTGCTCATGCCATTTTTGGCAACGAGGAATAGAGGATGATAGGCAAGAGCTGTTCCGATCTACTGATCTTTACGTGGAACGCACGCGGAAGTTTGTTGCTTTTTCCCGAGGGCTGGGACGTACAATTGACTCCTATCTACACAGTGCCCACACATGAAACCCTACCCTCCCTCCTGGCTTGAACCAACAAGGATCCCTGTGCTCTTCTCATTACCTTCTCGTATCGCCCGCTGCTCATGAGCGACGATCGAACGAATGCGCTCCAACCAGAAGCCGACCGCTCCGAGACCGACGTTGAAAAGCTTCTGCGTCCGCAATCCCTCGATGAGTTTGTCGGTCAAGAAAAGATCAAGGAGAACCTCAACGTGTTCATGACTGCGGCCCTGCAACGCGGGGAAACGCTCGATCACGTGCTCCTGTCGGGCCCGCCGGGCCTGGGAAAAACGACCCTGGCTCACATTATTGCCAACGAGATGGGGGCTCGGATTCGCACCTCCAGTGGCCCCGTGCTGGAAAAACCGGCCGACATCGCTGGGGTCTTGACGAACCTCGAAGAGGGCGACCTTCTCTTTATCGACGAGATCCACCGCCTCAGCTCCGTCGTCGAGGAATATCTTTACTCGGCCATGGAGGACTACCGCATTGACATCGTCATTGACGCAGGTCCTAATGCACGCACTGTTCAGATTAATCTTCCGCCGTTCACCCTCGTGGGGGCGACCACCCGCAAGGGGCTCCTCACGGCCCCGCTCCGAGCGCGCTTCGGCATAGACTTTCGCTACGACTACTACACTGCGGATCTGCTGCAGGAGATCACGGAGCGGTCGGCGCGCATCCTGAACGTGGATACGAGCGAGCAAGGTGCGTACGAGATTGCGCGCCGCAGTCGGGGAACGCCTCGGGTGGCCAATCGTCTTCTGCGTCGAACCCGTGACTTTGCCCAGGTCGAAGGCGACGGACGAATCACGAAGGAGATCGCCGACCGGGCCCTCAATGCCCTCGACGTCGACGAGGAAGGCCTCGACGACATGGACACCCGCATCCTCCTGACTCTCATCGACAACTTCGACGGCGGCCCCACGGGCCTGAAGAACCTTGCTGTCTCGGTGGGCGAAGAGGCGGGAACCATCGAAGAGGTCTACGAGCCCTATCTCATCCAAGAAGGGTTTATGGAGCGAACTCCTCGCGGCCGGGTGGCCCTCCAGCGGGCATACGAGCACTTCGACCGGCCGTCGCCCCGGACCGAAACCGACCTGTTCGACCAAGACTAACCGTCCCGTACGCGTCGTTTCTGGGCAGATAGTCCCCGAATTCCCTCTTCCGTTAATCGATCACCTCAGCGTCGCGCGCCCTGTCCGCCACGGTCTCGGGCTTTAAAATATAACGAGCCGTGGCCTCATTCGTCGCCAAGGGGACGTTGTGAACTGCACAGGCCCGTTGAAGGGTCTGAATTTCAGGTTCGTGGGGATGCTTGTCCAGGGGATCCACAAAGAAGATGACGGCAAAGATCTCGCCCTCGACAATACGTGCCGCAATCTGTACGTCTCCCCCGTGCGGCCCAGAGTGATATCGATGGACCTCTATCCCAAGCTCATCCTGCAGCCGTTTTCCCGTCGTGCCGGTCGCCACGAGGGTAAACCGGCGCAGCTGCTCGATGTGCTTTTCGGCAAACGATATAAGTTCGTCTTTCTTGCCGTCGTGTGCGATGAGGGCAATGACTGGAGTTGGATCCGCCATGATCCTAGGAGCCAAATGAGAAGAAAAAGCATTCAACCGCCCTGGTCTGAGCGGCCCCGACCCAAATGGAAACCTACGGATCCTCCCCGCCCTGGAACCGCAGAATTCATGTAGGCTATTACACTACCGAATCAACGCGCGTCCCGCAACATTGTCTCGCTTTCTTCCCTCGGTTCTCTCTATATGCCGTACGTTGTCACCGAACCCTGCATCAACTGCAAGTACACCGACTGCGTGG
>CAYXAD010000091.1:0-12399 GCA_964462965.1 uncultured Salinivenus sp.
GATATCATTCCATATCCTTTGAGGGTCCTTCGACCCAGGGAGAAGAGCACACGTTGATAGCAGTTCGCTTCATTTTTGTACACTCCTCTTCCGGCACTTCCTTTCTTTGTCCCGTCAGCATTTTCGATAGAGGTCACGGATGTGGACCCTCATTAGCTTCCAACATTGAATCGGACTACTAGTTATGGAAGACCGAATCGACTTTGCCCTCGAGCCTGGGGTTATTATCTTTGCAATCTTTTGCTTTGTGATGATCAACGCCCTGATTGCTGCTGTCGTATACCCTTATTTGAAAGGGGACGAAGAGGAGAAAGAGGCTGGACCGGAAGCCCCCTCCAGCTTTGTCGATGAGTCTTCTCGGATGGAGGAGGAATCTATCGAAGATCGAATCGAGCGGTTCCACGAAGAAATCTCAGACGGCCAATAGCCCCGGGGAGCCTTTTCCAGGTCCTGTTCGGGACGACTCCTGTTTCTAACGGTTAATGGAAGATCGTTCTTCTGTTGTGTTCGACGGTCGGACGTCTTTTCCCCGGCCAATTTCACGTCTATCGTCGTCGAAGAGGAGGGGCGTGCACAAGGTGTAGTACCTTCAGCTGTTGTACCTCTACCGCTCCTTTGAACGAAGCAGGCGGTAAACTACTTCCTCCGACAGACCGGACTGAGGGAGCAGAGGTCCTCTGATCCGTAGGGGCCGCTGAATTTTGGGTAGGGAGAGCCCCCCTCCACTGAGGGGCTTAACACCGTTTCAAGTGAACGTTACGAGTGAGCCTGAGATCGTTACGTGGCACTAGGCACTTTCTTCTTTAGATGCCCTTCATGCTTATCGGCGGGCACATCGCGTTGATGAGCAATGACGAGCAATCATCGATCTCAATGGCCATGGCTCAAACAGTAGGAGATTTTGTTATTCAACGTCTTCACGAATGGGGCGTTGATCGGGTGTACGGATACCCGGGGGATGGGATTAATGGCCTCATGGGCGCTTTGAACCGACATGAGGAGGACGTGCGATTCATCCAGGCGAGGCATGAGGAAGAGGCGGCTTTTATGTCCTGCGCACATGCCAAATTTACGGGGGAAGTTGGAGTGTGCCTGGCGACGAGCGGCCCAGGGGCCATCCATCTCTTGAATGGACTTTATGATGCGAAGAAGGACCACATGCCCGTGGTGGCGATCGTTGGCCAACAGGCCCGACAGGGGTTGGGGTCGGACTATCAGCAGGAAATCGACATGATTTCCCTGTACAAGGATGTGGCCTGTGACTACGTGCAGCAAGCGTCGGTGCCCTCCCAGGCCCGTCACCTCGTCGATCAGGCGGTACGGATTGCCAAGGCAAAACGAGCAGTCACCTGCCTTGCCTTTCCCAATGACGTGCAGGAGGAGACGATGTCGGATCCCCCCGTGGAGCATGGATCCACGTTCAGTGGCGTGGGATATTCGCATCCCCACATTGTGCCCGAGGACGAAGATTTGAAACGGGCCGCCGACGTCCTTAATGAGGGCGAGAAAGTTGCGATGCTCGTGGGGGCAGGGGTCAAAAATGCGGTCGACGAGGTCCTCGAGGTGGCCGATACGCTGGGAGCAGGGATTGCCAAGGCCCTGTTGGCCAAAATGATGGTGCCTGACGATGTGCCGTACGTGACGGGCTCGATTGGACTGTTGGGGACGGAGCCCAGCTCCAACATGATGCAGGAGTGCGACACGCTCTTTATGATCGGCACCAGCTTTCCCTACACGGAGTATTTGCCGGTCGATCGCCCCGACGAAGTGCGAGGGGTTCAGATCGACATCGACGCCTCGAACCTCGGCGTTCGCTTTCCCAATGAAGTGAACCTGCAGGGGGATGCCCGGGCCACGCTCCAAGCGTTGATGCCTCTCTTAAAGCACAAGGAAGATCGCTCCTGGCAGGAGCAGATTAAGAGTGAGGTCGAAGAATGGTGGCGCGTCGTAGAGAACCGGGCCATGGATGACGCCGAGCCTATTAATCCCCAACGCATCTTTTGGGAGGCTTCCCCTCGGCTGCCCGACAACACCATTGTGACGGCTGACAGCGGCTCGGCGGCCAACTGGTATGCCCGACACCTTAAGGCCCGACGGGGAATGGACGGGTCCCTGTCCGGTGGTCTGGCGACGATGTGCCCAGGGGTGCCCTATCTCACGGCGGCCAAGTTTTGCCATCCAGATCGCCCCGCCGTCGCGTTTGTCGGGGACGGGGCCATGCAGATGCTCGGTGACGCCGGATTGGTCACCATTTCCAAATACTGGAGGGAGTGGGAGAACCCCCAAGCCATCATCTGTGTGCTCAACAACAGGGACCTCAACCAGGTTACCTGGGAGCAGCGTGTGATGGAGGGAGATCCAAAGTTTGAGGCATCTCAGAACATTCCCGATCTTCCATACGACGAATACGCCGAAGATCTCGGACTGGAAGGACTACGCATGGAGACGCCTGGAGAAATCGTCCCGGTTTGGGAAAAGGCTTTCGAGGCTGAGCGGCCCGTGGTGATTAACGCCTACACCGATCCCGAGGTGCCCCCGCTTCCCCCTCACATTTCGTTCGAGCAGGCCCGGAAGTTCTTTTCCTCGCTCGTGAAAGGAGAGCCAAACGCCAGACGTAATATCGAACAATCAATGAAGGGCATGGCCTCGAAGTACGCCGAGAAACTAAAGTCCGTCACCGTTCGCGATCGTGAGTGACTTCGTAGGGGGAGTCTGGGTGTAGGAGTAGGGGGAAGAACTTACTCGTCGTCCACGCGCAAACACCCATCCGTCCAGCCCCCAATCCCGAAAGTTGCCATGAGCGAGACGACACGGGCCCCCGTCATTGACGACCTCGACGTCTCGGCGTATACCGTGCCCACGGAGCAGCCCGAAGCCGATGGGACATTGCAGTGGGAGTCGACGACGCTGGTGCTCGTGGAGGCGCATGCCCGGGACGGCACCACGGGCCTCGGCTATAGCTACACCCATGCCTCGGCGGCTCTCCTTATTGAGGATCTTCTGGCCGACACGGTTCGGGACATCGAGGCGACGGCCGTCTATCAGGCGCAGCGCGAAATGGTACGGGTCGTTCGAAACCTGGGGAGGCCCGGCATCTGTGCGTGTGCCATTTCGGCGGTTGACATCGCGTTGTGGGACTTGAAGGCGCAGATTTTCGACCGTCCGCTCGTCGACGTTCTCAATCGGGTCCGAGAGGCGATTCCGGTTTACGGCAGCGGGGGGTTCTGCAACTACAGCCGCGACCGATTGAGGGAGCAGTTGCGCCGCTGGGTCGAGGACGGCGTCTCAATGGTGAAGATGAAGGTCGGATGCGACCCCGAGGAGGATCCTGAGCGGGTGGAAGCCGCACGCGAGGCCATCGATGAGGCTGCCCTCTTCGTCGACGCCAATGGGGCTTACGATCCGACGACGGCGCTAGGCATTGCCGACACCTTTGCAGAGGTTGGGGTGACTTGGTTTGAAGAGCCGGTCTCCTCGGATGACCGGGAAAGCTTGCGGTGGCTACGCAACAAGGGACCAGCGAATATGGACATTACCGCTGGCGAGTATGGATACGACCTTTTTCACTTTCGGGATCTGCTGGAAGAGGAGGCCGTCGATGTGCTCCAGATTGACGTGACGCGCTGTGGAGGCATCACGAGCTTCCTGGCCGCCGGAGAGCTCGCTCGAGCGCATGCAACCGACGTTTCGGCGCACACCGCCCCCAATGCCAGTGCGCACGTGATGTGCGCCCTGCCCCACGGACGGCACGTCGAGTATTTCCACGATCACGTACGTATTGAACGCATGCTCTTCGAGGGGGCGTTGCAGCATCGGGAAGGTGTTCTTGTCCCAGACCGGTCTCGTTCCGGCATGGGCCTCACGTTCAAGCACGAAGACGCAGCGGCGTATCGGGTTTATCCGTAGAATGCCGGATGATTACGGAGGGGGGATGCCTCCGAATTTACGTTCAAAGAGGGGGGCTTTGGCGCTTTTGAAGAAGGGGAAGGGGGCAATCCCTAGAGGGAGACCTCGTTGTCATTAGAATACCCTGGCTTCTTCCAAACACTGGTATGAGTGGTCACGAAGATACGATCTACGACGTGCCCCAATCGATGGGGGGAGAAACCAAATGGACTGATACTCCGCGCTCGCAGTCCACCTTCGAGGGAGACGTTGAGGCGCTTCGGCAGGACCTTTCGGCCCGGGTCCGAGGAGAAGTCCGCTTTGACGGCGGATCGAAGGCAATCTATTCCACGGATGCGTCCAACTATCGGGAAATTCCCATTGGGGTCGTGATTCCTTTTGACCTGGATGACATCGTTGCGGCAACGAACGTGTGTCACGAGCACGGCGCTCCCGTCACCAACCGCGGGTGCGGGACGAGTTTGGCCGGGCAATGCTGCAACCAGGCGATCATCATCGACTCGTCGAAGCACTGCGATTCGATTGTCGAGATTAATCCGGACGAACGATACGCCCGGGTTCAACCCGGCGTCCGCCGGGATCAGCTCACCGACGTCACTGAAGAGCAGCACGACCTCACGTTTGCCCCGGACACCTCGACGCACGAATACGCCACTTTCGGAGGGATGATTGGCAACAATGCGTGTGGCATGCACTCGCAGAGAGCCCGTCGGACACAGGACAATGTCCGAGAGTTGGAGATTCTCCTCTACGACGGCACGCGGATGCGGGTTGGGGAAACGAGCGAGGAGGAGCTCGATCAAATCATTCAGCGAGGAGGGCGAAAGGGAGAGATCTATGCCCAGTTGCGGGATCTGAGGGATCAATACGCAGCGCTAATCCGGGAGCGGTATCCGGACATCCCTCGGCGCGTGTCGGGGTACAACCTGACGGAGCTCTTGCCCGAGCGCGGCTTCAACGTAGCCCGTGCACTGGTCGGCACGGAAGGCACATGTGTCACCGTGCTCGAAGCGACGGTGGACCTCATCGAGAGCCCCCCTCATCGAGCGTTGCTCGTGCTCGGCTTCGAAGACGTCTACACCGCCGGGGACCACGTCGTCCCCGTGGGGGAAACCGGTGCTCTTGCCCTCGAGGGCATGGATCAGAAGCTCTTGGAGTACATGCGGGAGAAAGAGTTGATGACCGAACACCTCCATCTCCTTCCCGACGGAGGGGGCTTCCTGATTGCCGAGTATGGGGGAGCGTCGCAGGAAGAGGCCAACGAAGAGGCGGCGCGGGCCCGTTCGCAGATCGAAAAGGAGAACTGGGAGGCCCTCGTCGATTTGAAGATTATCGACGACCCCCAAGAGCAGGACAACATCTGGGCCATCCGCGAGTCGGGCCTGAGTGCGACGGCGCATCTCGCGGAAGGGGAGACCTGGCCGGGGTGGGAGGACTCCGCCCTTCCGCCTGAGGATCTTGGCGACTACATGCGTGATTTACGGGATCTGTACGACACGTACGGATACGACGCGGCGCTCTACGGTCACTTCGGGCAGGGCTGTGTGCACACGCGCATTCCCTTCGACCTCCGCACCGAAGAGGGCCTGGAAACATACCGGGCCTTCGTCGACGAGGCCTCCGACCTCTGCCTCCGGTACAACGGGTCCTTTTCGGCCGAACACGGGGACGGCCAGGCTCGCGGCGAACTTCTGCCAAAAATGTTCGGCGAGGAGCTGATCGAGGCCTTCCGCACCTTTAAGCACATCTGGGACCCGAACTGGAAGATGAACCCGGGCAAGGTCGTGGATCCGCGCCGGATGACGGACAACCTCCGCCTGGGGACGGATTATCATCCCGTCGACCCCGACACTCATTTCGGGTACCCCGAAGATGACGGCAGCTTCGCACATGCTTCGCTCCGCTGTGTGGGCGTAGGCAAGTGTCGCCGACGCGAGATGGGGGAAGAGGATGTCATGTGCCCGAGTTACCTCGCGACAAAAGAGGAGAAGCACACCACTCGGGGGCGGGCCCGTCTGCTCTTCGAGATGCTCAATGGGGACGAGACCCCCACCGCCTGGGACAATGACGACGTGTTTGAGGCCCTCGACTTGTGCCTCGCCTGCAAGGGGTGCAAAGACGACTGTCCCGTGAATGTCGACATGGCCACCTATAAGGCGGAGTTCCTCTCACATTATTACGAGCGCAATCCGCGGCCCCGACACGCCTATGCCTTTGGGTTCATTCACTGGTGGGCTCGGCTTGGATCCACCGTTCCGCAGGTGGCCAACTTCTTCACCCAGATGCCCGGTTTGCGTACCCTTACGAAATGGATGGGGGGCGTTGCGCCGGAGCGGGAGGTCCCGGAGTTTCCGCCGGAGACCTTTCGGGATTGGTTTCAGAAGCGAAGGAAAAGAGGAGAGGCGGGAGAGCCGAAGAGCGAGGATCGTGATTCGAGAGTTCCCGATGGGACGTCGAAGGTGGGGAATCGGGTGGTTCTCTTTCCCGATACGTTTACCAACTTCTTTCGGCCGGAGACGGCAAAGGCCGCCGTGAAGGTGCTGGAGGATGCAGGGTACGAGGTCGACATTCCTCCGAGACTGCTCTGCTGTGGGCGCCCCCTGTACGATTACGGCTTCCTCGATACGGCCGAGCAGTTGTGGGAGCAGATGCTTGATACGCTTCGAGAGGAGGTGCGGCAAGATGTCCCCATTGTCGGACTCGAACCGAGCTGTGTGGCAGCCTTCCGCGACGAGCTAACCAATCTCCTTCCCCACGACGAAGATGCCGTTCGACTGAACAAGAACGTGCATACCCTCGGGGAATTTCTTGCTCGCGAAGCAGAGGACTATTCGCCCCCGACGTACGAGCAAAAGGCGTACATGCACGGACATTGCCACCATCGGGCCATCATGGGCACGGACAGTGAGAAGCACCTGCTCCGCGAGATGGGGATGGATCTGGAGGTGATCCGCTCGACCTGCTGCGGGGTGGCCGGCTCGTTTGGCTTCGAGGCCGAACATTACGACGTTTCGATGGCCTGTGGAGAACACGAACTTCTTCCTACGGTCCGTGAGGCCGAGCCGGACGCACTCGTCGTCGCCGACGGGTTTAGCTGCCGCGAGCAAATTCAGCACGCTACCGATCGGAGCGGGCTCCATCTGGCAGAAGTACTTCATCGGGCCGCTCAGTCAGAGGGTACTTCCGATGTACCGTCTGAACGGAGGGCTCCCGATTCAACCTCCGGCGCAAGCGACGGCGACTCCCATCTGAAGAGCAGCATTCCGACGGGGTGGATCGCCGCAGGAGCCGCAGCGGGAGCCGTCGCTTTGGCGACCGTTTTGTATCGGTGGTGAGGGGGAAGCGATCCCCATCCGGTTCGCCGGACGAGACTTCGTTCGACTCATCCAGTGGCTTACGTCGACCTCTGACACGCTTGCTTTCCTGTCTTTTCGTACGCTGATCGATCCCTTTAGAAGGTACACAATCCAGTTTGAAGCGGTGCAGCTACAAAGAGAGACAGATGTGCGTCGGACTGTAAACTCGACATAATGGACTCATGGAGCAGGAACCGATTGGAAAGCGTCGCTGGGCGATTGCGGAAGGGTACATTCCCGAAGGAAGTCATGGTCCCGAGCCTGCAATGTTGAGTCACGAGACGGTCTGCTTGCTAAATGCTTCTGAGGAAGAGGCAACCGTGCAGTTGACCCTTTATTTCTCGGACCGCGAGCCTGTGGGGCCGTATCGGATCACTGTGCCTCCCCGCCGCACCCGGCACGTGCGCTTCAATGCCCTAGAAGACCCTGAGCCGGTGCCAAAAGCCACCGACTACGCCAGCGTGATCGAGTCGGACGTACCCATTGTCGTGCAGCACTCACGACTCGATTCGAGACAGGCCGAAAACGCCCTACTTTCGACCGTGGCCTTTGGCGAGTGACTCCGGGGGCCTCTGTGGCAGCTTCGGGGGGAATGATTCGTGCGGGATCAAGCGCTCATTACGGCCCTGGAGCCAGCCCGTGGGCTTCGAAAGAACGCCTCCCTCGACCCACGCCCTTAGGTTTTGTCTGAGCGCCCCCCGTCGAGGTCGGTGATCCCCGCTACGCCTTCTCTCAGACGAGCATCTCTCTCGTTTCAACGAGCAGAACATATGCCCTCGACGTCTCCTGACGATTCTATTCCGCCGGGGTGGACCTACAATCCTGCCTCGTGGTCCCAGCGTCTCCCGATTGTGGGACTGGCGATCGTCGGTGTGGTCATTGCCACGTACCTTTCTCTCTACCAGTGGGAGGTGATCGAGCGAGTCTGGGATCCTCTTTTTGGGAGTCCCAATTACGGCGGAGGCAGCCGAGAGATCTTGCGGGAGTCTGGTGTGTCCGAGAAGACAATGCAGTATCTGGGGATTCCTGATGCCTTTCTCGGGGCCATCGCCTACCTCGTCGATGCAGTTGCCGGAGTGATTGGCTCGACCCGGCGCTGGAAGACCATGCCCTGGATCGTCGTGATTTTTGGCGTTGCTGTTGGGCCCCTTGGATTTGTGAGCATTATGCTCGTCGTGTTCCAGCCGGTGCTGTACGATAGCTTTTGCACGTTGTGTTTGAGTTCTGCTGTCGTATCGGTGGCGATGATTGGGCCGGCCATGGACGAAATGCTGGCCAGCCTTCAGTATCTGAAGTGCGTCAAAGACTCGGATCGCCCCTTTTGGCGGCACTTCTGGGGACTCGCCAATGTCGAGTGATGACAGACGAATGAAGAGGTGCGCTCGGACGTAGACACGGGGCAGAACGAAATCGAAATTCGCTAATCGAACCTCGAACCTCAAAATGTGGGCACAGGTCGTCAATGCGGGGCTCGGACTCTGGCTTTTGGTCGCGCCGGCGGTGCTGGACTACGGCCTTCCTGCAGAAACAAACGATCGCATCATTGGGCCGGTCATTGCTACCTTCGCCGTCGTGGCGTGGTGGGAGGCCACCCGTCCCGTCCGATGGTGGAATCTACCGCTCGGGGGATGGCTGCTCGTGGCTCCTTGGATCCTCGGCTACGGGACGATCTCTACGCTGAATAGCCTGGCCGTGGGGGGGCTCGTCATCGGGTTTGCGTCTGTCCGTGGAACCGTGGAGGGACGCTATGGAGGAGGCTGGTCGGCCCTCTGGCAGCAGAATCCCCTCCACGAGCGAGAAGCACGCCGGAGATCGAAAGAATGAATTGCCGATACGGCGCCGAGATGACCAGCAACATCTAATTAGGGGGAAGAGGGTGGGGAGGCTCCTCCGTTCGCCTTCTGTTGCGCTTTTTCATTTCTTCGATCGCAACATGCACGATCGTTGGTATCGAGATGCCGTCATCTATTCCGTGGATGTAGAGACCTTTCAGGATTCGAATGGAGATGGGACGGGCGACTTCCAGGGACTCACAGATCGCCTCGATCATCTGGCGGGACTCGGGGTGAACTGTTTGTGGCTTCTGCCCTTCTTTCCGTCTCCCAACCGAGACAACCGATACGACATCATTGACTACTACGACGTCGACGCTCCACTGGGCTCGTTGGGGGACTTCGTCGAGTTTATGCATGAATGCCGAGAACGAGGCATCCGTGTACTGATTGATCTCGTCGTCAATCACACCTCCGATCAGCATCCCTGGTTTCAGGAGGCTCGGGACCCGACCTCCGACAAGCACGACTGGTACGTTTGGAGGGAAGAGAAGCCGAAGGAGGCCGAACGCCCCGTATTGTATGAAGAAGGGGTCGACTCCGTCTGGGCCTACGACGAAAAGGCCGAAAAGTACTATCTCCGCCGATTTTACAAGCACCAGCCGGATCTCAACATCGCTAATCCGAAGGTGCGTGAGGAGATTCGCCGGATCATGGGCTTTTGGCTGGAACTGGGCGTGTCCGGCTTCCGGCTCGATGCCGCGCGACACGTCATTGAAATCAAAGGGGTGGAGGAAGAGGCGGAGGTCGAGTCTCCGTACGAGTACCTGCAGCAGTTTCGAAACTTTCTCCAGTGGCGGAACGGGGAGGCAATTTTGCTGGCCGAGGCAAACGTGACGGCGGAGGAGATGAACGTCTACTTTCAGAATGGAGTGCACATGTTGTTTAACTTCGTCCTTAATCAGTACCTCTTCCTGGCGCTGGCGCGGGGGGAGGCTGCTCCCCTCGAAAAGGGACTCAACGATCCTGGCAAACCACCCAAGAGGGGACAGTGGGCAAATTTTCTCCGTAACCACGACGAGCTCGTTCTCGACGGACTTAGCGAGGCCGAACGTCAAGAAATCTTTGATGCGTTTGCTCCTGATGAAAACATGCGATTCTTTGAGCGAGGCATTCGACGACGGCTTACCCCCATGTTGGGGGGCGACGAGCGACGGCTGCGCATGGCGTACAGCCTCATGTTTAGTTTGCCGGGGGTGCCTGTGCTTCGATACGGTCAAGAGATCGGGATGGGAGAGGATCTCTCGCTGATCGAGCGTCAAAGCGTACGCACGCCGATGCAATGGGCGAATGAGGCCAACGGTGGGTTTTCAGAGGCCCCAGAGGAGGACCTGACGCTGCCCGTCATCAACGAAGGATCCTATAGCTACCACGAGGTGAACGTACGAGACCAACGCCGAGACCCCACTTCTCGCCTCAACTGGATGGAACGGATGATTCGGCGTCGGAAAGAATATCGGGAGCCCGGCAGCGGTGAGTGGACCATTCTCGATACCGGGAATCCCTCTGTGTTTGCTCACGCCTGCCAAAGGGAGGGAAGTACCCTCATTGCCGTTCACAATCTGACCGATGAAGCCTGTACGGTAACGCTTGATCTCAACGATTTTCCCGAGGGACACCTCGCCGACCTGCACGGCGATAAGCAGTATGAGGCGATCGAAGACGAGGAGCACCACATCGATCTGGATGAGTATGGCTACCGCTGGTTTCACCTCGAGCATTAATCGAGGCACAGTTCCGGGATGAGAATGACGCGAGGAAAGGGAAGCTTCGAATGGGCTCATCGACCGCACCGACTCCCGGTCTTCGTGTACGCCCGGGAAAGGAGTAGAACACGGAAGCTTCCTTTTCGCTGAAGGGTTTCACCGATGACTGACTTTCATGGATTGGACGCTTGTTGTAGGAATAGTGGTCGTTGCCCTCGGGCTCTTCGGTCTGTACAGAGCGCTCACGAGTCCTTCGGGGACGCCGGCTCCAGGACATCCCCCGCAAAGCAGTGCCCAGGAGGGCCCTCCACCGCCCGGGGACTCCTCTCGGACGGGAGACACGGAGTGACGGTTGCTCCCTGTGGGAAAGGGCCGTTTTCTTTGCCCCGACACAAGTTGCAGGGCAAAATCGTCTTGGTTCAAGGACGGCCGACCGCGGCCCGCCGACCGTCTTTTACACTCCCATTCGGCGGTCTGCCGTCTTCCTTAGGAACTGTTCGTCCTCCATGTCGACTCAGCCGTTGTCATTGGAGGCTGCCTCAAAGGACGCTTCTCTCATGGGGGGCGTGACTCGTTTGGACGACGTCAGTCTTCCGCAGTTGTTACACGCGAAGAAGAGCGCTCCTTTTTCGGAGTCGGCCGAATGAACGACCGGACGATGAGACGTTTTCCGGTCGCACTGCGGACAATATTGCGGCGTGTACGGGTGGGATGCGATCATGGACGCAAGAGGGGCGTTCCTGAATGAGGCTCACTTTTAAAAATGAGATCTATTCGCTCGACGGCTGTGTCTTTTGGATGAGCCTCCCGTCGGTTCTTCCGGGAATCTCTTGGAACGACCGGCTTGAAGCAGGCCCAAGGTGTGAGGCAGCGACTGGAGGGTCCTTCAGTGAGTCCCTCGAGAAAAAGGGGATCGTCGAGGGAGGCGCCTGCTAGAGGTCTCCTTCGGCATCCAGTTGGTTTGCTTATTGGTCTCCCTCCGGAGAACCGTTCCCATTTCATGGTCCAGCGTCGGAGCAAGCCCGATTCGAACCTTTCTAAGGCACCCTTCAGAAAGGAATAGTGAATGATTTCTCTTTGGGGATCGGTCGTTATTGAGGTTCTCTGGCGGGCTCGATAGATTACTTATCTACACGATCTGATCATGAAAATTTGCCTTCTCGAAAGAGAGGCAATTGCTGTTCACGGATCAGTGCTTTGATTTCCGCGAAGGTGGCCTCGAGTACTGAGGTAGAAACGTCCCTTGTCTTGGTTCTGTCCAGGGCAATGGACCTGCATGGTTGCTTATTCTCCGCCGAGAAAGCATCTTGGAGTTGGATGAAGGCCCACTGTCTCGGTGGGGAGAGGTCGGTGTCTATTTGTTCTCGCCCAAGACGTGCCAAAAGCCACTGATTTCCTCTCGAGGTTGCAGGGAGGGCAATCGGAGTGGGAAGGCTGAACGGTCTGGGTGGCTACGGACTCCAAGACGTGAAGGGCTCATTCGAAAAGCAGCACAGAGCTTCTTGAACGAGCGGTGACACCCTTTGCATCCCATTCCGAGTTGACCTAAGTAGATCAGCAAAAGAACATTAAAGGATAGTCATTCCGACCGGAGCGAAG
>CAYXAD010000092.1:0-12166 GCA_964462965.1 uncultured Salinivenus sp.
AAAGAGCGAAAATCTCTTGGGGTCCTTTATCCCGATTCCTCAACTTCTTTTCTTCGGGGATGTTGGTGTCGGTAGCGCTTCCATCACGATCTCCTCTTCCGTAGCATGAAACTTCCTTTCTTTTTGGCCAGTCGTTTTGTGGCCGGCGAGACCCTCGAGAAGGCCCTTCCCGTCGTCGACGAGCTCAACCGGGACGGCCTCCACGTCGCCCTCGACAAGCTCGGGGAGCACGTCCACGACCGCGAGGTGGCCCGCGAGGCCCGCGACACCTACATCGACCTCGTCCGGACCCTCGCCGAGCGCCAGACTCACGGGATGCGCAACCGCATCTCGATCAAGCTCTCGATGATGGGGCAGATGATCGACGAAGGCTTCTGCCTCGACAATCTGCGTGAGCTTCTGGCCGTAGCCGCCGAGCACGACGTCTTCGTGCGGCTGGACATGGAAGGAAGCGACCTGACGCAGTCGACGCTCGATCTCTTCGAAGCTGTGTATCCCGACTACCCCGAGCACGTCGGGCCGGTCTTGCAGGCAATGCTGCGGCGCACCGAGCGCGACATCGACCGCATGTGCGAACTCGGCGCGAGCGTGCGTCTCTGCAAGGGGGCCTATGCGGAACCGAAGGCGATCGCCTACCAGGACATGGACATGATCCGCGAGCGCTACATTGACTACATGCAGCGGCTCCTGCGAGAGACGGACTACTCCGGCATCGCCACCCACGACGACCGCCTGATCGAGGCCACGAAGGACTTCGCCGAGCGAGAGGAGATTGAGGCCGAGGCGTTTGAGTTTCAGATGCTCTACGGACTTCGCCGCCAGACCCAGCGGGAGCTGGCACAGGAGGGCTACAACATGATGGTGTACGTGCCCTATGGGACCGAGTGGTTTCCGTACTTCTCGCGGCGCCTGCGAGAAAAGCCGGAAAACGTGTGGTTCGTGCTGAAGAACCTGTTTCGGGGATAGGGCCTGCTCTCCTGCTCGGGCAGCCAGGGAAACAGGCCCCCCACGATCGTCTTCGAAAAGCACGTTCTCCCTAAAACGAGGCCGACGCTGCGAGGAGCAGGCTCGCTGTACCGATAAAGAGCCCCCAAGCCCAGCTTCAAGGATGCGGTCCGAGACGCGTTTGGCGAGGCGAGGGCCGAGCGGAGCGCCGATGATCACGCCGGGACGGGAAAAGAGGCGGGCTTCCCACCGTGGCAAGCCCCGTAAGCCCTCCTGGCCCCCCTGCCAGGCGTGCCCGACCGAGGCGATGAGCGCGGTAATCGCACCGACAACCCCCCTGGTGGCCGCCGTCGCCTTTTCGGCACGATGGGCAATGCCATGAGGCGGATCCGTCTGCACCTGCTGGGGCCCCAGGAAGCACGTTTGGGGCACCGGGCTTCTCTCCACGATCCGGATTCATACAGAAGGTGACTTTAGATGGCTTCTACCCTCGCCGCAGAGACCAAAGACCGCCTCTTTCAGGATGAGCCGGCCGGCCACAACGGCCACCGTCGCCTCCGCACCCGCATCGGCGGCATGCACTGCTCCCTCTGTACGGGCACGATCGAACAGGCTCTCGGGGAGCATCCCGGCGTCAGCAAGGTGGCCGTGAGCCTCACCCACGAGCAGGCCCTCGTCGAGTACGATCCGGAGGCGATCGCGCCGGACGTGATCGTAGAAACGCTTCGCGACGTCGGGTACTCGATCTCCGATCCGCGCAAGACGCGCCCCTTTGAGGAGCAGGAGGCCGAACTCGCCTACGAGGGACGCCGCTTCTTTGCGGCCATTGCCCTGAGCCTGGCGACGGTGGCCCTCATTGCGCATCCGGGTGCGCTGTGGGCGTTTCTGCTCTCCGGTGCCATCTTTCTCAGCTTCGTAGCCTTCGGGTATCTCCTTCTTCGGGGAACGGGGAAGCAGGTTGCGCTCTGGGGCAGTGCGGGGCTTGCCGCCGTCGGCGGAGGGCTGTTTGCGCTCCAGCAGGCCGGAGTGCTCGGGACGTCGGTGCCCTGGATCGTCGGGGGGGTTGCCCTCGTCACGGTCTTTGGGCTGGCCCGGTCCATTCTGAAGAAAGCCGGCCAGGCCCTGCGGCGGGGCATCCTCAACCAGCACGTCCTCGTCGAGATGGGGGCCTTCGCGGGCCTCCTCGGCGGCACCATTGGGCTCACGACGAACCTGACGGGCTTTCCTTCGGCCGCCTTCTTTGCCGTCTCGGTGATGGTCCTCACCTATCATCTGTTCTCGGAGTGGCTGGCCCTTATCGTCCAGACTCGCAGCGCGCAATCGGTCAAGAAGCTGCTGGACCTGCGGCCCGACACGGCCTGGGTCGTCCGCGAAGGGGAGGAACAGGAGATGCCCGTCGAGGAGGTTCGGAGCGGAGATCGCGTCCGGATCCGGCCCGGCGAAAAGGTCCCGGTCGACGGCGTCGTGCAAGAGGGTCGATCCGGCGTCGATGAGTCGCTGGTGACCGGCGAGCCGATGCCCGAGGAGAAGACGGAGGGCGACGAGGTGATCGGGGGCTCCATCAATCAGACCGGCACGCTCCTCGTCGAGGTGACGGCCACCGGGGAGGAGAGCTTCCTGGAGCAGGTGGCTCGCCAGATTGAGGAAGCGCAGGCCCTCAAGCCGGGCCTGTTGCACCTCGTGGATCGGGTGCTTCGGGTCTACACGCCGACCGTGCTGACCCTGGCGCTCCTCGCGGCGCTCGGGTGGGGGCTCGGAACCCTTTGGCTTGCCGGTACGGCCGACGTGCAGCGTGCCCTTTTTGCGGGGCTCAGCGTTTTGGTGATGGGCTATCCGTGCGCGGTGGGCATCTCGGCTCCGCTCTCCATCGTACGGGGGGCCGGGGAGGCGGCCGACGAGGGCATTCTCATGCGCACCGGCGAGTCCTTTCAGGCGCTGCGCGCCGTGACCCACGTGGTTCTGGATAAGACCGGAACGCTCACCGAAGGGACGCCCACCGTTCGGGACTCCGTGCTGATCGGCGACACGGAGAAAGAAGACCTGTTCCGGGCCGCAGCCGCCGTCGAGGCGCGGTCGGAGCATCCCCTCGCCGACGCTGTCCTCGAGGCCGCCCGCAACCGCGACCTCTGGTGGCCCGAGGCGACGGACTTTTCTTCGGTCACGGGGAAGGGCGTTGAAGCACACGTCGGCGACCGGCGCGTACGGGTCGGGAGCCTGCCGTACCTCGTCGAGACCGAAGACGTCCCCCCAGACGCCCATCGCTCCCGCATCGAATCCTTTCAGAAAGAGGGGCTTACGGTGATCGGGGTGGCCTGGGACCGGCAGCTGCGCGGCCTGTTGGCCATTGGCGATCCGCTGAAGGCCGACGCAAAAGAGGGGGTCGAGCGGCTCCACGAGGCCGGCCTTCAAACGCAGCTTCTCACCGGTGACACAGAGCAGACGGCCCGGGCCATTGCCGAGGCCCTCGGCATCGACACCGTCCGGGCTGGGGTTCTGCCCGACGAGAAGGCCGAGCACCTGCGTGCGATGCAGAAGGAGGGCCACAAGGTGGTGATGGTTGGGGACGGCATCAATGACGCCCCTGCCTTGATGCAGGCCGATGTAGGGATTGCCCTGGGCGCCGGCACCGACATCGCCATCGAGTCGGCCGACTCGATCGTGATGACGGACCGGCTCACGGCCCTCGCCGACGCCTACGAAATCAGTCGGTGGGGCTACCGCAAAATGCTCCAGAATGTGGGGCTGGCCTTCCTGTTCAACGGCATCGGCGTCCCCGTGGCGGCGACGGGGCTTCTCCATCCGGTCTGGGCGATGGTGGCGATGGCGGCGAGCGTCTCGTCGATCTTTTTGAACTCCCTTTGGGGCCGGGGCGACCTGTTTATCGAGACCATTCGCAGCGTCGGACAGCCCCTTACGAAGGCGCCGGCGACGCCATGAGGGTTCCCTTCGAGCCCGGAGCCGTCCCGCAGCGTTCGGTCATTCCGAGCGCGTCCCCCTCTCAGGGGCGAGCGGGGCACCGGAACCGTCTGTGTCATCCTTAATATAGCCAATACGCTATATAGACAGTTGGTTAAATACAAACGGGGCCGATGAGCCGTCGCGACGTCAACGCCCAGAACTGTGTGCAGCCGGACCGGAGCGAGGACCTTCTCCAGGGCCTCCGCACCGACGCTTATTCCAACGAGCGGCTCGTCGCCCTGGCCGCCTACTTCGACGCCGCCAGCAACGAGACGCGCCTGCGGATCCTCTATGTGCTCCACCGCGCAGGGGAATTGTGCGTGTGTGACCTCGCCGACATCTTCGAGATCACCCAGCCCTCGGTCTCGCGCCACCTGAAGATCCTCCGCGAGAAGGCACTCGTCGAGGCCCGCCGCGACGCGCAGACGCTCTACTACTCGGTCTGCACCGACAATCCGTTTGCCCGCATGCTCGTGGAGTTTTTCGACGAGCACGATACGGCCGCCATTACGTTGAACTTGGATTCAAACGAGCCCTCGTCATGAGCACGCAGTCCCCCTCCAATGCCGGGACGAACTGGAGCATGAGCGCGGCTCTCGGGGCGGCCGTGGCGGCCTCGGCCTGTTGCACGATCCCGCTGGCGCTCGTGAGTCTCGGCGTCGGGGGAGCGTGGATCGGGAGCCTGACGGCGCTGGAGCCCTACCGGTGGCTCTTTATTCCCCTTGCAGTGGGTGCGCTCGGCTATGCGGGGTACAACGAGTGGGCGCTCAGCCGCCGTCCGGACTGCGAGTGTGAGACGATCTTTTCCTCTAGGACGCGCCGGGCGCTGTTGGGAGTGGGCACGCTGGCCGTCCTGGCGCTCGTGGTGAGCCCGTGGCTCGTTGCCCCCTCGCCGGGGACCGCCACTCAGCGAGCGCGTGCCGTATCGCCGTCCTCGTCCACCCCGGCTTCCTTTCAACAAGTCGTCCTGGACGTCGAGGGAATGACCTGCTCGGCCTGTACGGTCACCGTCCGCAAAGCGCTCGAAGGGGTCGATGGCGTCTACAGCGCCGAGGCCACTTACGAGCCCCCCGAGGCCGTCGTCCGCTTCGACCCGGCAACGGTCTCCGTTGAAGACCTGACGCGGGCGACGAAGACGGCGGGGTTCCCTTCTCAACCGAGGGCCGGATCCTAAAATCACTCCAGTCTCCTCCAAGCGATGAGCGACGTACGGCATACCTCGACGATTACGTGCCCGACGTGTGGGACGGCCACCGAGACCGAGATGCCCGTCGAGAGCTGCCGATTCTTCTGGACGTGCCCGTCATGCGACGCCACGCTACGGCCGGAGGAAGGAGACTGCTGCGTGTTCTGCTCGTATGGAAGTGTGCCGTGTCCCCCTGCTCAGAATGGCCGGAACGACTGTCGTTGAATTCACTGGCTTTCTTTTGAGACAGAGCAGCTCTGGTGGGAAAAGGGCGCGATCAACGCAGGCTGTTTCGAAAGAACACAGAGGGTTGGAAGGCAGCGTTCGGCATTTCCTTTTCGTTTCTTCCCTCCGGTTGATAGAGAGAAGAGCTCCTCTATTCCTTTGGCCGTCCGGAAGTCCGTACCGTCTTCGGCGGAGGATGAACGCATATGGGCGCAGGGCCGGGGCGCTTGGCTCCCGCTCAGAAGTCGAGGCTCCTTGTTTTGCTTTGGACTAGAGAGTCCGAAGGCCACAGCAGTTTCATTGTCCGAAGCCATTGCGGCCTTTTGCGCACCTTTCTCGTTCTCCAGAGGCACACGATCTTCCCTTTTCGCTGCGTACAGTCGCACCAATTTCTGCCATTATGCCTGACTCTTCCTACGACGTCATCGTGATCGGCGCCGGACAGGGCGGCGGGCCCCTCGCCGGAACCATGGCCGACGCCGGCCACTCCGCCGCCTTAATCGAGCAAAAGCACGTGGGGGGCACCTGTGTGAATGAGGGTTGCACGCCCACCAAGACCATGATCGCCAGCGCTCGCGTGGCCCATCTCGCCCGCCGTGCCGAGGACTACGGGGTCAGCACCGGAGACGTGAGCGTCGACATGGAAGCAGTGCGCCGGCGCAAGCGCGACATCGTGGACATGTTTCGGTCGGGCAGTCGACAAAGCGTCGTGGAGACCGACGGCCTCGACCTGATCGAAGGCACCGGCCGGTTCGTGGACGAAAGCACCGTCGAGGTCACGTTCGACGACGGCTCCACGCGCACACTCACCGCCGATCGGATTGCAATCGACACCGGGGCCCGCCCGGCCATTCCGCCCATCGACGGGATGAATGACGTCGACTATCTGACGTCGACCTCCATCATGGAGCTCGGCACACTGCCCGATCATCTCCTCGTTCTGGGAGGGGGCTACGTCGGGCTCGAGTTCAGCCAGATGTTTCGGCGCTTCGGGGCCGACGTTACGGTGATTGACATGGGCGAACACATCCTTGGCCGCGAGGACGAAGACGTAGCCGAGGCTCTCGAGGAAATACTGCGCGAAGATGGGATTCGCGTGCTCAATGAGACCCGCCTGACCTCCGTGGAGTCCTCCGGGGACGGCACGATTGTCGCCCAGCTGGACGGAGCGGACGCCCCGGATCGTGTGGAGGGCACCCATCTGCTGGTTGCTTCCGGCCGCCGGCCCAACACAGATGCACTCGACCTGGAGGCCGCCGGCGTCGAGACCGACGAGCGGAGCCACGTGAACGTCAATGATCGCCTCGAAACGACCGCCGACGGAGTCTATGCTCTCGGCGACGTCACCGGCGGACCCGCCTTCACCCACGTCTCCTACGACGACTATCGGATCCTGCGCGACAACTGGCTGGAGGAGGCCGGACGCACGACCGAGGACCGCCTCATCTCGTACACGCTCTTCACCGACCCGCAGCTCGGGCGCGTCGGGCTCACCGAAGAGCAAGCCCGCGAGCAGGGGCGCGAGGTCGAGGTGGCGACGATGCCGATGGCCCACGTCGCCCGAGCCCTGGAGGTCGACGAGACGCGCGGCCTCATGAAAGCCCTCGTCGATCCGGAGACGAAGCAGCTGTTGGGCGCGGCCGTGCTGGGCATCGAGGGCGGCGAGGTGATGTCGATCCTCCAGACCGCCATGATGGGCGAGGTGCCGGTGGATCGCCTCCAGGAGGCGCCGTATTCGCATCCCACGCTCGCCGAGTCGCTCAACAATCTCTTTGCGGGGCTCGACCTGTGACGGGAGCGGGGAAGACACCGATCGAGGGACCACTCGACACCTCTCTCACCGCCCCATACAGAAAAGGGAGACACCATGCTACAAAAAGGCGTTGGCCTTTTGGGCAGGGGGGCACGGGGCCTCCCTGCTGAGTACACACGAGGCCTGATTGTTCGATGGGCGACGGAGCGCGTAACATGAGGACGAGGTGCGGCCACAAAGAGGCTGACGGTCTTCTCTTGCCTCCGTCTTCGATGTCTAGGTTCCGCTCCGCGTTCAGATTGGTCTCCTCTTCCCACTGGTCCCCCGAACACCGGGATTGCTCGGATTCGGGCTCATGCAAGTCGTCCGTTTGCGTTTGAATGTCCGTTCGCGTCTGGGCGTTGATGCGACGATACCGCCCCCCAACGCCTGCCCCCGGTCTGCTTTTGACGAGAAATGGGAGTGGAGGGCAGCAGTCGACAGATCCAGCTCCGCGGCGAGGTCATTGTAACTGACGGCAGTGTAGCCCTTGTCGCTGGATCAGGGCCTGTGCGACATCGAAGGTTCGGTCGGCGGCGGGGTTTCGGGAGGACCCAATAGGGAGAAATGCAAGGCGCGGCTCGCGACGGCAACTGGAATACAGCCCCACGGGAACGTGAAGGGACCCCTGCGAGTCCCCGCTCTACTCTCTACAAGAAATAGAAGGCGTGGAGCGGTCGGGAAAAGAAGTACGTCCGAATTTCTGGAAATCGCTGATCTCCGAGAAAGGCCGACACAAAACCTCTCATCCCCGCACGGTCGGCTCACCGGCTTCGAACTCTTCGAGGTACAACGTCCCTTCGCTCACGGAAAACACCGAGGCATTCGGCACCTCCGTCCAGTCTTCGTTGGTGATGCGTTCGGAGGCAAGAACGGTGGCTCGGTACGAGTCTTGAACCGGCGAGTCGGTGTGCGCGCTACCGCAGACCGGGCAGGTATGTACGTTTGTTCGATGCGTCGACCAGAGCGTACGATTGAGCCGAGAGCCAGCAAGCGTATCCCCGTCGGTCCACAACAGGTTGAGCCCAAGGGTATCGGTGATCTCCTCGTGGGGAAGCGCTTCGAACGGGGCGTCGACTGCGCCTACTTCCGTATCGGCGTCGGCTTCCTGCACCCACATCTGGAGGTGACGAATCGCCTCCTTCGTGACGGTGTGAAGCGGGGCCTCCGGCATTTCATCGTTCAGCTGCAGCAGGAGAGCGAAAATGTGTTCACTGTCTGTACGGCCCTGGATTTGAAAGCGATGCTCCTCGGAAAGCCGGTCGAGAAGGCGAGGACGCACCTCGTCGAAAGCGGGCACGTGCCCGTTGTGAATGAGGAGGGCGGTGTCGTACCGGAAGGGGTGCGTATTGTCCTGTTTGGGGTCGCCCACGGTGGCCCGGCGGATGTGCGTGAGAACAATCGCTCCCTCCACTTCAAGGGCCTTCTCCCGGTACTTCGAGCTCTCCGAGGCGGGCTTTACCTGTCGAAAGCAGGAGGTCGTGCCGCCGGCCACGTGGCCCATGCCCCAGCCGTGCGGATTCGAGAGTCCGCGTGCGTCGTTCTTGCTCTGATCGATGATCGCGTTCTGCGTGTCCAGAAGCTCACAGGCAGCGCGGGTGGGATGAGAGGCTTGAAGGCCATAGAGTCGACACATTGAGGAAGTGGATCGTTGGAAGAAGCACGGCGCCGGTCGGTCTGTTGAGCAAGAGAAAAGTATGTTACGACTTCCGCTCTGGTTTCTTGTCTTCCTGGACGCAAGGGATCCGACGCGTCCCGAGAGGCGAGCCGGTGGGCCAACCCGACGCCGGCCTTCTCGACCAATGGGGAGGACTTCGAGAACGAGGGCCCGGTCCACATTCCCACCGGGCAATTGCCCACCAGCCGGTGCGGCCTCGTCTCGTCGAGTGCCATCTGCCGGGCGCTCGCGAGGTTGAAGCCCCCCCGGGCCAATCAGGAGGGCAACGAGGACGGGAAGGAGCGGCATCGGGCCATGCCTTCTCCCTTTTAAAAGAGAGCCATCTTACGCAGGCGGGGCTTCTGCGTGGACCTCTTCAAGCAGGGCCTGTACGGCGTCGGCCACACGATCGGGATGGTCTTCGGGGACGAAGTGGAGGGCGCCCTCAATCGCGTCGAGCGGGGCATCGAGGTCTTGGGCGAGGCGCTCCCCGTACTTGATCGGCTGGAACGGATCGGCGGCGCCCCAGACGAGCCGGGCGGGCACGTCCAGGTGTGGGAGGTCCCCCGCAATGGCGAGTGTATCGTTGACGTCGAGCGAGCGAACCTGTCGGACGAAGGCTGCCGCGCCGTCGGTCCGGGCGTAGTAGGGCCAGTGCTCGCCGATCGACTCCCGGGCCCGCTGTCGGTTGTCGTGGCCTTGATGGAGGAACATCGTGTAGATGAGGCGGAAGAGCGCGTCGGGAAGGAACTGCACGACGGGGCCGAGGGCCCGCATCACCTTGACACTGGGAATGGGCCACGAGTCGTAGGAGATGGCATTGGTAAGCACCAGTCCAGCGACCCGGTCGGGGTGGCGCGTGGCGACGATCTGGGCGATGCCGCCCCCTAGGTCGTGGCCCACGAGCAGAGCCGGCTCCAGCTCGAGGGCATCCATCCACTCGACCAGATACTCGGCTTGACGCGCCACGGAAATGTCACGCCCACGGCCTTGATTGATCGAGCCGCCGTAGCCGACCATCTCCCACGCGAGCGAGTGTGCACCTTCGACCTGAGGGATCACGTGCCGCCAGAGTCGCGGGCTGGTCGGGATCCCGTGGAGGTAGATGACGGGCGGGCCCTCGCCCGCTTCCTCCCAGCGCATTTGGAGGCCGCGAATGTTTCTTTTTGCCTTATGCATGACGTTCGTGGGACTGGGAAAGGGGATAGTGACGGGGGAACCGGGGGCAGAGAACCTCTCTCCGCGCGATGGAACACAGCAAGCAGATTGGGATGAGTCGAAGGGACGAGAACGGAGCAGGATCTCCTGGTCCACAAGCGCTCGGGACCCACTGTGAGGGACCCATTCGAAGATGATTCCGCATGAATGAGAGACGGGACGAGCGACCCCACGTCTATAAAGGGGAACATGGGAGATCCCATGGAGATAGGTGGTACCCACTGACCGCGCGAAGGCTGCCTTCAACGTCGTGCTTCGGTCCCCCCTCTACCTTCCGGGCATCGCCGGCCTCCTCGTCGCGGTGATGCTGCTCCCCGCTGGGGTCTCGATGGGGAGATCTTGAATGTTGAGGGTCCGGAAGAGAACCACACCGTTCCTCCGGCTTCGAAGTATACCGTCCACAGATCGTCCCCCTCCAGCTCTCCTTCCCCACCGGGTCTACTCGCTTCTCTTCGGACCGTCGGGCTGCTCCTGTAGTCGTCTGCCGGCACGAGACGGCTTCGTCCGGGATGCCTCTCTGGCACGTATCATGTATGTTGGGGGAGTATACAGAAGGGGCATGTGATTCCTCGTCCCCCTCGTAAGAAAGCCGAGACGCTTGTCCGTCGAGAGCTCGCCCGGCGTGGCTTTCGCCTACGTCTGCGTTTCCCTGGACAAGACCTCCGTTTGTGGTTGGCTCCTGGTTTTTTCCTTCGAATTTATTTCACCGATCGTTTTTTCGTCATGCTTCGCTTTTTTTCGTTCCGCGCTTTGCGTTTGCCGCTTCTCCTCCTTCTCATCGGCGGTTTTGCTGCTCTCTCTTCCTCGCCGGCGAGTGCTCAATCGTCGTGCTCGTTTGAAGGAGAGCTGGAGGTCGATCCGCAGGAGCTTGTCTCCTTCGGGGATCCAGTGTTGGGGAATCCCTCTGCCGACGTGCTGCTCATTGAATTCTTCGATCCCAATTGTCCGCACTGCCAGCGCTTCAAGCCGGTGATGGATCAGGTGATGGAGACCTATGGCGACCAGGTGCGCTACTACAAGCACCCGCTTCCGCTCTGGCAATACTCGGTGCCTCAGATTCAGGCCATCCTCCTGGCCGGCGAGCGGGGCAAGTACTACGAGATGATCGACCAGCAGCTGGAGAACCCGTCCACCCAGGGGGGGCTGAGTCGATCCGAAGTCCTCTCGATGGCTGAGGACATTGGAATCGACCGGGCGTGGCTGAAACAGAAGCTCCAAAATGGAGCCAAGCGCGACGAGGTGCAGCGTCTTGCCCAGCAGGCCCGTGAAGCGGGGGTCGACAGTACGCCGACCCTGGCCATCGGGAACAAGATTGTCGGCAGCCGCTCGGCAGCCTGCATCGGTCAGCTCATCGATCAGGAGGTCGCGGCGGCGTCCAGCACAGAGGAGGGAGCCTCGGGGCGGAAGTAAGCAAACGAGCCTTAGGCCCGACGCTCTCTTCGCCGTCTCTCGTACAAGACAGCTCCGGACAAATGTCCATGCAGACAACGCCATTGCGCTGACCCATCTCGTGGAGCTGTACGAGGCAACCGGCAAAGATCGGTACCTCCAGCTTTCTGAAGAATCCTTCCAGTCCTTCGGGCAGGCCCTGCGGCAGAGCCCGGGCGGCCTTCCGCAGTTCCTCACGGCCCTGACGAAGAAGCTGGGAGCTGATGCCGAAGGGCACACTGTTCACCTTCGCAACCGTCACAGAATACGACTCGATCGATGCCCTCCGACCCCGGCCGCAATGATCCCTGCCCCTGTGGGAGTGGTAAGAAGTACAAGTACTGCTGTATGGGGTCGTCGGGGTGGCTCTCCTCCACCACCCAGGCCCGCCTCCTTACGGTGCTCACGCTCGCGATTGGGCTCACCATTGCGGGCTTGTCCCTCTCCCAGTGCGGAGAGGACTCGTCGAGGTGCCCGCCGGGCCAGGTCTGGTCCGAGGCCCACGGTCACTGTCACTGACCCAATGTTGCCACAATCCATTCATTTTACGAGTCAACCGTGCTATCTGACATGACTCTTCATCGGCGACAGGGGCTGCCGTTCGTGCTAGGCTTTCTGGGTCTCGTTCTCCTCCTTGCGGGAGGCCGATCCATGTACGCTCAGAACAACTCCGAAGAGAAGGGGTCGGCCGGGCAGCTCCAACAGCAGTTTACCGCCGAGGACGCCCTACCTGCCGCTACCGCCGAAGTGGTAGACG
>CAYXAD010000093.1:0-1554 GCA_964462965.1 uncultured Salinivenus sp.
GACGTGGCCAAGCAATTGGACGAAAAGTATGATCGAATCTTAGGACAGCTCGTCCGCATGATTTCCCAGGCCGATGATTGGACTATACGAACGTAATTAACGTGATTCCCTCCCTCCCCCATCCCCGCGTCTCGTTCTCCCCGCGTCTCGACCTGTGGCGGATCCTGCGGTTTGCACTCGTCGGGATCCTGTGTGCCGGCCTCGTCTCCGTCCAGGGGTGCAGCTTCTATTCCTTCTCCGGCGCCTCCATTCCGTCCCACCTCGAAACCATCGCCATCCCCATTGCCGAGGACAACACCGCCAGCCCCAGCAATACGCTCGGACAGGATTTGACCGGGCTCCTTACGGATCGGTTCGTCGACCGCACGAGCCTCTCGCTGACGACCAACGACGCAGAGGCCGATGCCCTCCTGACGGCCCGAATTCAGCAGTACTCGAACGAGCCAACGGGGGTAAGTGGCGACGAGCGGGCCACGACGAATCGCGTCAGCATCCGGGTACAGGTTCGCTACGTCGACCAGGCGGAAGACGAGGAGCTCGTCAGCCAGACGTTCACCGGGTCGGGGGAATACGACCCCACCGAGGCGGGGCTTGCCGGCGAACAGGAAGCCCTTCAGGAGGCCCTCGAACGAGTGGCCGACGACATCTTTAGCACGGCCACCTCGAACTGGTAGTCTGACGCCGCTCCTCCTCTCCCAGAACGGATTTCCCCACCTGTCGGCGTCGGCGACGCCCCAGTCCGCCCCCCTTCAGGACGGGACGCCCGCACCGATCTCATCCGCCAGCCGGTCCAGGTACGTGCGCATGAACTGCACGCGACGCTCTGCTTCTTGCCGCCCGGCCGCCGTCGCCATCGTCTCCGGCAGACGGAACAGCTTGGAGTAGAAGTGATCGATGACGTAGGTGTCGTCGTCGGGGAACCGCTCCTCGCAGAAGGGATCGTCGGGATCGTAGACGGCGTGTCCCAGCGTTCCTCCGACCATGAAGCAGCGGGCGAGGCCGACGGCTCCCAGGGCGTCGAGGCGATCGGCATCCTGCACGACCTCAGCCTCTAGTGTCTCCGGAGTCACGTTGCCGGAGTAGCTGTGGGCCGCGATGGCGTGCTCGATTCCGGGAATCCACCGATCCGGGTACGCTTCCTCCTCCAGAAAGGCCCGTGCCGCCTCTGCAGCACGTTTGGACGCCTGCTCCCGCTGCGGGTGATCCTTCGGAACCACGACACAGTCGTGAAGCCAGGCAGCGGGAATCACCACCTCTCGCTGAGCGTCCTCGAGTCGGGCAAGACGCCGGGCCGTCGCGACGACCCGCTCGACGTGGGCCCGGTCGTGCGCCGCATCGGCGTCGGCCATCTGTTCGTCCAGGAAGGCGCGGAAGCGATCGGGCCAGTCGTCGGTCGAAGCAGGCATGGTCGCAGGAAGAGAGGGGGCAACGAAGGGCGAACTGCCTCTCCAACGGCCACGCCGAGAGAGGTGGTTCCGATCGTTCTCCCCGTGAGAAGGGCCTACGAAAGGACCCCCAACGAGCTCGTTTCTCCAGCGAGAAACCCGCCGGCGA
>CAYXAD010000093.1:1654-12136 GCA_964462965.1 uncultured Salinivenus sp.
CGAGAATGAGGACGAGCGCGAGGAGAAGCCGCCCCACCGCCCGCCAACGGTTCTCTGTCTCGGCCTCTCGGGGGGTGGCCCCCACTTCGACATCGATTCCTTTCCGACTGAGCCAGATGAGATAACCGACGGCCGCGGCGTACCCGAGCAGGAGTAGTGCTCCGTCGATCCGAGAGAGGACTCCGTCTAGAAGGAGTCCCCCCAACAGTCCGATGGCGACGACCGGCACGCCCAGGACGCGGCGCGGCACCTTTTCAAATGTCATCGGGGCAAAGAGCGCCGTAACCCCGAAAGCGAGGGCCAATGCCACCATCCCCGCCCCCAGGATGGAGCCGAGCGCAATGCCGGCGATTCCCTCGTAGGCCCCGGCGGCCCCCACGGCCAGGTTCTCCGGATCGAAGCCGAGAAAGAGGACGCTGACGAGAAAAGCCGATACGCCGAAGCCGTAGGAGGTCCGGACGGCGCCCTCAACGAGCCGCTCGGAAAAGAAAACGACGAGGACAATGCCGACGACCATCAGAAGCAGTGCACCGACGAGGCTCATAGCACAAAGTCCTCCCGACCGTGGAAGAGCATTGAGGGGAGAATCGCGCATCCCGTAACCTACATGGCCGAAACCGCAGATCCCAATCCTGCAGACCGAGACAAAGGTCCACGCGCTCACCTCGGCGGGGAAGGGTCTCGCCGTTCGTCGCCATTTAATCACTTCTACACAACAGACGGTTGCGACGATCGATGCCTCTTCTCTATTTATAACTAGTCTAGATAAGCAAACACATCCCTTCTTCGCCGTGGACTCGCTGCGCTCGACCATCACTGGGTGGACCTTCGGGGGCGTGGGCGTGCTTCTGGTTTTTCTTTTCCTCCTTCTTCCTGCCTGCTCGGACGACCCCATTCTGGGCCCTAGGGATCCCGACTCGACCAGCACAGGCGGGAGCTACAGCAGCATCAAGCGCCTTGCCCCGGCCGATTCCGCCACTCCTGCAGACTCCACCGGTCTGGGACTCAAGGCACCGAACCCCGAACGCTTCTAACCATGATGCACCTTCCTGTACCAACGGGACGACTCGGGAGCCGTATTGCCATCGTTACCCTTTTCGCGTTTAGCCTGATCGGTCAGAGCGGCCTCGCCCAAGAGGCCTCGACCGGACGAGTGACGGGGCGGGTCGTCACCGCCGTCACAGGGGACGGGCTCTCTGGCGCCACCGTCGGGGTTCGTGACACTGACCGCCCCCTCGGAACGACGACCGACGAAAAGGGGCGGTTTCGCCTCGAGTCCCTTCCCCCCGGCCGGATCACCCTCCAGATTCGACACCTCGGCTACCGTTCTCAAACCCAAACCGTACAAGTTCGCGCCGGAGAGACGACCCGTCTCACGGTACAACTTGAGAGCGCTCCCGTCGAACTTGCCCGTCTCGAAATCACGGGGACCACGCAGGAGGTTCGGACTCGCATTCCGGGTGCGGCCTCGAAGGTAGACGCCGCCGAACTGGAGCAGATGGCCCCCATCGGCACGCAGGAGGCGCTCACGCATGTGCCCGGCGTGTACGGCTTCTCCGACGACGGCATGGGCCAGACCCGCATGTCGGTGGGAATCCGGGGCCTGCAGCCGCGCCGCACGCAGCGCGTGCTCGTAATGGAGGACGGCATGCCAATCCAGCCTGCCCCGTACGTCTTCTCGCCCCTCTACTACAACCCGCCCATCGAGCGGATCGAGGAGGTCGAGGTGATAAAAGGCCCCTCCACCATCCGGCACGGCCCGCAGACGATGGCCGGCGTCATCAACTACGTCACGAGCCGCCCGCAGCGTCACATGCCAGGCGGCACCTTCGAACTAACGGGCGGGACGCATCGGTATGTCAGTGCCTTCGGGGAGGTCGGGGGCTTTGGCAACGACGCCCTGCGTCCGCAGGTGCAGCTGCTCTTTAAGCGCGGGGACGGATACCGCGAACACAACGACTTCTTCCAGTTGAACGGCACGGCCAAACTCCAAGCCCGGATCGACGAGGATCGGACGCTCTACCTGAAGACGAACGTCGACTACGAACGACTGAACGCGACCTACACCGGCCTCACCCCCTATTCCTTCCGCACTGACCCTGACTTCAATCCGAAGGAGGATGACTTCTATCGCATTTTCCGGGCGTCGCTAGGGGGCATTTACAACCGCCGCTACGCCGACGACGTAGAGGGCACCACGCGGCTCTACGCCAACGTGTTCGACCGGCCCTGGTGGCGGGAGAAGGACGTATTTGTGAGGGCCGATGCCTACCAGAACCCCGACGTGGACGCCGAGCCCGTGTCGCCCTCGAGGCCCGGACCGCTCATGCGCGTCGGCATCAGCGACGCAGTGGAAGGGGACCTCGAAGGGCCGTACTTCGGCAACGTGCGCACCTTCTACGTGGGGGGCGTCGAGCACACGGTGGACGTTCGGCACGGCCTCTTTGGGGGCGACGCCAGCCTTGAGATTGGGGGGCGCCTGCACTGGGAGCGGTTCGAGGACCATCGGAAGATCAGCGACGAGGTGGGCGTACGGGAGGGGGTCTTTTTTCGCGGCGACCCGTCGACCCCCTCGTCCCTAGAGATTGTGGGCGGAAGCACGACCTATTCGACTACGGCCTTCGCCCTCTATGCCCTGGAGGAGGTGCAGTGGGGGCCGCTCCGCCTCTCGCCCGGCCTCCGTCTGGAGATCTTCGAGCAGGAGCGCATCGATCGCCTCTACGGCGGCCTCTACCGCGACAAGACGAACGTAGTGCCCCTGCCCGGGGTCGGCTTCAACCTGAACCTGGGAACCTACGACCTAGGGCCGCGCGTCGGGGACAGCAACCTTCGGCTCTTCGGCGGCGTCCACCGGGGGTATACGCCGCCCTCCAGCGCCACGTTTGCGATCGTCGGCTTCGAGCCGCCCACGGCAGCGGGGGAGGAGGGGGGCTTCGACCTGAAGCCCGAAAAGAGCTGGAACTCGGAACTGGGCGTGCGAGGGCGCAGCGAGGCGGCTCAGTTCGAGGTTACCGGCTTCTACCTCTACGTGGAGGACCTCGTCGGCGGGCGCACTCGCTTCCAGCAGAACCTCGGGGTCGTGCAGAACTACGGCGTGGAGGCCCAAACGACGATTGAGGGCACCGCCGTCGCCGGGCTGCTACCGACCCTCGACGTGTCTTACACCTACCTGCAGTCGAGCGTAGTGCAGGGCCTCGTGACGAGTGCCATCGACGGTTCGCCGGAAGACATCAGCGGCAACGAGCTGCCCGCGGCGCCCCCTCACACCGCCACGGTGGGCCTGTCGAAAACGTTCTCGGAGGTCGGGCTCACGCTTTCGACCGACCTCAGTTACGTGGGTCGCTTCTACACCGACCTCGAGAACCTGGAGATGACCACCAACCGCGGCGAGCGCGGTCCGGTGCCCGCCCATACGGTGCTCGACGCCGGGGCCACCTACGAGTACTCCGAAGCCCTCAGCGTCCAGCTCACCGCCAAGAACGTCACGGACAACGTCTACATCGGCTCCCGGCTGCACTCCAACCCCCGACAGCCGAGCGCCAACCTGAGCACCGGCATTCTTCCCGGCCCCCGCCGACAGATTAATCTCTCGATTCAGTACGACTTTTAGGAAAAACGCTTCCGCCCTCCCTGCTTCGGAGGGCGGAGCGCGTTTTCACTCTGACACTCACAACAACGCAAACGCTCCTATGCAACGTTCCTCCCTTCGCTATACACGCATTCTCCTCGTTCCCCTCCTCGCCGTGGGGCTGGTCCTCACGGGCTGTGACCTCACCGGCTCCAACGGAGACAACGGTGACGATGGAGCCGACACGTTCGAGTATCCGTCCAGCAACTACGGGGCGGAGACGGTGACGAATTTGCTGGCCTTCGACCTCGGGGTTCGGGTCGGGAACGCATCCGAAAACTCGGAAACCACTCTCGACGAGCTATACACGGGCACCATTGACAGCAAGACCGTCCCGACCTCAGGCATCTCGGCTCAGCAGAGCACCTACGGCGACATCGCGAGCGGGGTCGATCTCTCTGCGTTGACGGACGAATCCCCCCTCCTGCAAAGCCAGAATCTGGAAAGTGGCGACTCTCCCAGTCCGGGGTCGCAGGTGACGACGGACCAGCTGCTCGAATTTTATTTCGAGAGAGCCGGGTCGGATAATGTGGCTACGACGGACAACGGCATCGTCCTGAGCCAGTTTGCCGAAAAGATGCTGCTGGGAACGCCCATCTATGGTCGAGGCGCATCGATTCTCGACGACTTCGCCAGCGGAGACGTCTCTGAGAACCAGGCCGAGCAGTGGGACGCGGCCTTCGGCTACTTCGGCTTCCCTCGCACCCTCGAGCCGTTCCTCGACTACAGCGGTGGGGAAGAAGGATTGGCCAGCGGTCCCGCCCAGGACCTCGACGACAACGGCTCCGTCGACCTCACGAGCGAATACGCCCACACCTGGGCCACCTACGCCATCGAGCGGTCCGCCGCGGCCGAGAACAATGGAAATTCCAACGACTTTGCCCGGCGGGCCTTCGATGCGCTCGTCCAGGGCCGCGAAGACATCGAAAATGGTGAGGATCCCTCCGACCACGCTCAGACGGCCCTCGACGCCTGGGAGGCCACCGTGGCGGTCAACGCGATCCACTACATCAATTCCATGGAGGGAGAACTGAGTGACCTCGACGATAGCAAAACGGTCGAGCAGGGCGACATCGACGAGGGGGCCTGGGGCGAGGCCAAGGCGTTTGCCTGGAACCTGCAGTTTTACAGCGGTGAACTGAGCGAGTCGCAGCTGAACGAGATCCTCCAGGACATCGGCAATGACCCGCCGTACGGGGAGATGACGGTGTCGGACTACGAAGAGGACCTCGCGAACGCGACGCAAATCATTGCGGACGCCTACGGCTTCAACTCCAGCAACGTGGAGGCGTGGTAACGCTCTGTCGCAAGTCGCGACCTATACGCCATTTTTCACGCCAGCGGACGGCCGACCCCGATAGCTTTCGGGCCAGGCCGCAGACTGCAAGCGATTAGAACGGTCAGTCATCCGCGGTCCTCGGACGTCGGGGGTACGAGGAATGAGTTATGAGGACTTCCCTTCTGACGCCGAGATCCTGAATCCTTAGGAGAGAGCACGACCGGGCCTCTTCCCTCACCGCTGAGGAAAAGGCCCGGTCTCTCTTCTTTAGCAAAGGCGGTGTGCGGGTTTTTCTACGTGCTTCTAGGCGCTGCACGCGCGGGCTGGATGTTTCCTTCCCTCCCCAATGGAGCCCAGACGCTACAGTAGGGACGCATCGCCATGCGTCCCTACCTCACCGTTGAAATGAATCTCGACGGGAAAATATTCTCTATGAGAACTCGCTGTGTTACGGTGGAAGACATGGCTGGAGACATAAAATTTGTACACGCCAGTAGCAAACGCCTGTCACAAAGACCCCAGTGAACGAAGGCACACGGTCCCACCAACCACGACGACGGAGGAAGCAGCCCCTGACCGGCGGCTCAGTCCGACAGGCGATCTCTCGTCTCGGTGCGTCGCTGACCGGTTCCCGGAGAGCCGCGTGGGCAACCCTGCTTTTCGCGTGTGTAGCCAGCCGTCTTCTCACCACAATCACCTATATCGAAGACCCCGACAGCCTTCGCTTTGCCCTCAGCGTGACCCAGGGGTACGACGTGGCGGCGCTCCAGCCGCACTTCCCGGGCTATCCGGTCTTCTGGATCTGGGCCAAAGGGGCCCACCTGCTCACCGGGAGCTTTAGTCTCGGGTTTTCGCTCGTCGGGGGACTCGCCACGGCCGTGCTTATCTGGGCTGCGCTCCGGCTGCGCGGCCTCTCCCTTCGCTCCATCGAAGGCCTCGCACTGGCCGGGATTCTCTTCTTTGCCCCTCTGCTGTGGCTGATGGGAAACCGCTACATGCCCGACCTGCTGGGCACCGCAGTCGCTCTCTCGGCGCTCGTCTTCCTCCTGCAGGCCCTCCTCCCACGCCGTGACCATCTCCCCGAGCACGTCTTTGGATTTCGTCCCGCCCTCCTCGGCCTGGCTCTCGCCGGGCTCCTGGCCGGACTGCGCCTCTCGTACCTGCCGCTGCTCCTGCCGGTCGTGATTGGCGTCCTCTGGCACACGCCTCGGCGTGGACAGGTCCTCCTGGCGGGCACTGCCGGCGTCCTGGTGTGGCTGGTGCCCATGATCCTGGACACGGGCCTCGCTACGCTGTTCGACGTGGCCTGGGCCCAAACCGCCGGCCACTTCACCGACTTCGGGGGCACGGTGCACACCAATTCCGACCTGACGGCCCGTCTGCTGGGCCTGGTCGAGGGCCTGTGGGCCGACGGCTTCGGCGGCTGGTGGCCGGGGCGCCATCCCCTCACGGTCGTCGTAGGAGTCGGCCTGCTGGGGGTCGGCACCGTTGGAGCGCAGCGTCTCTGGCGACTACGCTCTCCGGCCTGGCGGCGGAGCCTGCTGTGGGTCGGCGGAGGCGTAGCCCTCTACGCCGTCTGGATCTTTTTCTTTCAGAACGTCATCCACAAGAGCCGGCACGTCCTGCCGCTGCTTCCGTTTCTGGGGATGGGACTGGCCGCCGGAGCAGTGGCCTTCTGGCAGCGGAAGGCCTGGTGGAGCCGGATCGCGGTCGCCCTCTTTTTCGTGGCCTACGCCTCCGTCACCCTCGTGCTGGTCCATCAGCATCGGAGCCCCACCGCCATTGCCCAGACCAAAGCGTTCGTGGACACCAAAGGCGAGCGAACGGATCCCCTCCGGATCGCCTCGGTGCCATTGGTCAATGACTATCTGCGCGCGCAGCAGGTGAAGGCGCACTACCTCTCCGTCGAGGACTCGACCGACCTGAAGCGCCTTCGGCGTCCCCCGGCCGACGGCCAGACGCTCGTCATTGGCACCTACGCCTCCGTCCTCGAGGCCCCGCCGGACCACGTCCATACGTTTTACCACAACCCCTACGTCAACCGCATGTGGCCCGAAGTCACGGTGTACGTCTATGACCACTGACGCAACCTCCGACGTGTCCATTGCCGTGCTCGGCGGCGGGCCTGCGGGGCTTGCCGCCGGGCTCTACGCCCGTCGACGGGGCCTGGACGTCCGCCTCTACGAAGCTTCGGCGCAGGTCGGCGGGAATGCTCGAACGCTTCAGCTCGGCCCGTTCCGCTACGACACCGGCGCTCACCGATTTCACGACAAAAACCCCCGCGTGACGGCCGACGTGAAGGCCCTTCTCGGCGACGATCTCCGGCGCATCGTAGCCCCCAGCCAGATCTCCTGGCGGGGCCGCCGCATCGATTTTCCACTCGCCCCCTACGACCTCCTCCAAAAGCTTCCCCTTTCTCTTCTCGCTCGCATCGCATGGGAGCAACTCTCCGTGGTCTGGCCCTCGAGTTCCTCGCCGCAGCACTTCGCGGAAATGGCTCACGCGAGCTACGGGCCCACCTTGTCGAAGCTCTTCCTGCTAAACTACACCGAAAAGCTCTGGGGAACCGTCCCCGACCGCCTTTCTCCACAGGTGGCGGGGGGCCGCCTGGAGGGGCTCGACCTCAAGACGTTCCTGTTGGAAGCCATTGGCGATCCCCGCTCCAAGGTTCGTCACCTCGACGGTTCGTTTTACTATCCCGCACACGGCTACGGTCAGATTGCCGAGGCCACCGCCGAGGCCCTCGGTCGCGACCGAATCCACACCGGCGCCCGCATCACCCGTCTGGAACACGACGGGGAGCGGCTCACCCGCTTCCTCGTGAACGAGGACGAAGCGCTCCGTGCCGAAACCGTCGTCAGCACACTGCCCCTGACCCTCGTGCTCCGTCTTCTCGATCCTCCCCCTCCGTCGGAGGTGCAAGCCCTTGGCGAGTCCATCCGGTTTCGCCACCTGCGCCTCGCGGTCCTGGGCCTCGACGTTTCCCACCTGACCCCGAACGCCTCGCTGTACTTTCCCGAACGGTCCGTTCCCTTCACCCGCCTGTACGAACCCAAAAATCGGAGTCCGCTCATGGCTCCCCCGGATCGGACCGCCGTCGTCCTGGAACTGCCATGCGACCCTGGAGACGCACAGTGGGAGACCCCGCCGGACGACCTAAAGCGAATGGCTGTCGATTTGCTCTCGTCCCAGGGGCTTGCGGCCCCCGAAGACGTCGTGGCCTTCGACACGCGTGCCGTTCCCTACGCCTATCCGGTGCTGGAAGTAGGGACCGAGGCGAAAGCAGAGCAACTGAAGGACTATCTGGGGCGATTCGAGAATCTGCACCTGCTGGGTCGGAGTGCCCGCTTCGTCTACACGCACGTCCATACCCTTTTTGCCCAGGCCCGACAGCTGGCGGACCGGCTCGCCGCTTCTTGAGCCTCAGCGGCTCCCCTCTCGCTCCAATCGCCCCGACGAGAGCGCAGGGAACCTCCGGCTGCCCTTCCGAATGCGTTAGCCCCCCGTCGCGCCCCCACAGGACCCCTTGCCACGTTTCATGAAGATCACCCCCGTCCAGAGCGAGTCGGATTGGAAGCGGGCCCGTTCCATTCGCGAGCGTGTCTTTATCGAGGAGCAGGAGTGCCCGCCCGACGAGGAGTGGGACGGCCACGACGACACGAGCCGGCACGTACTGGGCTGGATCGACGACCAGGCGGTGGCCACGGCCCGATGGCGAGCGGTGCCCCACGGCGACGAGGTGGTCGCCAAACTGGAACGCTTTGCCGTCCTGCCCGAGCACCGAGGCGAAGGACACGGCACCGCCCTCGTCCGCACCGTCCTCGACGACGCTCGCCGTGCAGGCTTCGACACGTTCCTCATCCATGCCCAGGCTCACCTGGAAGACTGGTACGCTGACCTGGGCTTTGCGTCAACCGGCCGTCGGTTCGAAGAGGCCGGCATTCCCCACGTCGAGATGATCGCCCGTGAGACGTAATCCACAAATCAAAAGGTAGATTTGTAGATGGGTGGACGGTTGGAGGGATGGACGTGTGGAAGAATACAAGAGGGATAGTTAAAAAACCTCCACACTTCCAACCTTCCACACCTCCAGCCCTTAACGCGTTCAAATAAAAAACCCCCTCTCCGCGGTCAGCGAAGAGGGGGCATTCATTTCAACGTCCGGAGAAGAGACTACCCTTCGTCGAGGCCGGCCTCAACGATGTCTGGATTGATCCGGACGGTCGCCTTCTCCATCAGTGAGTCGAGTTCATTCTCGAATGCGTCCTGACGGCGCTGCTCCGTCATCCTCTGGCGGGCCTGGCTGGTGTCCATGGGTTCCCCTGGGTCCGTCAGGCGGATGACGTGGAAACCATAGTCGGTCCGCACCGGCTCCGGGGCCACGTCGCCGGAGTCCGCCAGTGCGTAGGCGGCGTCTGAAAACTCTTCGACCATCTGGTCTCTCGTGAAGTAGCCCAGGTCGCCTCCCTGTTCGGCCGAGGGGCCTTCGCTGTGACGACGGGCAAGTTCAGCAAAGTCGGCGCCGGCTTGAGCACTGTCGAGGAGCGCCTGCGCGGCCTGCCGGGCCGAGTCCACCTTAGACTGCGGAGCATCCTGTCCAGCGCGAATCAGAATGTGCTGGGCACGGATTCGCCGGTTTTCCTTGCTATACTCTTCGACCTCTCCCTCCGACGGTTCGTCGAAGCTCTCCGACATCTGCTCCTGAAGAGCCTGCTGCTGCATCTGAGTCGCAATGTAGCCGCGCAACGAGTCGATCGTTACGTTCTGTTGGGCCAACTGCTGCTGGAACTGCTCTTCACTTTCGTACCGCTCTTTGATCTGATTGAGCTGAGCAGTCACCTGGGCAGTATCCACCTCGAGATCCTGGGACTGGGCCTCTCCCTGCATCACGTGCTGGCCCACAAATCCGCGGACCATGTTGCGGTGCATGCTCTGCATCTGCTCGCCCGAGCGCTGATTGGGCGACTGGCGCTGCATTTGCATCCCGAGCTGTTGCCGGTACTGGTCGGCCCCCAAGCTGTCGGTGCCGTATTCCGACGAGACGACGAGGGCAAGAGTCGAGTCCGACAGAGGCTCGCCCACATTGTAGGCAATGTCCTCCGACTCCTCCTCTTCCGCCCCATCGCTTCCACAGGCCGTTAGGCCGAAAGCAAACAGCAAAAGAGGAAGACAAAGGACGAGCGAAAAGCGGTCTGAAAGGTGCGAAAGTCGCATAGATACAGGATTGTCGATAAGTACGTAGAGTCAGGACAAAGGGACGCTAGACGAAGCGAACTCAGACGAGAGAGTAAGAAGCCCCCTTTTGAAAGAGACATTATTCGGTCTGAGAGCAATATCAACCGATGGGTGCACGTCACCGTAACGTACGTGTTTCCCAGAAGATTACGAAATACCTATTCAGAAGAGCAAGCTGACGTGAAAGCAGGCAGACGTGTAGGTTTGAACAGGAGGGGGTGGAATTTCGGTGAACCTGAAACCTGGAGGGGCCCCCTGTGTAGGACCGAACGGACTTATCGACGCGACCTGCCGCGTTCGTCTAGGGGTCTAGGACGCCGGCCTCTCACGCCGGTAGCAC
>CAYXAD010000094.1:0-12057 GCA_964462965.1 uncultured Salinivenus sp.
TCTTCTTCCAGGCTCCCTTCCGTCGCCGGTCCTCGAGTATGCTCGGGCTCACATCCACAAACCGTCCCTATCTTCCTGGCACGAGGTGGACCAAGCCGAGGAGCGTCTTCGAGACGGGATTCGGCGGGCCGGAATCGAAAAAGTGCTCGACGAAGTCGGCTACGACTTCAGTACCAACATTGACTCTCCGTAACCTCGCCTATCCCGTTGCGCGCCTCTGAGGCATGATTGATCGATTGCGCCCCTACTACGAACGTGTCCGCGACTGGTGGGCGGAGTTTCAGGAAAGCCGCCTCGGACAGCGCCTGCTCACGGGACTTCGATGGCTCTTTGTAGGCGCCGTCTCAGTGTACCTCGCCTACCAGTTAACGACCATCGGCTGGGGAAACGTGTGGGCGTCCCTCCCTACGACGCCCTGGTTCTACGTCCTCCTGCTCCTGATGTATGGCACCTTACCACTGACGGAAGCGGTCCTCTACGGCACGGCGTGGAACGCTCGATATCGGGACCTGCTCCCCGTTCTCTTTCGAAAGCGCGTGCTGAACAATGACGTCCTGGGCTACTCCGGGGAGGCCTACTTTTACCTGTGGACCCGCCGTGAAACGAACCTCGGCCAGGGAGATGCCCTCCGCACCATTAAGGACAATACGATCATTTCGTCGGCGACGTCCACCAGCGTCGCCTTCCTGCTGCTGGGTCTCTTCTTTTTCACGGGTCAGATCGAGCTGCTCCGGCAGTACCTCCCGAACGAAACCTACACCATCGCGGCAGGCGTTGCTGTCGTGATCTGCGCCCTCGTCCTCGGAATTACCTTTCGGCGCTCGATCTTTTCGCTTCCGACTTCTCTCCTTTGGCTGCTCGGCGCGGGCCACTTCGTCCGGTTCGTGCTCAACAATGGCTTTCAGGTAACGCAGTGGGCCGTCGTCATTCCCGAGGTCCCCCTGGGCACCTGGATCACCCTGCTCGCCTTGTATATCGTCATCAACCAGATGCCCTTCGTGCCGGCCCGGAGCCTCTTCTTCATGAGTGCCAGCGTCGAGCTCGCGGGCCCGCTAGACATCCCTACGGCGCCCGTCGCGAGCATGCTGCTCGCCCAAACCCTCCTCGACCGGCTGCTCAACTTCCTCGTCTATACCGGCACGACGGCCGTGGAGGCGGTGGGGGAGGACGTCGAAGACCTAGAAGAGCTTTCGTTGCCCGAAGAGGTGCGCTAACCCTTGCGCTTCGTCTTTCGTATTGTGTGGACGGCCTGTGGCGCCCTGTCTCTTGCCCTCCACGATTGGCCTTTTGCCCCATGCAACATCGACGAGATTCCGGCCGAGCCGTTTCGGCCATTACGTGTTTGATCCTCCTGCTGCTTGGAGCCGGAGAGGCAGAACTTCGAGCGCAGCCGTCGTCCTGGCAGGCGAAGGTGTCGGCCGAGGCCCTGGCGTCTTCGGGCAGCGCCCTTCCCTTCTGGCTTCGGGCCAACCAATACGGTGCTGTCGACTCGACCTCCGCCAATGCTCTCCTGCGGATGTCGCTGGCCCGCTCGTTCGCCCTCAGCTCCTCGATCGACGCGGAGGTCGGCGGCGAACTCCTCGCCCGGGCCTCTAGTCAGTCCACAGTCCACGCGCATGAATTGTACGGACGTCTCAAGTACAGGTCCTTCTGGCTCCAGGCCGGCCGCTGGGAAGAGCGCCCCACCGGCCTCGCACATCCCACCCTCTCGCTGGGCTCCATGGGGCGCAGTCGCAACGCCCCGCCTCTGCCGAAGGTGGCACTGGGCACGTCGTCCTACCTTCCGGTTCCCGGGACCGACGAGACGCTGGCCGCGAAGGGCTATATGGCCCACGGATGGTTTCCCGAGGACCGGTACGTGAGCAATGCCTACCTGCACGAAAAATACGCGTACCTGCGCATTTTCCCCCGCCATTCCCCCCTGCAGCTTCACGCCGGCATCCTGCAGCACACCATCTGGGGCGGCACGCATCCCACTCTGGGACAGATGCCTCAGGACCTCGGCACCCTTCTCCGCGTCCTCGGGGGGCAGTCCGGAGGCGAAACGGCCCCCGAACGCGACCAGAAAGGGACCATTGGAGCCTCAGAGGCAGGATACGATTTTGCCGTTGCCGTGCAGAGGGACGGCTGGGAAGCGCAGATCTCTCGCTACTTCCACCACACGGACCGTCCCTCTCTGCTCTTCCGCAACCCCTGGGACGGCCTCTGGGAGATCCGCCTCGAACGGTCCGACCCCGACCATCTGGTCACGACCGTCCTCTGGGAGCACCTCAACGCCACCCGCCACAACGCCAAGTACAGCGAAGGCGAAGAACGCGGCCAGGACTCGTACTACAACAATGGCCACTACCGAGCAGGCTGGACCCATCGCGGCTTCACGCTCGGCTCGCCCCTTCTGCTCGAAAACCCGAACGGCCCGGGTGTCAGCAACAATATCGTCGTGGCCCACCACCTCGGACTCCAGGGCCGGCTCGCTCCCTCGTTCGACTACTCGGTGCTCGTTACCTACAGCCGTCACTACGGGGGGCAGTACGTCTGTGCAGCCGCCTCTTGCTCCCAGAGGGTCGACCGCCGCACCGATCGAACCGACCAGTACTCGACCGTCCTGGAGCTCACCGGGCGCTTCGATCCCGTTACCGCCCGCGCCGCCGTGTCCACCGATTTCGGGGCTCTCTACGAAAACCGAGTGGGGCTATCGGTCGGGCTCACGTGGTCGTTGTCGTCGCCCCGTCCGTAGCGGTTCGTTTTCCCGAGAAGGGGTGCAGTTCAACACATGGGGGCCTGGTTCCTCACACACGCAGGATTCGGTGCATCCCACCTGAAAAGTGAAAGAAGCGGGCCTCAGCCCCGCAGTGCGACCCCTCTCCCATCAGTTCCACGACGGGAAACCTGCCTTCAACACCCACTCTACACGAAAGACACAGGGACCTCGCTCCGGCGAGGGTGGGTTTTTCCCTTGTTTCTTCCTATCCTTTGTGGCGGGACCTATTCCACAAATACGACGCGTGCATCCGCAACGATCTGCATCTCATGGCTAATACGTACGAGTCAATCGAAATTGGCGACTCCCACGAGTGGACGCGAGTCATCACCGCCGAGGACGTCATGAAGTTCGCCGAGATTACAGGCGATGACAATCCCATTCACGTCGACGAAGACTACGCCGCCGAACACTCTCGATTCGGCCGCCCCATCGTCCACGGGGTCCTCCTTCTGGGTCTCATCTCGAAGGTCCTCGGGCGCGACTTTCCCGGGCACGGAAGCATCGCCGTTGGCATTTCTTGCCGTTTCCTGCGCCCCGTCCCCGTCGGGTCAGAGGTGCGGGTCCAAATCAAAGTCTCCGAGAAAATCGATGAGAATAAGCACGTAAAAGTGCGCACGTACATCTATCGAGAAGGGAAGATGGTCCTCGGAGGAGAAGGGCGCGTCATTCCCCCGAGCGAGGAAGAGGGAGAGCCCACCATGCCGGGAAGCGACCAAGCGCGCTGATCGGTGTTCTCTCCGGCCTGCCGATTTCGACGCTATTCGGGAAGCTTCAGCGGCCGTCCCGACTCCACCGTCTGGTCGACCTCCACCTGATTGATGATCGCGAGTTCTTCCGCGGTCATGTCCTGCGGCAGATTGTCCTCGTCTAAGAATGAGCGGAAGGCGTCCGTTCTGGGGGCGGGCCGAATGTCGAGATGGGTGGGCTGAACGTCGAGTATGCTCGAGTCGGTGAGCCGGTCGAAGCTGGTGATGGACTGCTCGAAGGTGCTCCGGTACGTGCTGTACTGCTCGGCGGTGGTGAGTCCCTGAAATTGATAGACGTTCCCCTCGTATTCGATGAAGTAGGCCAAGACCCGCACCGTCTGCCCCTGCTGTGTTTGCCCTTCGGCCAGGACTCGCTGGGCGTCGTATCCATGCACGTCGCCGCGCTGGCGCTCGACGACGGTCAAGCCCTCTTGCCCGGCAAACTTCTTCGCGGCTTCCTCCGGGGAGTCGGCATCTGCAAACTGAAAGACCAGATACGCCTCCTGATCGGGCTGAATCACGGCCACCTGGCGCGGCTGGTTTTGTACGTTCCAGTCCCTCGGGATTGAAAACCGAAACGCAAGCTCCGGATGATAGAAGACGCCCTCCTCCGTAAAGCCCTGCCGTGGATTTTGTCCGAGGACGATTCCTTCGATGGTTGAGTAGTACTCCTCTTGATTTACCCTCGAAGCTGTCTGCTCCAGCTTTTCCCTCCACTTTTCGGCAATCTCAGGAATGTTCTGCTCTCGCTCGCCGGGATCCGGGTGGGTCGACTGCCACGTCGGAAGCGTTTGTCCCTGCTGTTCCTGGATGCGTTCCAGCGTCGTGAAGAAGTCGGCTCCCTCTGAGGCTTCGTAGCCGGCCCGAATGGCGTACTCCACCCCCAGCCGATCCGACTCCCGCTCGTTGTCTCGGCTGTAGCTGAGGGAGAGAAGCTGAGCGGCCGTCCCCCCGAGGCCAATCACCTGCTCGGCCACATCTCCCCCGAACGCGAGCCCTCCAGCCAACGCCCCCCCCAAGAGCAATCCCTGCGTGAGCTGTTGGCGCCCTGCCTGCTGGGAGGCATGCCGGGCTGCCACGTGCGCGATCTCGTGCCCCAAGACGACGGCCAGTTGGGCCTCGTTGTTGAGGTGCGCGAGAAGCCCCCGCGTCACGTAGACGTAGCCCCCCGGCAGAGCGAAAGCATTAATGACGGGACTGTCGAGGACACGGAACTCGAACTCCGTCTCCCGAAACTTCTCGGCCGTGTCGGAACGCCGCAGGTGACTTTCGGCCAGCAGCTCCTGGCCCAGCTCGTCCACGTACTGACCGAGTTCCTCATCCTCGTAGACTCCGTACTGCTGCCGAATTTGATCATCGGCCTGATCGCCGAGCTTCTGCTCCTCTTCCCACGTATACCCAAAGGCACGGGTATTGCCGGACACAGGATTGGTCCCTCTCGACACACATCCGCCCGCGGCGACGGAGAGGACAAGCATCAGCACGGGCAGCAGCGCCCGAAGGCACAGCCGATGAACAGCCAGGGTGCGTTGCGACACAGGAGCAATCATCGTTGAGAAGTGCTCAGTCATCGATTTGTGAATGAGGATGCCGAAACGAGGACTCTCGCGTCAACGAGAGCATAGCCTTTCATCCTCCGTCGGAGGCCGGCGCAGGATCGAGGGGCTCGGAGAGCTCGGCCTCGGGGATCGTCTCCCCGGCGTCTGACTGCTCAGACGCCGTCTCGACCTGGGCGGCCCCCTCCTCCCGTCGAACACGAAGGGCGTGATGGTCCTCCGGATTGGCGCTGATTACAGCCTCGAAGGGGGCTCGCCGCGTGGCCGTGATGAGGCTTTGCCCGACGACGTCCGACTGCAGGAGATCCAGAAAGACATCCGTCCGGTGCACGTCGAGCTTGCCAAAGGCATCGTCGAGCAACAGCAGGGGGTCGGTGTCGCTGCGCTCCTTCAGATAGAAATACTGCGCCAGCTTCAGGGCCATGGCAAAGGTCCGATGCTGCCCCTGCGACCCGTACCGCCGCACCTCCAGGTCGTCGAGACGAAAGATGAGTTCGTCGCGCTGGGGGCCGGCGAGGGTCGTGCCCCGATCCCGCTCCTGGTGCTTCTTCTGATCGAGAATCTCCCGAAAGGCCTCGGCAATGTCCTCCGTCGCGGCGTCGGGCTCGAGGTCGGCAATCGTGTCGTATTCGATGGTGGGCCGCTCGGCCACCGCCTCGATCCGCTCGTACGCCTCGGTCAGGTCGTCCGCAAAGGTCTGGAGGAACTGCTGACGACGGCGAATGACGCGGCTGCCGAGCGTGACGAGCTCTTCGGTCCACGGCTCCAACAGCTCGGGCGGGGGCGGGTCGGGACGCTTCCGATAGCTGCGCAGCACCTCGTTGCGCTGACGGCGCGCCCGCCGGTACTTCATCAGGTCGTCCATGTACACGGGCCGCGCCTGGCTGAGGATGTTGTTGACGAAGCGCCGGCGCTCACTGGGCCCGCCGGCCGTCAGGTCGTAGTCCTCCGGCGAAAACACGACGACCGGCAGCATTCCCACGATGTCGGCCAGGCGGTCGAGCTCCGCGCCATTGACGAACATCTTTTTGCCCTCCCCGGGCACGTAGGCCAGGCGCACTGAGGTGGGCGACTGCCGCACCCCCTCAAACGTCCCCTCCAGCTCAAAGTAGGGCGCCCCCTTCCGCACGGCGTACCGATCGCGAGAGGCCGTAAAGCTCTTGGTAAGGCACAGATAGTGAATGGCCTCCAGCACGTTCGTCTTACCCACGCCGTTGGGCCCGTACAGGAGATTGATGGACGGGGCAAGCGTAAACTCGGTCTCGGCGTGGGCACGAAACGAGCGCAGGCGGAGAGAACGGAGAATCATAGCCGCGAGGGCAAGATCACCTGAACGGGAGCACGGGGCACCCCCCGCACGAGAAGCCGAGAACGATTGGCTCGGAACTGTCTTTACGGGGGGGCGGACCCATTCGTTCGTTGCCCGTGGCCCTTTTTTTCCTCTTTCAGGAGTGATCCCCCTGCGTCGGCGCCCTCGTTTCTCCGTCCCATTCCCCTCTGCTTTCCCTTCCTCTTCCATGACGGCCTCGACTGCTCCCGTTTCGCTGCGCCCCATGACCCGGGCCGACGAGGAGATCGTGCAGTCGCTGTGGACACAGCGGTTCGGAGGGCGCCCCTCCACCCAGAAAAACTGGATCGATGCGGCCGTGACCCCGAGCCACTCGGTCACCGGGTTCGTGGCCACAGACCATTCGGGCAGCACTGTGGTCGGTTTTACCCTCCTTGAAGTCGGCGGCCGCGATTACACGCATGATTATCTCGGCCTCGACTCGCTCTCCGTCGCCCCTCCGCTCGAGGATCGGAACGGCCTCTTTCACCTGAGCTGCGTCCGAGCGGACTGGGAAGGGCACGGCATTGGATCTGCCTTCTACGCGCGACGCCTCGACGTATTGGCCAGCCGGGATGTTCGTCGGGCCTTCGGCATCGCCTGGCACCGTTCCCACACCGTCGACAGCCGGGTACTCTTCGAAAAGTGGGGGTTTACTTCGTTCGTCACCGTCGATCGGTACTATGCCCGGACCGGAGGACGGAAGAACTGTCCCGATTGCGAAAACTCATGTTCATGCTCCGCATCTCTATTTACACGTAGTATCGAGACATGAGGAGTTTAACCTCCTACTTTGTTTACGATTTGACTCGTGATTTATGTGATTATATTACCCCAACTTGAAAGGCACAAACATTCTAGCCTGACGACAGCCGACTGCGGACCCCAAAGAAGTTTGGGACAGGTCCCGACCGCCTCGAGCGCTCCGTTCGGCGGTCTTCGGTCCGTCGTCCGCTGTCTTTTCAAAAGACAGAAAATAAATCGCAACTTGGTTACATTAAATAAATTAGGGTCGAGTCCATCGATCTTAGATCGCCGTGGCCACCCCAAACAGGCTTGACTGGCAGATCAGCGCAGAGACGAGCTTAGGCTGAACCGGTGCCTTCGGACAATCGACTCAGCTGGTAGAAGGGCTCTCATCGTCGTCATCTCTATCACTTCCCGAGGAAGGATCAGTCGTTCCTCCTTTCTCAGCAATTAGACCTGCCTGCAAAGACACGAACGAAGATTGGATTCTGTCAATCATAATTTGGAAACTGGATAATCGTCAAGACAGATAGCGAGATGGTGCCTCTCAATATTCTGGAGCCATCTAATAAATACAAGACACTTTTTTCTCGGCCGCTTGCCCTCTGCAATGCTTGCTCTCCTGCTCAGTCTTCTGCTCACAGCGTTTCCGGCTGATCCTCCCCCCGACCTGGAGGAGTGCCTTTCTCTAGGATCGAGCCTACATGATCCTCCAGTTGTGTGGGGAGAAAATGTAGAAAAAATGTGGGCGGACTCCCAATCGATTCCTCGGGACTCGCTCGAGGCTTCCCTGTCCGAGATCCGCGAGGTGCGCTCCTGCCTCCTCGCCCTCGATCCCTCCGAGGTCAATCGTCCGTACCTGGATGACCTCATGAGGACCTTTTATATAGAGACCGCTTTCCTCGCTGGCCTTCGTCGATTCCCTGAAGCTTTTGAGACGTTTGAGGAGGGACGGGCCTACCTTGCCGATCAGCCGCTAGATGACTCTCTCAGGGCAGCCCAAGCGGAATGGATTCCTATCCTTCACCAAAACCAGGGCTACCTTCATTATTTGCTTGGAGATCTCCCCCCCTCTACCGAACAGTATCTCAAAGCGTATGAGACGACCCCTGAGTCGGAACCGCGACGACGTATTCAATTTCTGGTCGACATCGGGATTATTCACCAACGCATGCAGAACTACCGCTCGGCCCTCGGCTATTATCGACGCGCCGAAGAGCGCCTGCACGGAAGTCGCTCATCTCCGGACGGACTTTCCAGCCAGAGGGCCCGCCTGTTTCACGTGCAGGCCGACCTCCTCTTGGAGGAAACGTCAAACACCGAGTATGACCGTCAAGCGTTGGAGCGGGCCCGGGACCTTGCTCGACAGGCGCGTCAGATTGCTGAGCCCGGTAGCGAACGTCACATTCGCGCCTCATTAGCGCTCGCGGAGGCACTTGGCTACCTGGAATCCTTCGAGGAGGCCTACGTCCTAAACGAGGAGGCGCACCGACATGCCCAGAAGAAGGAGCTCCCCCGTCTCGAGGCCCTTGCGCAACTCAAACGGGGCATACTTCACATGCAGACTGAGCAGTGGGCCCCCGCCGAAGCAGTCTTGGAGGAGGCACAGGCCCTAGCGGAGCAACTTAGAAACCTCGATTATCAGCGTCGCATTTATCGGGCTTTAGGGCGCCTCCACGAGCTCCAGGAAAATTGGGCTACGGCCGAAGAGTACTATCGCGAGGGGATTTCTGTCATCGAAGAGTACCGCGAATCCCTGACGGCCACGCAGTGGTCGATGACGGCCTTTTCGCAGTGGCAAGATGTCCATCGGGGACTCGTCCGGGGGCTTTTGGCGCAAGGGCAAAAAAAGGAAGCCCTCGCTGTCCTGGATCGCACGCGCGCCCGTCACCTTCAAGACCTTCGCACCCAGGCTCGCCTCTCCAACGAGCTCTCCCCCAACCAGCGTGTCCGCTACGATAGCCTAACCCAGGCCCTCACGGACGTTCGTAACGAACTGACGGATGTTCATGCCCCTTCCGAAAAAACCCGCCTTCGGGACCGTGAAGCGGCTCTCATGGTCGAGCGTCGCCAGTTGCTGGAGTTCGATTCGAACGCCTCCCGCCCAACTCTGGACATGATTCAAGACGAACTGGGGCAGACGGAGCGGTTCCTCGTCTCCTACTTCATCGACGATCCCTGGCCCATCTTCGAGCGAGCCCCTCGTTCCACGGCATTTGTGGTCACCGAAGACACCCTTCACACCGTCCCCCTTCCAGAAGTCACACAGCCGTCCATTCGGTCCCAGGTCGAAGCAATTTCCTCCCTTTTTTCTGAGGAGGGCAAGCCGGAGAGCATCAGCGACATGCACTTCGACTTGCAACCTCTCCACGAGCTCCACGAGCAGGTCTACGCCCCCGTGGCCGATTTTCTCCCGGACGAGCGGCCTCTAACCGTGGTCCCCGACGGTCCACTGTTTCACGTGTCTCCTTCCATGCTCGTGCGTTCGATGCCGGAAGGACGGTACGGCCACGAGGAGGCCCGCTTCGTACTCCACGACCGTCCCACGTCCCTGAAGCTTGCCTCTTCTCTGGTGGCCGACACTGGGGAGTCACAGCCCGATTGGTCGCAGTTCGAACCGGAATTGGCTGCATTCGGCGTCTCTGACTTCGAAACGTTTCAACCCCTTCCTTCGGGACTCCACGCTAGCCTCCCTACGGCTCCCGACTCTTCCTACACGCTGCCCTCCCTGCCAGGAGTGCAGACTGAACTGAATGCTGTACAGAAGGTTACCGACAACGCAACGGTCGCCTACAATGAGGAGGCGACGGAAACGGCAGCCCAGAACGCGATGGAGCGGGCCGGCGTGCTTCACCTGGCGTCTCACGCCTTCGTACATCCGTCTTCGCCCCTCCAGAATGCATTCCTCCTGCACCCGGATTCCTCCTCGAACGGCGTCCTCTTTCTGCACGAACTCCAGGCGCAGGAATGTCAGATTCCACTCGTGGTGCTCAGCGGCTGTAGCACGGCCCGAGGCACCCTTCACAAAGGGGAAGGGTTGGCGGGCCTGCAGTATGCCTTTCGCGCCATGGGGGCTCAGTCGACCGTCGCCAACCTGTGGCCCGCCGCCGACGAAGCCAGCGTCGAGCTCATGAGCCACTTCTATCAGCACCTACGCGAGGGGCGTCCAAAGGATCGCGCCCTTCGACAGGCCAAACTGGACTATCTTCAGGACCAGCCCGGTCGAACCAGTCCTTTCTTCTGGGGAGCCACTGTGCTCTACGGGTCGCCAGCGCCCGTGCAGCTCGGCGCCCCGTCGGAGTCTTCGCGGTGGGCCTGGTCGGCCCTGGGCCTACTCGCCGTGCTGATCCTCCTCGGCTTACTGTTCTGGAGAGCGTCTCCGCCGCTGCCACAGTGGCTCCGACGCCAACTGCCGTCGTAGGCATCCCCGGTGGTGCTTCTTCGTTTCGGGCCCGGCCCCGTTCAGAGCGCCTTCTTGACGTCCGCGCCGGAATCTCGTTTGTTGGTGGTGTTCTCGTCCTTCTTCATGCCGTCGTCCCCGGATGTCCGACCGCTCCTCCCTCTTCGAACAACTTCAGTCCCTGGCCACCGAACAGCGCAATCCCCACTCTGATCACATCGACACGGCGTCGGTGGAGGAGATCCTGCGCGTCATTAACACGGAGGATCACCTCGTGCCCATCGCGGTGCGGCGAGAGCTGCCGTACGTTGCCGAGGCCGTACAAATCGTCGTCGAGGCCTTCAAAAATGACGGGCGGCTCTTCTACGTGGGTGCCGGAACCAGTGGGCGGCTCGGCATCGTGGACGCGTCGGAGTGTCCCCCGACGTTCGGGACGGATCCGGAGATGGTGCAAGGCATCATCGCCGGGGGGCGGGAGGCGGTCTTTCGCTCACAAGAGGGCGCAGAGGACGTCCCCGCAGCCGGTGCAGAGGTGCTGGAGGAACGTGGGGTGACGGAGGACGACGTGGTCTGCGGCATTGCGTCGAGCGGGCGAACCCCCTTTGTCGTGGGAGCGGTGGAGCATGCGCGTGACGTCATTGGCTGTCCCACGCTCTTCGTCACCACCGTTCCCCGTGACGAGCTGGACGTGGCCCCCGACGTGGCCATCTGTCCGGTGGTGGGCCCGGAGGTCCTCATGGGCTCGACCCGCATGAAAAGCGGCACGGCCCAGAAGCTCGTGCTCAACATGATCACCACGGCGTCGATGGTCCGCCTCGGAAAGGTGTACGAGAACATGATGGTGGACCTCCAGCGCACGAGCGAGAAGCTCGTGGAGCGCGGCATCCGTACCGTGATGATGGTGACGGGCGTCGACTACGACGAGGCCGACGCCGTCCTCGACCGGTGTGACGGCCACGTGAAAACCGCCATCGTCACGATCCTGGCGGACGTGGATGCGGAGGAGGCACGCCGACGGCTGGACGCGACGGACGGGTTTGTGCGGCCGGCGATTGAGGAGAAGAGCTGAGCCTTCCTGTGGCCTGCTCAGATCACCTCTTCGATGTGCGTGCTTGCCGACTCGATGAACTGCTCTGCCTCTTCAATATAGCGATCGGCTTCTTCAGGAGTCGGCATCCGAAGATTGTAGTCTGCCTTTTCTCGATTCTGGCGCAGCTTTGTAAGCAGCCCAACGTCCACCTGAGCCCTGAAGTGCTGCCCCACCTTCATCCCGATTCCCTTGTGTGTCTTCGGCGTGAGATCCTGAAGCAGGAGAAGTGCTCGAGCGCTTTCAAGAACGCCGAAATACAGCCGACTCATCGCATCCGACTCAAACTCGTGTCGGAGAAGAAGCCGAGCCGCTTCGAGCCGCTGACGTGCACTATCCAGTCGCTCTTGCACCTTGCTCATAACTCCACCCCTTTCTCGCGGGCCCACTCAGCGTAGTCATCATCATGCGCTGCGTGTCGAGCAAAGAC
>CAYXAD010000095.1:0-12016 GCA_964462965.1 uncultured Salinivenus sp.
CAAACGTTCTGTTGGCGGAGAGGAGCGCAGAAATGTCGGGGTGGACAGCTTCTTCTTCCTCCTATGGTGTGGAGGGGTTGCCCTCTTTTTTTCGCCGTTCACCTCGGCGGCGCAAGAGGTTCGGATCAACGCACACACCGTCTCCTTGCACATCGGGAAGCCTCACCTCAATGATCGGACGTGGGGGGGAGGGGCAGAATTAACCTGGACGAGTCGATCGTGGCAGTACGGTTTCCTAGGGGGAAGCTATTACAACTCGCATTCGAATTTGGCCCTGTACCTGGGCGTTTCCGGGGCGTATTCTCCCGCAGACGGGCTGCACGTGGGAGTGGGCCTGGCAGGAGCTACCGGTTATGAGTTCTACGGCGTTGTCTGTATGGATGCGCTGTGGAAGAAGCGGTGCATTCGTCCCGAGTGGACGCGCCTTGTCATGCCCATGCTTTGGCCCTACGTATCTTTTGGGGACCGTGTCCAGGCCCGTGTGCTTGCCTCTCCGTTTATGGGCGGGGTCGGACACCTCATGATCAGCCTGCAATTGACGGGAGAATGACCGTGTCGGTCCGGGGCTCGGCTTTTTCGGCCGGTGAGGCAACGCCTTTCAAAGGCAAGTTCCGTGCGGGGACGCACCCTTCCCCGCAAAAAAACCGGGGCGCCTGCCGCAACGCAGACGTCCCGGCGAAACGGATGAGTAGAAATTCACTCTTCCGACTCAGAAACTTTGCCCTAGAAGAAGATGGCGCGGTTGTTGTCCGGATCGATTCCGTTGCCGGCGAGATCCGTCACGTCCTCAGCAATTTCAATTTCGTCCGGGGAGGTCCCTCCCTCATTTATGCTGTTTCCGGCCTCCAATGAGATTTCGACGAGCACCCCTGTACCTGAGAAGTTGTTGACTTCCTCGACCGAATCAAGGATGGTCCGCTCCTTGCCGTTGCTGTCCTCCAGCGTAAAGGCGTCGACGGAGACACTTTCCGTCGTGAGCGGCTCACTCAAGAAAACTTCGATGTAGTCGTGGTTTCCGTTCCCCGAGGAATCCACTGCATTTGGATAGTCTAACGTTTGCTCTACCTCCGGCTGGGTATTGTCCTCGAGGGTGATCACGTCCGTAAAGTCACCACGCACGTTGTTGATGCTCACGGCCCGTACCTTCCACTCGGTGGGACCATAGGAGCCGTCCTGGGCCTCAAAGGGAGAGCCGGAAATTGTTGCCGTGAACTCGAGTTCTCCGTCGTCAAACTCGTCGGATTCGAGGGCGGAGGTTGGAATAATGCCGTCGGAATCTTCGAATTGGAGTCCATTGGCTACAGGGCTCACGTCGAACGCCTTCCGGAACTGGTATCCATTGCCGAATCGGCCTCTCTGGTTCTGGGACCGGTAGTAGACCTCGTAGCCCTTGACGTTATCCGGGACGTCGTCGACCTGAAGCGGCGCAGTTATGCTCGATTGCGTATAGTCGTAGGTACCGTCCTTGAGCGTCCCGTCGTCGTTCACGGCTCCGTGGTCGGGATCAAACGAGACAGACGGAACGTCCGGCTGGCTGGTATCGATGCCGACGGAGAACCGGAAGTTCAGGTTCTCGGGAAGATTCGGATTGTCGGCGAACCGGGCTCCGTCTTCGCTCTTGAAGCGGGCGTCGTAAAATCCAGTACTGCTGGTCGTGTCCCCGACGCTAAGGGTGTAGATAAATCCATCCTTCAGCTCCTGCTGCGGAGCGATGCTGAGTTCGGTCCGGTCGTCATTAAACTCGAGCTCGACCGGGATCGAGTTGCCCGGCGTCAAGTTCTTTGCCTGCAGGATTCTTAATGAAACCACGTCGATGAGGTGGCGATTGCCCCCCGTTGCTGTCACGTCGGTTCGCGTGTACTCGTTTTCAACCACCGGATCGGTGAAGGTAAAGGTGAACGAGGTGTCAGTGGTGGCAAGATCGGCTCCCACCCCAGGGGTCACACTCGCGATTTGAAGAGAATCGGTGACGACGGTCGTTGCCGGGTCTTCCTCTTCCTGCCCGACGATGTCGCAGGCGTTGAACGCGACGACGGAGACGGCTAGGAAGGCAAGGGGGGCAAATCGCAGTCGAGTGGTGAGTATCGGTTTATTCATTGTCGATTTGTGCTTTCGTGAAAGAACTGCTGGGGTGCGCGTTCGAGAGAGGGCAGCCGGTATCGCCTTCGTCTCAGAAGCCTTCTTCTTTTACTTCCATGAGAACGAACAATTCGAAAACGATGCAGCTGACTGATCACAATTGTTGAGAGAAAGCAGTCCAAAGAGAGTAGACAGGCAATCCATTACGAACCTGTAACATAAGCGAGGAGGCGGACAAGGCAGAGGAGGATTCCCTTCATTCATTCGATTTGCATCGGGGCCCCTACGATGGAACAGGGAAAAGGAAGAGCCCTCTTGCAGATGTCGGGCGACCCTGCGACGCCATCGACTTCCCTCCTACGCGTGGGCCTCGACGACCATCATCCCCCAAACGAGGTCAAATTGATACCGAAATCCGGCCTGGTAGGTGAGAGAACTGCCGTCGATCTGAGATTTTACCTCTTCCAGAGTGTAGCAGTGTTCGTGAGCGGGGTCGATCCACTGAAGAAGTGCATCCATAATGCGACAGGTCCAGTAGTCCCGGCACCAGTCGAGCAAAATGAAACGCCCATTGGGGCGAAGCACCCGGAGGCTTTCTTCGAGCACTCGATGGGGAGAAGTAAAATAGTGCCACGAGCTTGCCGAAACGACGGCGTCGAACGCGTCGTCCGCGAAGGGGAGATCGTGCGCATCCGCCTGAACGAACGAGGCGGAGGCATTTCCGGACATCTTTTCTCGGGACTTCCGCACCATCGTTTGTGCTAGATCGATTCCTACGAGCTTTACCCCGGGTGTAGAGGCACTCATTCGTTGCTCCAATTCCCCTGTCCCGCTCGCGAGGTCTAAAATTCGCTCTCCCGGAAGAGGAGCGATCGCTCGTTGCAGTACGGGAAGGGTCTGATTGAGATAGCGTCTCCACAGCGTGTCGTAGACAGGGGCCCACCGTTCGTATTGCTCGGGAACTGTGGAATCTTGGTGAGATGAGGGATCACTCATGGGCGCAGTTGCTCGTGGGGGCTTCGTTCGTCTTCAGGGGAATCTCCGTTAGGAAGCGCAGGACAGGGACCAGAGAGGCAACCTTGACACTTTTCCACGTAAGGTCGACTCTATAACGGACGTGAGAGCTTCCTCTGCGTGGCAATCGGGCTCTGCGATCATCTTGGCGTCCGGTTCGTGGAGACGGGCCGTAGAGTTTTTTCCCTCTCCCGCGGACGATGGGATTTGCTTGTGTGCTTCCATTCATCATTCAACATTACTTTTTATGATGTCGCTCTTTCCACGCTTCTTCGAATCTCGTTTGCTCGTTAAAGGCGGCGTCCTTGTCGTTGGTATGTTGTTGAGCGTGGGGCTGGCTGCATGTGAGCAAGCCGGTTCCGATGCGGAAACGGATTCGATCTGTGCTGCCGATGACGGGGGACTCGAGCTCGCCGACGGCTTTTGTGCGACGGTCGTTGCGGATGACCTCGGCCCCACGCGACATCTCGCGGTTGCCGACAACGGGGACGTGTATGCAACCCTGAGTGAGGAGACGCAAGGGGGAAGCATCGTGGCGCTCCGAGATACGGGGGGCGACTATACGGCGGACGAGGTCGAATATTTTGCGGAGTCGGGAGGAACCGGAATGGGGCTTCACAATGGACACGTTTATTTGGGGACGACCGACGAAGTCTGGCGCTTCGAGAGAGGGGACGATGAGCTCGTGCCGTCGGGGGAGCCGGAACTCGTCGTGACGGACTTTCCCGAGCAGGAATCTCACGAGGCCAAGTCGCTCTCGTTCGACAACGACGGCAACATGTACGTCAATGTCGGCGCGCCCTCGAATGCGTGTATGGAGGAAAGTCGAACGCAGGGCTCTCCCGGCCAGGATCCGTGCCCCGAACTCGAACGCCACGCTGGCATCTGGCAGTTCGAGGCAGACCAGCTCGACCAGACGCAGGTAGAGGACGGTTCGCGCTACGCCACAGGCATTCGCAATGCTGTGGCCCATACCTGGAATGACGACGCTGGCAGCCTGTACCTAGCTCAGCACGGGCGTGATCAGCTCGCGCAGTTTTATCCGGACCTCTATACAGAGAAGGAAGGAGCCGAGCTGCCGGCCGAGGAGTTCTTCCAGGTCGACGAGGGAGACAACTTCGGCTGGCCGTACTGCTACTACGACTGGATGCAGGAGCAGAAAGTCCAAGCTCCGGAATATGGAGGAGACGGTAAAGAGGTCGGTCGCTGTGACCAGTTTGAGGACCCCATTCAGGCCTTCCCCGGCCACTGGGCGCCAAACGATGTGCTCTTCTACACCGGCAATCAGTTCCCGGACAAGTTCCAAGGAGGGGCCTTCATTGCCTGGCACGGATCGTGGAACCGAGCTCCCCTTCCGCAGGAAGGATACAAGGTCACGTTTACGCCCTTCGACGGGGATATGCCTGCAGGCGAGTATGAGGTCTTTGCTGATGGGTTTGCAGGAACGGACACCATCGAAAGCTCGGGGGATGCCGAGTACCGCCCGACGGGGCTCGCCGTGGGGCCTGACGGAGGGCTCTACGTCTCTGACGACGAACAGGGACGGATCTGGCGTATCACACACACCAGTGCCCTGGAAAACTGATTTCGGCTGAAACGGGGGCCTCACGTGCGGCGGCGCGTCGGGTTCGGCGCGCCGCCGTTTTTGTTTGGATGGAAGGGCCTTCGTTCTTACGTGTAAGAGTGTCTCGGGGAGTGCCTCACGCCGCCTGTTCCTTTCTCCGTCCCCTCGATGCGATACCTGAGCACCCGCTCGTTTGATCGTCACGTTCCCCTTTCCACGGCCCTGCAGGAGGGCCTTGCGCCGGATGGGGGGCTCTACGTGCCTGAGGCCTTTCCCGACTTGGGGCCGGAGGCATTCGAAGGATGCACGACTCTTGAATCCGTGGCTGAGCAGCTCCTCCGGCCCTTTGTGGAGGATTCCCTATCGGAGAATCTGTCGGCCCTCTGTGAGGCGACGTTTGGGTTTCCGGTTCCCCTGCGGGAGGTGGGACGCAGGACGAGCGTGCTCGAGCTCTTCCATGGACCGACCGCGGCGTTTAAGGACGTCGGTGCTCGGTTTCTCGCCGACAGCCTTGCTCGCCTCAATAAAGATGCTGAGCAGCCGCTTACAATCCTCGTCGCTACGTCGGGCGATACCGGGGCGGCTGTGGCTGCAGCCTTTTGGCGCAAGCCCAACGTCGAGGTCGTCGTGCTCTATCCCAAGGGCAAGGTCTCCAAGCGGCAGGAGAAACAGCTAACGGGGTGGAGCGACAACGTGCAGACGGTGGCGGTCCGCGGCGCCTTCGACGACTGTCAGCGGCTGGTGAAGGCGGCCTTTCAGGATGAGGAATGGCAGGCTCGGAAGCGGCTTTCCTCGGCCAACAGCATCAACATTGGACGTCTGCTGCCGCAGATGACCTACTACGCCATGGCCGGCCTGCAGCACTGGCGCACCCACGGCACGCGGCCCAATGTCATCGTTCCGTCTGGCAACTTGGGCAACGGCCTCGCCTGTCTCTACGCTCGAGAGTGCGGCCTTCCGATTGGGGAGATTCTGTTCGCGACGAACGAAAACCGTCCCGTGACGCACTACCTGGAGACGGGCGAGTATCGTGCCTTCGAGACGGAGGAAACCCTGGCCAGCGCCATGGACGTGGGCGATCCGAGCAACATGGAACGGCTGCGTCACCACTGGCCGTCGGCGGAGGAGCTCCGTGAGGAACTCACGGCCGAGCAGGTGACCGACGAGCAGATCGAGCAGCAGATCCGGCGCGGTCCCGACGCCTGGGGCGAAGTGTGGGATCCGCACACGGCCACTGCCGTCGCCGTTCGGGAGCGGCTCGATCCCGAGGACGAGCACGAGTGGATCCTCGTGGCCACGGCGCATCCGGCCAAGTTTCCGGAGATCGTGGAGCCCCTCGTCGGCCGCGAGATCGAAGTCCCATCGTCCCTCAAAGAGGTCATGGCTCGCTCGACGCCCGCGCCGGAGATTGATCCGTCGCTGGACGCCCTTGCAGACCTCGTCTTTGCCTCGTCTGAGGTTTCCTGAGGGAAGGGGCTTCCTAGAATTGCGGTAACGTCTCGACCTTCGATCTTCGACCCTCAATTCTCGACCGTCGAATGGATACCCCCTTCGCCCTCAGCGGCCACCTCATCGATCTGCACGACCGAGTCCTCCGTCCCGTTACTGTCTCCGTACGGGATGGCATCATCGACCGGATCGAGCCGGCCGACGACGTGCCCGATCGGTATCTGCTGCCCGGATTCGTCGACGCCCACGTTCACGTCGAGAGCTCGATGCTTCCTCCCTCCGAGTTTGCCCGGGCCGCGGTCGTGCACGGCACCGTGGCGACCGTGAGCGATCCGCACGAGATTGCCAATGTGCTCGGCGTTCGGGGCGTCGAGTACATGATCGAGGACGGTCGGCCGGTGCCGTTCCACTTCGCCTTCGGGGCGCCGTCCTGCGTGCCCGCGACGCCGTTTGAAACGAGCGGGGCGGAGCTCGACCCGGATGCTGTGGCCGCCCTGTTGGATCGGCCCGACGTGCCGTACCTGAGCGAGATGATGAACTATCCGGGGGCCATCCACCGCGATCCAGGCGTGATGGCAAAGATCGAAGCGGCCCGGGAACGAGGAAAGCCGGTGGATGGGCACGCCCCTGGACTCCAGGGAGAGGGAGTCACGGATTACGCCGAGGCGGGAATTGAAACCGACCACGAGTGCTTTAAGATTGAGGAGGCCCGCGAGAAGCTGGCGGCCGGCATGAAGATCATGATCCGCGAGGGCTCGGCGGCCAAAAACTTCGACGAGCTGATCCCCCTCATGGACGAGGTGCCGGAGCGCCTCATGTTCTGCAGCGACGACAAACATCCGGACGCCCTCGTCGAGAGCCACATCGATGCGCTGGCCCGCCGCGCCATTGATCGGGGGTACGATCGTTTCGACGTCCTCCGGGCGGCCTGCGTGCACCCCGTCGAGCACTACGGACTGGACGTCGGGCTGCTGCGCGAAGGCGATCCGGCCGACTTTGTGGTGGTGGACGATCCGGATGCACTCCACGTCCGGCAGACGTACGTCCAGGGACAGCTCGTGGCCGAGGCGGGAGAGACGCAGATCGAGCGCGTGCCGTCCGACGTCGTCAACCGCTTCGAGGCGAGTCCCGTCGACCCCGACGCCTTTCGCGTGCCGGCCGAGGGACCACGGATACGAGCCATTACCGCCGTCGACAACCAGCTCGTCACCGGCGAGGCGATTGTCGACGCGGCAGTTGAGGACGGAGACGCCGTGGCCGCCCCGGGCCGTGATCTGCTCAAACTCACAGTCGTGAATCGATACGCCGATGCAGAGCCCGCAGTGGCGTTCATTCGTGGGTTTGGCCTCGACGCCGGTGCTCTTGCCTCGAGCGTCGCCCACGACTCGCACAACGTCGTGGCTGTCGGGACCAGCGACGGTGCCCTCGCCCGGGCCGTGAATGCTGTGATCCGGGAGGAGGGAGGCATCAGTGCGGTGGGAGAGGGAGACGCTGCTGCTCGCGTGTTACCGCTTCCGATTGCCGGGCTCATGAGCGACGAGCCGCACGATACGGTGGCCCGCCGCTATACGAAGCTGAGCACCTTCGTGCAGGAGGAACTCGGGAGCCCCATGGACGCTCCCTTCATGACCCTGTCGTTCATGGCCCTGCTCGTCATTCCCCGGCTCAAGCTCAGTGACGAAGGGCTCTTCGACGGGGACAGCTTCGAGTTCGTCGACCTGTTTGTGGATTAGTTCATCGTCTGGAGTACCGACTCTTGGAGCGTTCACACTGTTTGGTCGGTAGACGAGCTTTATGTTGATGGTCCCTCACACGCCTCTTTTTCCGAAATAGCCATTGCGGGGTTGGAAACTGTTCAATGTCCGAGTACGACGCCGTCGTCGTAGGGGCGGGGCCGAACGGGCTCTCCGCCGCCATCGTGCTGGCCCGAGCCGGGTGGTCTGTGCTCGTGCTGGAGCAGGCGTCGTCAATCGGGGGTGGGGCGCAGTCGGCAGAGCTCACGCGGCCGGGGGTCGTACACGACGTCGGTTCGGCGATTCATCCGATGGCGGCAGCGTCCCCGTTCTTCCGATCGTTACCGCTCGATGAGTATGGCCTGTCGTGGGTGCAGCCGGACATTCCCCTCGCCCATCCGCTCGACGGCGGTCGGGCAGCGGTCTTGTCCGAGTCGCTGGCCTCGACGGCCGACGGCTTGGACGCCGACGCGAGCGCCTACCGACGGCTCATGGCGCCCCTCGTGGATCGGTGGCCGACCCTGCTGGACGAGGTGCTCCAGCCGATGCTCCACGTGCCGACGGCGCCGCTGCTTCTGGCACAGTTCGGCCTTCGGGCCGCGTGGCCGGCCCAGACCCTGGGCCATGGCCTTTTCGACACCGAGGAGGCAAAGGCCCTGCTGGCAGGATTGGCCGCACATTCGGCCCTTCCGCTGTCGGCCCTCGGGTCGTCGGCATTGGGACTCGTCCTCGGGGCCATGGGGCACGCCGTCGGATGGCCCTTTCCGGAGGGCGGGGCGGGAGCGCTCACCCGGGCGCTGGCCGCCTATCTTCGGGATCTGGGCGGGACGATCGAGACGGAGCGGCGCGTGCAAAATGTCGACGAGCTCCCGGCTGCCCAGGCGGTGCTGCTAACCTTCACCCCGCGGCAGGTGCTCCAGACGGCGCAGCACCGGTTGCCGTCCCGCTACGCGCGTCGCTTGGAGCGGTATGAGTACGGGGCGGCGGTCGTCAAGGTCGACTATGCCCTCAGCGATCCGATTCCGTGGCGGGCCGAGCCGTGCCGGCGGGCCGGGACCCTTCACCTCGGGGGCCCCCTCGACGAGATTGCTGCGTCGGAACAAGCCGTGGCCGACGGACACGTGCCCGAACATCCGTTCGTGCTGCTCGCGCAGCACACGCGCTTCGACCCGACGCGGGCGCCCGACGACACGCACACCGCCTGGGCGTACTGCCACGTGCCCAATGGGTCGGACGTGGACGCCTCCTCTCACATCGAGCGGCAGATCGAGCGGTTTGCGCCCGGATTTCGGGACACGATTCTGGAGCGTCAAGTCATGAGTCCTCTGCAGTTGGAGACGTTGAACCCGACCCTCGTCGGCGGTGACATCAACGGCGGCTCTCTTCATCTGACCCAGCTCCTCGCCCGCCCGGTGCTCCACTGGAATCCCTACCGCCTTCCGGCCACGACCGCACAGGGGGCGCAGCTCTACCTCTGTTCGGCGTCAACCCCGCCCGGGTCGGGGGTTCACGGGATGTGCGGGGCGAACGCCGCACAGGCTGCACTGAAGGAGCAAGATCGGCCGGTTCGACGATAGGCGGGGGCAATGTTTTGGGAGGAGACTCCGCCTTCCTCGAACGGCCTCTTTTTAGCCTCATCTGCTGTGCGGGGCATCTCTGTTCTGTCCGTCGGTGGGAGGCAACTGTTCGTCCCGCCGTTCCGTATCGTGCCGATGAACGGGTCGTCCCAATTGATGGGAGAACGTCGTCCGTCCTTCGCACACTCATTTTCAGTAGACGTACTGTTCTCTATGCTCTCAGAAGGTGACTCTGCTCCCGACTTCGAGCTTCTCGATCAAAGCGGTGACCCGGTTCGATTGTCCGACTATCGGGGACAGCGGGTCGTTCTCTACTTCTATCCGAAAGCCGACACCCCCGGGTGTACGAAGGAGGCCTGTTCCTTTCGCGACGTCTACGACGCGTTTGAGGAGCGAGGGCTCGCGGTGCTCGGCGTCAGTACCGACTCGGTCGAAGCCCTCGATGCCTTTGCCGAAAAGTACGGCCTTCCGTTTCGTCTGCTGTCAGATCCCGACGGAACAGTTGCTCGGGCATACGACTCTCTCGGCTCCAACGTTGCTGAGCGCAACACCTTCATCATCGACGAAGACGGAACGATCGCTGCCGTGTACGAACAGGTCTCCCCGGAGGCTCACGCCGAAGAGATCCTGAACGATGCCGCCGTCGAGGGAGCGTGAGGGCGGAGACGAGGCGTATCGTCGTCGACGGACACGATAAGAGGCGGGTCAAGGGAGGCAGCCCCGGAGAAGGGGTACCCCCCACGCCGTTCGTAGTCCCAACAATTGCTCCTCCGGAGCTTCCATACATACAGACATCCACACCAAAAACCCAAGAACATCCCGCCGCGGTGTGACGTAGACTTCGGCTGTCACCGTGACAACCCATCGTTTCGATTTCCGACGTCCTATGGCGCAGTTCACCACGCCCGATCAACTCTCCCTCCCCGACCTCGAAGAAGACGTTCTCGACTGGTGGCAACACCAGGACATTTTCGAGCGGAGCATCGAGGAGCGAGAGGGACAGCCCACCTACACGTTCTACGAAGGACCGCCGACGGCCAACGGCCGTCCCGGCATTCACCACGTCCTGGCGCGGGCCATCAAGGACATTTTCTGTCGATACAAGACGATGCAGGGCTATCAGGTGGCCCGCAAGGCCGGTTGGGACACCCACGGCCTGCCCGTCGAGATCGAAGTCGAAGAGGAACTGGGACTGGAAAGTCGGGCCGACGTCGAGGAATTTGGCATCGAGAAATACAATGCGGCCTGCCGAGAGAGCGTCCTGGAATACAAAGACCTCTGGGACGAGCTCACCCAGCGCATGGGCTACTGGGTGGACCTCGACGATCCCTACATTACCTTCGAGACGGACTACATCGAGTCGATCTGGTGGCTTCTCAAGAAGATCGACGAGGAGGACCTGCTCTACAAAGGGCACAAGATCCAGTGGTACAGCCCCGGCTCGCACACGGTGCTGTCGTCCCACGAGGTGAGCCTCGGCTACGAGGAGACGCAGGACCCGAGCGTCTACATTCGCTTTCCGGTGGCCGGTGAGGAAAATACCTATTTCCTCGCCTGGACGACGACGCCGTGGACGCTCATCTCGAACACGGCGCTGGCCGTGGGCCCCGAGCTCACCTACGTCAAAATTCACCACCGCGACCCACACCAGGGGGCGGAGCGTCTGATTCTTGCCGAGGAACTCCTGGGCGAGGTGATCGACGAGGACTACACGATCGAGGAGACCTTTTCGGGCGAGGAGCTGATTGACCGCACGTACGAGCCACTGTTTGACTACTTTACGGATCGTGCCGAGCCGGGCGAGGACGCCTGGCGCGTGGTCGGGGCCGACGTGGTGTCGACCGAAGAAGGCACTGGTGTCGTCCACATGGCACCCGCCTACGGGGAAGAGGACCACGCCGTGGCACAGGAAGAAGGGCTCCCGCTCTTCAACCCCATCGACAAGGATGGACAGTTTACCGAGGAGGCGCCGCTCGTGGAGGGCCAGTGGTTCAAGGACGCGGACAAGGTCATCACGGACGACCTCAAGCGCCGCGGCCTGCTCTACAAGCACGAGACGTACCTCCACAACTACCCGCACGACTGGCGCAAGGGCACGCCCCTGATGAGCTATCCGGTCGAGAGCTGGTTCATCCGCACGACCGAGCTCAAGGATCGGATGGTGGAGCTCAACGACACGATCAACTGGCAGCCCGAAGCCATCGGCGAAGGTCGCTTCGGGGAGTGGCTGGAGAACAACGTGGACTGGGCCCTGAGCCGGCGTCGCTACTGGGGCACCCCCCTGCCCGTCTGGGTGAGCGACAAGGAGGACTCCGACTACTACGAGGTCATCGGCTCGGTCGAGGAGCTGCGCGAGAAGTGCGGCGATCAGCTGCCGGAGGACGAGGACGAGATCGACCTTCACCGCCCGTACGTCGACGAGCTGACGTGGGAAGGGCCCGACGGCGGCACCATGCGCCGCGTGCCGGATCTCATCGACGTGTGGTTCGACTCGGGGGCGATGCCCTATGCCCAGTGGCATTACCCCTTCGAGAACGAAGCGGCGTTCGAGGCCAACTTTCCGGCCGACTTCATCGCCGAGGGCGTCGACCAGACGCGCG
>CAYXAD010000096.1:0-6485 GCA_964462965.1 uncultured Salinivenus sp.
CGGACGTCAGAGGGCTCGGGCAGTCGATCCTCGACGCACGGGACGGAAAGGTTTTCCAGATCGACGTCCCGTCGGGGGCGACCTCTGTTGAGTTTGCGTATCCCGCAGCGCTGGGGGAGGTCCAGCTCATCGAATTCCAGGGGGCGCTCACATCAGACGTGACGGCGGAGTACGGCCGATCGACGATCTCGGTCGACGGCGCGCCCGGGGACGGGAGCTATGCGATCGATTACTACGTCTACCGGCGCGAGCCGCAAGATTCCTACTCGGACGTCACGATTGAGGTGACCATTTAGCATAGCAGCAGACGAGGATGGCCGAGGCTCTACCGTTTCAGCTGAGTTACCAGGGAGAGGGCCCCCTAGATGCGCGTCGCGTCGCCCAGGGGGTGTCCGAGCCGGATCTTGCCTCGTATATCCAGGACGCCTCGACTGCGTTTGCCGGCCAGACGATCTGGCTCGTCGACGAGGGGGCGGCCTACGTCGTCACGGACCCAGATGCGGGGGCGTGGCGTCGTTACGACGGGCCGAGGGTCGTAGCCGTGGTTACGGAGGGGGGCACTCCGGATACGACGTCGCTCGCCTCGTGGATTCAGGACGACGCCGCAGTGTATTCAGGAGAGCGCCTGTGGCTCCCTGAAGAGTCGGCTACGTACGTCGTGACCGACGCCGCAAATGGAGCCTGGCGCAAGGTTGGCGGGCCTAGGGTTGTAGAAAGCACCTCTCAGGATGATCTCACGAGCCACCTGAGCCAAGACGATTCCTTCTATGACGGTCAGGTGATTTGGCTCAGTGACGAAAGCGGAGCCTATGTGATCACCGATGCCGCAAACGGCTACTGGCGGCGGTACGATCGCCCCCGCGTGGTTCCCAACACGGTGTCGCAGTCGGACCTCTCATTTTGGATACAGAACGACGAGAACGTCTACGACGGCGCCCATCTGTGGCTGCCGGCCGAAGGGAATGAGTATGTCGTCGTTGATGCTGCAGACGGCATTTGGCGGCCGGTACTGGGGCCGAGAGTCGTAGGCGCTGGAGTCACGGAATCGGGGCTCGACCACCTCATCTCCGACGGGGACTTATTCTTCGATGGACAGCTCCTCTGGGTCCCCAACGAGCACGATGCGTACGTCGTCACCGATGCGGCAAACGGAGGATGGCGTCGTCTCGCGGGACGCCTGGTCATTACCGACGCCAGCGAGCCGACGCTCACCACGTGGGTTCAGGATAACGCGTCTGTTCTGAGTGACGGGCAGATCGTCTGGCTCGCAGTCGAAGGAGAGGCGTACCTGATCCGAGACGTCGATAATGCTCGCTGGCGGCGTCTGGGGGGACTGCCAGTTCTGACCGGCACCTTAGAGACCGGCCTCGCGTCGTTGATTTCAGGCTCCGATCGTTTTGAGGACGCTCAACGCATCTGGCTCGCCGATGAGTCGTCGCTGTATGTCGTGCTCGATACGGCGAACGGCAGGTGGCGGCGACTGGCCGAGCCAACTGACTCGCGCGTCGTCGTCACATCGGAGGATGCGACGGTCACTCCGGAGGATGAAGGACGTCTCTTCGTGATCGATACATTCACGTCAGAAAACGACGGATACGGCCAGCCTCGAACGCTCGAACTTCCAGGGGATGAGGTCGGAGAAGGATGGGAAATCCGAGTGCTGCTCGACGGAGATATGCACCTCGAGGTCTTGCCTGGGTCCAACGCTGCGCTTGCCGGCAACGGGGCGTACATCTCCGAGGAAGGACGTGAATACCGAATCGTCTGCAGGACGTCTGGCACTTACCGCGTAGAGGGGCTGCGTCGGGGCCTGGACCTCCGAAACGTCGCGACGGAGTACAGCGTCGGCCTCGATCGGGGATACGAGCTGGACGGGCCTGTGCCACAGATCGACACCGCCTACATCCCGCGCTCCGGTCAGCTGTGGCTGACGAAGCACGGCTCAAAAAGCAACGACACCCGCACTGGGGCTGTGTTCGTGGTTGGGACCAACGAGGATACGGACTACCAAATCACGGCCGAGTTTGGTATGCCCGTCACGCTCACCTACCACCCGATCGCAGACCGCGTCGTCACCTTCGATGCGGACGCGAGAGACGCGGTGATCTTCGACCCGACGACCTATCCTGATGCTCAGCCCACCAGTGTGCGGACCGGGACCGTCAGTACCATTGCGAGCTCGGCCGACCTGTATCCTCTAACCTCCGAGTGGGTCGGCACCAGCACTGTCGTGATCCTCCTCCTCGAGCCGTCGGCGCCCGAGCTCCTCGAGCTTCGCGTTGACATCGGCGCGGGGACGAAGTCTGAGTCGAGTACGACGTCGATCGGGGCGGTCGACAGCACCTTTTATCGTGAGCCGAGGCGTTCCGTCGTCGATCGCCAACGGGGCTACGTCTACCTGGTGGCCGACGCTGCGGCCTACGTGGTGGATACGAGCGATTGGCTTGATCCGATCGTCCCGATCGATCTCGATCTCCCGTCCAACAACCCTGACTTCTGGAATGGGATCTACTCTCGCGTCGACGACCGGATTTACCTTTTCGAGAGCGGATACGTGGACGAGAACGTGGAGCCGTCGTCGACGGGCGGGGGCGTTTCCGGCACAGTTGCGACCGTCGACCCGCACAGATGGGCTTTAGAGGATACGTACGACCTTCAGATTGAAGGCGGCGAATCCCTCGCGTACATCGGTCCACTGGACTGTATCGTCGGATGCCCGGCAGAATACGGCAATCTGGAGGTGTACTCTCCCGAGCTGGGGCAGTCGCTCCAGCGGAAGACCGACGACGAGGTCCCAGGGGCGGCGGTACACCTCTCCTTTGCGGGTGAGGTGGCGTACATCAACCAGTCATCTGTCATCGCCTATTCATACTGACCATTCGATCATGATGCGTAGAACCCTCCTTCTGCTTTTCCTCCTTGCAGCTCCTCTCGTAGCGACTGCCCAGGAGCCTGGGCGGGCTGGCATGGGCCGGCACGCGGGGTTTGTGCTGGTGGGGCCCGGCATGGACGTGCGTGCCGACCACATCCTGGACTCTCAGGATGAGTCGCAGCTCGCTAAAACGGATCCGGTGACCCTCTACCAGTGGGACGAGGGGAGCGGCGGCTGGGTGGGATATACTGACCTGACGAACCAGGTCCAGAAGGAGCGGGGCGTGGCTCTCTTTCTTTTCGACGACTCAGACGATTCGTGGACGAATGACACATTCAATCTGTCCTTCGTGGGCCCCGTCGAGGGGCCGACCGACGATCTTGGGTTTGAGGTGGACGCGACCGCTTCTGAAAACTCGTGGCTGGCCAGCAATCCGTACCTCGGGTACTTCGACCCCCGTCATCTACGCGCTCAAAACCAATCGGACTGGACGAGCACGTACGCTGAGCACGTGCAGTTTTGGAATTATTCGACTGATCAGTGGGAGTACTACTCCTTCGCCGACAGTTCGGCGATCATGACGTCGATGAAGTATCGATTCCACCTTCCTTCGTCTGACGCTTTCTTCGCAGAAGCGCACACGTCAGGGCAAGACTCCATAGTCTTTGACCTCGATGGGAAGCGAAAACCCGAAACGATCGAGTCGGACATTGGCTGGCCCGAGACTCTGATCGTCGAGGACAACGAGGACCTCTATGTCCCCCGTTACGAGAGGGATAATACCCTCGATGATGAGACAGAAGGGTGGATACGAATCAAAATCTATCTGCTCATGCGGGGAGGGCAGGAGACCTACCTCTTCGATAACCAGATATGGTTATACTTCTACGACGGTGCTCAGCGGAATACCTTCGATCGGTTTGACGCGACGAAATTGAATCCGATGAAAGCGCAGTTTGCGGCTGCAGGGCTCGAGGGGACGAAGTTTGGTTCCCCTCGGATGCAGTCGATTCTCAGTCTACCGCGGTCTCCGTCCCTCCCGATCGAGCGTCCTCTGCGCCTGCAGACGCGTGACCTGCAGGGTACCCTCGAGATCGTTGCCGACAGTAACCAGCTCCCATCCAATTGGGGCATCCAGATCACTGACACGAAGAAGACGTCGACCACCGGGGACGACGAGTCGACGCAGCTCGGCCAGGAGGTAGGACAGGGGTACCGATTCGAGATTCGTGACCCGCGCCCGGACCCCTCTGGCCCTCCGGATATGATCACGCGTCAGGACTCGGCCGATGCCGGCGCGACGCCCCGGTTTCGCATTACGATCGATCAGGAATCGAACCTCTAACCATGTCAAACGACAACTCGGATCTGCCCTGGATTAGCGTTCAGAAAGACAGCTCTCGCCTGACGTTCTCGAAGCCTTTGGCCGACCAACTTGGGGCGGAGGACGGTCATCGGGTAGTGCTTGCGTTCACCGATCGAGATGGGGAGTACCAGCCCTGGATCGGGGCCGTGCCTGAGGATGAGTCGAGCGTAGCTCCCCAGGTCGAAATACAGGAGCATGAGGACGAAAGCGTCACGCGCAAGATAGAAGCCGGGGCGTTGGCTGATGAGCTCGACGCCTACGCCAAGGAAGAGGAGCGCACCCGACTCCTCCTCTCAAGCGAGACGAAGGTGGTGGATCATCCCCACACAAAAGGGCAGGTGACGATGCACAGGCTCGACCCACCGGAAGGATCTGAACAGGAAGCGTAGCGATGCTCGCCAATCTCACTCACAGCCGGTTCGATACGCCGCAGCGCGAGCGCCTGGACTTTCTGGCCAAGCAGGCGAGCAGGGGGAGCCAGCCCGCCTACGAAAAGCTGTGTGAGGCGTACGTGCGCTATGCAATCGCCGTAGCGAATGACTTTCATTGGAGCGGGTTGGACATTGAGGAGCTGGAGGGAGCAGCGCTCTACGGGCTTGCTCGTGGAATGCGGTTGTACCGACCCGGTCGGACGGAAAGGCCGGAGGCGTTCGTCCAGAACCACATCCTAGCGGAGGTGAGAATAGCGATCTGGAAGCACAAGCGGACCGTGCGCGCCTCGAGGCGGGAGCACCAGCTGCAATACAAGGCCGATCAGGCGAGGGAAAAGCTCCGCCAAGAGGTTAAGCGCCCCCCGAGACTCAAGGAAATCGCTGAAGAACTCGACGTCTCCCAGGAGCGTCTGCGAGACGTGCTCGCTCGGGCGCCGACATCGGCACCGCTTGAGACGCCGAGGGATCACGGCGGGTCGAGCGAAGAAGTCGAAGGGTCTCTCATCAATGTGCTTGTGCAATCCGCGTTCGAGCTTCCGGACACCCGGCTCACCGAGCGGGAAACCGAGCGCGTAATGCGACGACTGTTGAATCAGCTTAGCGACCGTAAGGCCAAAATCCTAAAGATGGCAGCCGGCATGGGCTACGGCCGGGGCCTGAAAGACACGCAGATCGCTCACCGGCTCGACATTTCAGGCGCGCGTGTTGGCCAGCTGAGACGTGAGGCCCTGAAAAGCCTTCGTGACTGGGTAGACTCTCTTCCTTTCTCACTCTCATGAATGCCATGTCTGACAACAGAAAGAACTGGAACGCCCTGTCCGACCAAAGCGGGAAGCCCTCTCTGATGCGCCGCATGAGCGTGACGAGCTTCGTCGCCTGTATCCTGGTCGCAGGAATCATCCTGCTCTCTGAGGGCCCTTCCGAGATCCGCTCGCCCGACGTCTACATATTCACGGCGTTTCTGCTTGGGGCGTTCTTCCCGAAGGCCGTTCAGAGGTTTGCAGAGAGGGCATTTCCAGGGGCCTCAGCTCCCAAATAAGCGCTTCTTCGTCACGCAAAGAGCAACTCGGGTCTGATGAGACACGCCGAGCGCCTTTTCCAGATGCTTGAGGACGTCCAGATGGCACGGCACCCCTATACCCACGAGGTGCGGGCCCACAAGGACATGACCGCGCAGGAGGCGCTTGAGTTCGTCGTCTGCCTCCCAAACGTCACGATCCACCAGATTGACAACTCGCCTCGAGGCCGAGTGGAGGGAGAGGGGCCGAAGGAGTTTCAGACGCGGATGAAGCTCAAAGACCAGGCGGGGAAAGCGCTCCGATACCTCGCCGGCCGGGAGAAGAAGATTGACGGGCAGACAATCGAAACGCTCGAGCTTTATGGGGCGAGGAAGGAGGATTCGTGAAGCTTTTTCGCTAACTGTTCGTAGATTCACGTAGACCGATGACCAACGCCACCGAAACGACGTTTCTTCAAGACCTTCCGTACTGGTTCTTCCTTCCCGCTATGGGCACCGCTATTCTTCTCGGAAGCGGAGGAGCTTCCTTCGTCTTTGCTACCGTCGCCGCACTCGCGATCGGGATTGTGTTTCTGTGGTATCGGAGGAGCGGCGCGTAGACGGAAAAGACCCCCCCCCAATCCGACCTACCACCAACAAATCCGTTCTCTCATGTCTCATCCGTTCGATCGAGAAGATAGCATAGAAAGAGTGCTCGAGGAGATCGGAAAGGCCCAAAAGGAGGTTGAGGACCTGAAGGACACTGGACTGCAGGACGTCACCGTGGGCGGGCTCCACCGAAAGATGGTGGCGATCGAA
>CAYXAD010000096.1:6495-11925 GCA_964462965.1 uncultured Salinivenus sp.
ACGCGAAGAAGTACGCGTGCGAGGCGTCGCAGGCGTCGCATGGGGAGTGCCGCTGCACGGAGGCGACCGAGGCGAAGGAGGGGCATGACCCGACGCCGGCCGATCGCCGGTCACCATTGCGGGAACTGGGGTTAACGCTTTGGCGGGGGCTTCGCGATTCGAGAGGGTGGGGAAGTGGGGAAAACGAGAAGGATAATTGCCATGGAGTCTGAACACACCTTATTGCGCGCGCTTTTCGTCCTTTCCCCCTTCGTGTGGACTGTTGGGGCCGTGGAGGTTTACCGCGAATTGCAGCGTCCCTTGCGGTTTCTACCCTACGAGCGTCCCTTTCCGTGGTGGCTTGACCGCCGCCTCGTTGCGCTTCTCTGGCCGATCTATTGGGGCGCGCTCTTCATTGCCGGATTCATTGACGAGTTCACTAGCGACTAGGTCCCACGTAGGACCGTAAATAAAACGGTGGATTCCATAGCAAAAGAACGAGTGCAATGACCGACTCCGACATTGCAGCAGCCTTCGGACTACTAGGGGTTGGAGCCGCAGGAATTTACGCACTCACGTCCCGTCGAGAGAACCCGAGCGTCCCCAACTTGACCGAGTATGAGGCAAAAGCAGTTAGGGTTTATGACGAAGACGGAAGCGACAAGATCAACGACTGGCTCCGGTCGGAGGAGTGCGACGAAAGTAGGCCGGTCGAGTCCTACCGTGAGCACAAGGGGATGAAAAAGTGGGAGTCTGACGAGGTGACAAAGATCAACCGGTTGGACGAAGCGGTCGACAAAGGACAGGTATCGACACCCATCATTCTGTGGCGGGGCCTTACTCCATGCTCTAAGCTCTGGACAGGAAGCGCCCCCGAGGTAGGGGAGACGACCACGGATGCCGGTTTTTTGTCAACGACAACGAAGGAGACGTACGCTCGAGGATATGCTGATGCCAGCTCGGAATCCTTCATCCTGAAGATACACGCCAAGGGGGGAGCCTCACCGCTTCGCGTCCCAAACCACCTAGTCAATCACGGCGACCACATCATTCTCCCTCGACGTGCGAAGCTTGAGGTGAAGGAGGTAGATAAAAAGACGAGGACCGTAGTGACCGAATATACGGGAGAGACGGCCCTCTGATTGCGTTACGAAAACGGTCGCCTCATTGCGATACGGCACCCCGATATGGTTACACAGATGAGCTTCAAGCTCGGGATGAGAGCCTACCGGAGTGGCAAAAAGAAAGACGAGAATCCATACAACAGGGAGCGTCGCTACCTACAGTGGACTGAGTGGCTGAATGGATGGGAATCTGCGAAGGTCAGAGATAAGCCCGGCGAATACTAACACCCACGTATAGAAAACGGTGGTATTTTGCACGGGTCTCATGGCCTCGTTCAGCTCCGGCTGGGCGGGGCCATTTGCGTGTAAGAATCCGTGTATTTATTATGCCCGTGCACTTAACCACTCACTACCGTTTTCTGCACGCCGTGCGCACCATACAGCGAAACCCCGTAATTCGGTTGGCCGTCTTCACGAACATCCCTGGTCTTGCGGATTACGAGGGGCGGCTCTTCTACTTCGATACGCAGAGGTTCCCTGCGGTCCCTCGAGAAGGAGAGGTGGTTACGATCGACACACGAACTCTCGATCTTCCGGAGATCGTGGATGAGACGTTTCATCAGTACACGAAGGACATGATAGAGGCGGATGTCTCCTCCGTTCGGTGGTCGTACGGGAGGGTCGAGGACTTCGACGTGGAGGTGACCTGCAAGGTAGAGCGAGGCCCGGAGTGGGTCGAGTACTTCGTCGAGCGTCGAGACGAGGTCATTCAAATGCGACGAGCCGGGAAGGACGTGGGTCGAAGCCGTGAGGCGTTCGAGGATACGCAGACGTTGCCCAGGGAGTAGGGGCCCACACTTCGAGCGCCGGCGTCGATCGACGAACCATTCCAACCAGTTTCTGCACGCCATGGTTGACCTACCAGAGTGGACAATGATGCGCCCGTTCCTCTCTCTCCGAGACAAGGCGCATCAGCATGGATACCCTGACCCGATGGATCCAGGCCTCATTGGGATGCTCGTTGAGCAGCAAAACGGTGTACAGCGCTATAAGCAGGAGCGATTCCAGAACGTGTTGGACTTCAATTCGGGCCGGGTCTACATGGTGGAGGGATTCGGTGGCTCGTTTGTGTTCGACCAACTGGTTGGGTTCAATGAGGGATCAGAGGTGCGGCCCGGTCTCGACCATTTCGGTCTTGACCCTGCGGAGGTCGTAGATCAAAAGGAGCGGCAACGGGAAATGAAGAAGCTACTTCTGCGTGCCGTCGACGCCGGGCACAGCATCTACACGGAGCAGTTTGAGGGATTTCTTCGGGGACGTGGTCTTCCTCCTGATTGGCAAACGATCGAGTCTGTACGGAAGGACGTACGGCGCTTCGAAGACGAATACACCTCAACGGGCAGTTTCATTGGTGAGTCTTCTTCATGGTGGTGGGAGATGGAGGGAGACGAGGTTCGTTACAGGCGTGGCCGCCTCAGCGAAAAGAGACTAGAACGGGATACTATCCACGGTCCCTTTCGATCGTATACGGCAGCGGAGGAGGATGCCCTGCGGTCTCAATCGAGGCCTAAGCACTACGAAATTGGCCTCTTTGCGTAGTCAGGAAATGGTTCCCCATACTTAACCACTCACCATGAGTAAAAACGTAGACGTAGAATACGACGGGGATGCTGATCGATCGAAGATAATCGTGCGCCACGAGAGTGGTATTCGGATCGAGATTGAGGCGGACGACAGACGGCACTTCGAAGCCCTTCATGAGGAGATCTTCGGTGATCCGGAAAGCCTTTCTGGCGCGGTGTATCGAGACGTCATTAACATGGAGACGGAATCCGGGTTGAGTGCCGCCGAGGTAATAGAGGCCGCTCGGAATCGCAGCATCGACAACAACTGAAAGGAGCTGGACTGATGAAAATCGGATACGCCCGCGTCTCGACGGACGGGCAGTACCTCGATCGGCAGATCACGAAGCTCGAGGAAGCCGGCTGCGAGAAGGTTTACTCGGAGAAGGTGTCCGGGGCGAAGACCGACCGAGAGGAGCTGGAAAACGCCTTCGAGCATTTGCGTGCCGGCGACGTCTTCGTCGTGCACAGTCTGTCCCGCTTCGGCCGGTCGATGAAGGAGCTCGTAGAGAAGATGAACAAGCTGCAGGAAATGGACGTCGACTTCGAGAGCCTGGACGAGGGATTTGACACGACGACCGCACAGGGACGCTTCTTCTTTCACGTCTTCGCGGCCCTGGCGGAGTTTCGGCGCGAGCTCATCTCGGAGGGGACGCGAGAGGGGCTTGAGGCGGCGCGAGAGCGGGGCAACGAGCCCGGCCGACCTCCTGCACTCGAAGAAGAGGACATACCACAGCTGCAGGCGCTCATGCGCGCAGAGGACGTGAGCGTGTCCGATATCCTCGACCAATTCGATATCTCGAAGAGGACTCTCTACAACTATATCGGTCCCGATGGAGAACGAAGACGCTGAGGGTAGCGCGGACGATGCCTCCTACGACGCCACTGAAATGTTGCAGTCCATGGCAAAAGGGATTGCAGCACCGGAGGCAAAAGCGGTATTCGAAGAGGCTGCTGAGCGCATAGAATACGCCAGCCCCGCACCCGGCCCCATTCAATCAAATCTGAGCGACATGCCCGAAACAGAAAAACACTTCACCCTTCGTATTGCGATTGATAGTGAGGTTAGTATCATGGCGACGGTGTGGCACGTGGCGACCTTCACGGATGAGGGAGAGGCAATTTTCGCCCGACTGTCAACGTACCGCCGCCCGGAGCCTATTTCAGGTGGGGCCGACGTAGCGATTCGAGAGGGGGAGGACCGCATCTTTGTTCCTCCAGAAGTTAAGGCGTGGGCGGCAGACGGCACCGTGCACGTGCGCGAACACAGGTGCTTCGATCCGTTCGGGAATGCCATTTACGAGAACATTCTCTGCGACGCGGAGGGCACTCCTATCCTCTTTTGCCCATGGACTCCCCAACAGGAGAAGGAAACCCCTCAACCATTACGTCGGTCCTAACGGGGAGCGCCGCAGTAGAGCGGCCGTAGAGCACTCAATCCATGGGCAGCTCCTCGGCGCGGCGCAGGATCTCGGAGAGGCGCACGTCGAAGACACGCGCGATCTGGTGTAGACGTCGGATCGAGACGTTCGTTTTTCCCCGCTCGGCCTTCGAGTACGCGGACTGGCTCATGCCGGCTGCCTCCGCTACCTCGTACTGGGACAATCCACGGTCGGTGCGTGCAGCGTAGAGCACCAGGCCGACCGCGCGGGAAATAGTCATACGCTACTCGAAGCGGTCTGAGTAATCGATCGCGTCGTCTGGCCCCTTGAAAGGTGGGTCGCCCAGGTCGACGTCGCCGGCGTCCTCTGGGCTCTGCAGACGGATCAGTTGTGCCTCCAGTATCCGGTGTCGAAGCTCGCGCTCCCCCTCTTCGTCGACGCCGAAAAAACCGTCCGGGTACGTCCGGCCGGCCTCGTAGGAGTTTGCCAGGGCGTAGCCGACGACGAGGGACTCGAGGTCGAGGCCCGCGATCGCGTCCTCGGAGCCCTCCCGGCCGGAATCTGTCTCGTCCTGAAGGGACTGCAGGCCGCGTTTCATTTGGCGAAGGTGGCCCCGTGCCCGCTCTTTGGCTGCAACGTGCTTTTCGGTAAGCACGCGCTCTTCACCGTCGATCTGAGCGAGGCGCTTGTCGTAGAGGTCGAGGACGTCGAGGGCCCAGGAAAGAGTTTCGTACCACTCTTTCAGGTAGTAGAGGAGCTGTGCCATGGGCGAAGGCTATGAGAACAGGAAGCTGAAGAGGTTGAAGGCGGACCGGGATCCAAGGCCGTCGATCGCCCGTCGTGCGCGCTCTGCATTTTCCTGCGCGAGGACGCCGATACGGTTTATGACGACGGCGTGGTAGGTCGTCGGCTCAGACTCTCCGCTCTCCCATTCTGCCACCGTGGAGGGAGAGACGCCGAGCGCCCGGGCAAACTGCTGGTGGTCCATGCTGACCGACTGCCGTACGACGTGAACCCGATCTGGGGACGCGGTTTCGTAGTTCATAGCTCGATGCGGCCGTGCATCTGGAAGGCGAGAAGCTCGCGAACCTTCTCTCTAATTTTTCGCCGACAGGCTTCGATACCACGGAGCCGCTTGAAGTCTCCTTTGTAGATGGGAGAGGCGGTCGCAGACACGTCGTATCCGTTCGGGAGCGTCACGGTCATGTGGAGCGTCTTGCTACCGAGCTTGACCACGTGCTCGACTCTATCGGCGAGAACATGATCGAGGAGCTCGTCGCCCAGCTCCTCGATCTTGCGTGAATACTGCCGGTTGAAGTACTCTTCCCTGACGTACCACTGGTCGTCGTAGTCTTTTGGGTTTCTGAAGATCATCCCGCCTTC
>CAYXAD010000097.1:0-11898 GCA_964462965.1 uncultured Salinivenus sp.
AAGAAACGGCGCAAGCGGTACCGCGTTAAACGCGGACACCGGCAGCAGTACACGCAGCTTCGCATTGAAGCGCTGAACACAAACGGCGCGACCGCTGCCTCGGACGAGGCCGAAGAAGAAGCTGACGCGCCAGAGGAAGAACCGGCGGAAGCGTAACGCTGTCCAGTGAAGAACTCGCGTTTCCTGTGAACTGAATTTGCGAGGTTGTTATGGCCCACAAGAAAGCCATGGGGTCCACCCAAAATGGGCGCGACTCCAATCCAAAGTATCTCGGTGTAAAGGCATACGGCGGCGAGTTCGTCAAGGCCGGCAGCATCATTGTTCGCCAGCGAGGGACGAAGTTTCACCCCGGGCACAATGTCGGTCGCGGCGGGGACGACACGCTCTTCGCCAAAGACGAAGGGGTCGTCAAGTTTGCTCGGAGCGGCGGCGATCGGAAGTACGTTCACGTCGTGCCGGACGAGGCGTAACCGACCGCCTTCACATTTGATTTGCTGCGAAGAGCTCCTGTCGAGAACGGCAGGAGCTTTTTGCATGTTGGTCCCACATCCGGCTCCCGGACTTGGTGTGGAGGGATGGACGGGTGGATGTGTGGAGCAAAGAAGAGGCTCTTTCTCTCCGCACCGTGTCTAAAATGGCCTCTCTTACCACGCTTCTCCCCTTCTCATCGTGCGTTCACTGGGTGTCTACTCTATGCTGAACGCCTCCGTCCAGTCTCGATTTCGGTTTCCAGACGAGCCCGATGCGATTGAGCTGCGGGCCTTTACGCACGGCCTCCAGCCCGCCACGGTACCCGCGATGATGGAGCACTTCACGGAGGACTGGCGTCGCTACGGCGTCGACGCCTGGAACGAAGTCCCCAACCACTGGCGTCCCGAGAGCGGAGAGTCGGTCGGCTGGTGGACGCTCCCCACCTATCTGGGCGATCACTTCGTTGCTCCCCTCCTGGGGGCCCCGAGCGGGACGTGCATCCTGCAGCCGAACGTGCACTGGTCCGTCCAGTGCCTGCTGTCCGCCCCCGAGCTGGCCGCCCGGGGGTCGGAGGTCGTCGTCCCCGACACCGCCTTTCCGTCCCTCCTTCACAGTACCAAGCGATGGACGGGCCTCCGCGATCTTCAACCGCGAGTGGTCCCCTCGCCCCCAACGAATCGCGTGGACCGGAAAGCGCTTCTCGATGCCATCGGACCGGACACTGCCCTGGTCGCCCTCAGCCACGTAGGGTTCACCTCCGGCGCACTTCTGCCCTCGTCGTTCCTGCAGCAGGTCGCACACCGTGCCCACAGCCACGGAGCCTTATGTCTCGTGGATGGCTATCACGCCGTGGGAAGCCTTCCGGTCGACGTCCAGGCGCTCGAGTGCGACCTGTACGTGGGCGGCCTCCTCAAAGAGGGCTGCGGCTCGTCGGGCACCGCGTTCCTCTACGTCCGTGACGGGCTCGAGCTGACCCCTCCCCTTACCGGATGGTTCGGGGACGCCGCCCCTTTTGAGTTTCGATCCGAGCCCGAATCCCATCCGGAGATTCGGCGACGCTTCCTGGGCGGGACGACCGCCATCGCCCCGATGTATCACGCTGTGGAGGGCGCCCGCATTCTCCTCGACGTGGGCCTCGAAGCAGTGCGCGAGCACTCCCTGTCCCTCACGGATCAGGCCATCGAGCGAGTCGATCCTCTCGAGGCAACGCTTCGCTCGCCCCGCGCCCGCTCCGAACGAGGGGCGATGGTCCTCCTCGAAGTCCCCGACGCCCATCGCCTCAGTCTCTACCTCAAGCAGCACCACATTTACACGGACAGCCGTCAAGACGAGGTGGTGCGCTTGGCCCCCTTCCTCTGGAATACACCGTCGGAGGTCGATCGGGCCTTCGATCGGATCGAGAACGCGCTCCGGACCGGTGGGCATCGCCAGATCACCGTCTCTGCGTCCGGCCCCGTCAGCTAGACGAATCTTCCTCGGCCGCCGAGGGCTCTCCCGTCAACGCCTCAATCGTCTCCACCCGCTCTCCCGTCCGCGGATCGAGGCGAAAAAACAACACCAGGGCCCGGAACAGCTCTTCGTGCCAGCGGGCCATCCGCTCGGGCTCTTCGAAGAAATGCTCCACGGCCACCGCAAAGAACTCAGAGGGCGCTTCCGCGGCGTAGGGTCGAAGCACAGACCGGCCCTGCCGTACGCGCTGCATCTCCTGCCGGACCAGGGCCTGCCAGTCTTTGGCCGAGGCCGGGTCGACGAGGGACGGCACGCCGTCGGGCCCCTCGTTGGCGAAATCAAAGAGATGAGCGAGTTCGTGGAGCACCACATTGTCTGCCTCACCGGCGCCGGCCCAGCTTGCCTTCACCGCCGGCGCAGTAAGAATGATGGGGCCCTGTGCGTGCGCCATTCCATCAAAGTCGGCCTCCATCCCGCCGTGATAGGTCTCATCAAACCGGTCTGGGTAGAAAAGCACGGACCGGCTGCCGGGCAATTCCCAGCTCGGGCGCCCATGCAGAAGAACAGCGATGCCCGCCGCCACGCTGAGCCGCAACGTGTCCGTCACCTCGACCCCCTGGACCCCTTCGAAGGAGTACTCATCCAGTACAAACTGAATGTCCCGCTCGAAGCGTTCACGGCCGCGATCGTCCAGACGCCGGTAGAGCGGCACGTGCGTCCGCACCCACTGCCTCGCCTCCGACGGCAAGGACTCTTGCGCGACTCGCCACCGCCGAAAGGGGCGTCGCAGGCCCACCACTAGAACCAGGAGGGCAGGCACGACTCCGAGAGCCGGTCCGATGGACGTTGCCTCCGCCCCGATCACAGCCACACCGCCCCCGATGATCAGGGCCAAGAGTAGGGTCGTAATGATCGATGACCGACGGACGATGCGCATGACACCGTGTTTCTTGGCGTAAACGAGCCTCCTTTCTCTCCAGCCCCCACTCGAGGCCTCCTGCCAGAGACGCTCGAAGCGCGAGTGAAGCCACTGTGGAAAACGCATCCTCGGGGGAGGTGTGCCCTCTAGCGGGCAGATCTCGGCGAGACACCACTGATTTTGTCTCTCAAAGTGCGAACAATCGCCCCGACACGAGGTACAGTGGTAAGGTCCGTTTTCCCTGCACGGCTGCAGGCCCTTTCACTGAGTCAGTATTTCTCCAACGAACTTTCTACGTCCCCATGGGCGCGATGAACAAGCTCCGGGAGAACACCGGAGTCATTCTCTGGATTCTGGTGATTTCTTTCGGCGTGATTTGGACGCTTCAGGACTCGGATGTCTTCTCCTCTATGGGGCAGCCGAGTCGGAACGTTGCCGTTGTAAATGGCAGTGCCATTCAGTACGAGGAGTACCGGCGGAGTCTAGATCAACAACGCCAGCGCTTTCAACAGCAATTTGGGGGAGAACTGTCCCCTCAAATGGAAGAGCAGATGCGCCAGCAGGCCTACGATCAGCTCGTCAATCAGGAGCTGATGGAGCAGCAGATGGACCGCCTCGGCATCTCCGTCACGGACGCAGAAGTCGAGGAAATGGTGTTTGGGGAAAACCCTCACCCGGTCATCCGGCAACAGTTTGCGGACTCGACGGGACAGATCAATTACCAGCTTCTGCAGAACATGGCAGAAAACCCGCAGGCACGCGCCCAGTGGCTGCAGTTGGAGCAGTTCCTCCGGGACCAGCGCCGACAGCAGAAGATGGGATCCATCGTGCAGGCAACCGTCCACATCTCCGAACAGGACGTGGAGGACTATTACTGGCGTCAAAATGCCGAGGCCTCCGTGCGCTACGTGGCTCAGCGGTACGCCACGGTTCCTGACGATTCCATTCAGGTCACAGAGTCTGACCTCCGCGAGTACTACGAAAACAACCAGGAGGACTTTCGCCGCGAACGGACGTTGACGTTCGAATACGCAACGGTTCCGAAAGTCCCTACCTCCGAAGACTCCACCTCGATCGCCCAGGACCTCGCGGATTTGCGGGAGGGGTTTGCCACGGCCGAGAATGATTCGCTCTTCCTCGTGCAAAATGCCTCGGATCAATCCTTTTCCCGAGAATACCAGACGCCCACGGACATGAATGCGGCGGTGGCTGATTCCGTCTTTTCCAATCCTGAACCCGGTCGCGTCGTGGGCCCCGTCTTCGGCGGGGGATACGCCCACCTCGTAAAGATTAGAGACCTGCGCCCCGCCGAGAACGAGTTTGTCCACGCCCGACACATTCTACTGGAGAACGACCAGGCAAACGCAACCCTCCAGAGCATTCGTGACAGCATCGAATCTGGCGCCGCCAGTTTTGCCGAGATGGCGCGCCGCCATTCCGAGGATGAATCGGCGTCAGAGGGCGGCGACCTGGGGTGGTTTACGCGAGGTGAAATGGCGGAGGCATTTGAAGCCGCTGCCTTCCGCGCCCAGCCGGGGGAGGTGGTCGGTCCCATCCAGTCCGAGTTTGGATACCACCTGATCAAGGTTGAAGCCCGCACCTCCCAGGAAGCCCAGATTGCCGATCTGGCCTACCAGTTGACTCCCAGCCAGGCGACCCTTACCGAGCGTGAGAACACGCTCGAAGACGTTGCCTACTTTGCAGAAGATCGAGAAGACTTCCGAGGAGAGGCCGAGCGACTAGACGTGACCGTGCGGGAGGTCGAAGCCGAAGCCGGTCAGACTTCCATTCCCGGCCTCGGACAAAGCAGAGCCCTCTCCTCCTTCCTCGAGACCGCTTCCACCGGAGACATCAGTGATGTCATCGAACTCGACGACCAGTTCGTCGTGGCGCACGTGACTGACGTACAGTCCGAGGGCTACCGGCCATTCGAGGAGGTCAAGTCGGAAATCCGGCCTCGCGTCGAGCTGCAAAAGAAAAAGTCCATTCTGGTGCAGCGCATGCGACGGGCCCTCCAACAAAACACCTTTGAGGACCTGCCCCAAATTCTCGACACCCAGATGCGAACGCAGTCCAGCCTGTCCTTCTCCACCGAAACCGTTCCGGGCATCGGACAGGATCCAACCTTCGTGGGGACCGCCTTTGGGCTCGACGAGGGAGAAATCTCTGGAGTCGTAGACGGAGAAAACGCGGCCTTCGTGGTCGAGCTCAATGAGCTGAGAGAACCCGCCACCCTGACGGACCAGAAACGACAGCAGCTTCGGCAGCAGCTCATGAAGCAGCGACGACAACAGGTGTCTTCACAGTGGCTCTCCGCCCTGAAGGAAGAAGCCACCATCGAGGACAATCGAGGCCAGTTCCAGCAGCGGTAACGAGGAGACCTACAGAGGTGCTGAGAAGGGACAATCGGAGCCTGAAGCGCTTACTCCACCTCCAGGCGTCCGTGAAACACCCTCTCGGCCGGGCCTTCCAGGTACCGCTCCTCCCCCCGTTCCGTCTCGTCCGTGCCGACCCAGAGGGTCCCGCCTCGCGTGTAGATCGTCATCGGAGTAGGGGTGCTTCGCCCTGTCTCCTCGGCGAGAACGGCTGATGCCAAGACGCCCGTGCCGCACGCGAGCGTCTCGTCCTCCACCCCTTTCTCGTAGGTCCGTACGTGAAGGGCGCCGGCGTCGTCCACGTGTACAAAATTGACGTTTGCGCCGGCAGGACGGAGCCCCTCATCCCTGCGGAGGCGACGGCCCCACTCCCCCACGGGCACCGTCTCTACGTTCTTCACGAACGCGACGAGGTGTTCGGTGCCGCTGTGAACGTAATGCAGCCCCTCAATCGCCTCGGGCACGGCCCCTTCCAGTTCTACATCCAGGCGACGATCGGTTGCGGGCGGGACGTAGAGCCGCACGCGATCGGCCTCTGGGTCCGTGACGGTGGCCCGATAGAGCCCCGCGTCCGTGTCGAACGCCAGCTCAGGCCCCTCGAACCCGCTGCGCTGGGCAAAGCGGGCCAGACATCGGGCCCCGTTGCCACACATGGTGGCCCGAGACCCGTCCGCGTTCACGTAGCGCATCCGATAGTCCGCTTCCTCCGAGCTGGGATTGTCAAGGGCAAGCAGGCCATCGGCTCCCACCCCGTAGTGCCGCGGGCACCACGTTTCGGCGAGCGAGGACAGCTCGTCCTGGGAAAACCGGTACCAGCGATTGTCGAACACGAGGAAGTCGTTCCCTGCCCCCTGCATCTTTGTAAATTCAACGACAAGTGAGCGTGTCATACGCCTGTAGGGGTGGACCTGGATTCAGTATCGGCACGAACCCTTTCCCCCCTCGTATAGGTAGAGAAAATCACTTGTTGTTCCTCTGATTGCCAGCATTCAGCGTCGCCCTTTTCCACAACCTCCCCGACCGTTGCCCGAAAAACAACTGAGCATCGAAGGCGCCGATCCGCTTCTGCTGTTCGGCTTTAACGACGTCTACCTTCGAAAGATCGAAGAGGCCTTCCCCGACACCCACATTACCGCCCGAGGCACCGAAATTCACCTTCGGGGGGACAAGGAAGACCTCGACAAGGTCGAGCGTGTCTTCAACGAAATGGTGGTCCTGCTCGACCGCAATGATACGCTTACGGAGGAGGATGTCGATACTGTCCTTGCGCTTTTTGATTCGGGAAACGGGCAAAGTACGTCTCCAGAGGCCGATACGGGGGAAGCCATCCTCTTTACCCCCGAGGGAGAGGTCATCAAACCCCGCTCGCCCAATCAGGAGCAGCTCGTCAACTCGGCCTCCTCGAACGACGTCGTGTTTGCAATCGGGCCGGCGGGAACCGGTAAAACGTACGTCGCCGTCGCAATGGCCGTCGCGGCCCTCAACAACCACGAGGTCAACAAAATCGTCCTCTCCCGCCCCGCCGTTGAGGCCGGCGAGCAACTGGGGTTCTTGCCCGGGGACTTCTACGAGAAGGTGGCTCCGTATCTCCGGCCGCTCTACGACGCCCTCGGGGACATGATGCCCCGCGAGGAACTGGCCGAATACCTGGAGCAGGATCGCGTCGAGGTCGTCCCGCTCGCATACATGCGCGGTCGAACCCTTAAGTCCTCGTTCGTCATCCTCGACGAGGCCCAGAACGCGACTACGAAGCAGATGAAGATGTTCCTGACGCGCCTCGGCCCCAACAGTCAAGCCATCGTGACGGGGGACATCACGCAGACCGACCTCCAACACCGGAGCCAGAGTGGACTCATTCAGGTGCAGCACATCCTCAAGGACATCAAGGGGATCGACTTCGTCTACCTCGACCGCGAAGATGTCGTCCGGCACCGCCTCGTTCGCGAGATCATCGCCGCCTACGAAGAGCACGACGCGTAGTGGGGCCTCACCCCGCTGGTCGACGAGAGGTGGAGTCGCCCTGACAAGGGCACGTCACTCGCCTCTTCCTGTGTCCAGAGTGAACGCGAGCGGAGCAGAAAGGAGACTGAGGAGCGCCAGGGCGAGATCCCCTTCCTCTCGCCCCTCCCGCTTCACGGTCCTATTCATGTAAGTTCAGGGACTCCGACGACTCGTCCTCCTCGCGATCGGCTACGAGCAAGTATAGTCCGCCGCCGACCGCCCCGAGCGCCAGGACCTGAAGCAGAAGGAGGTCGACTGCGATTTCCGCGTCTTCGTACTCCAGCCACGACACCTCCTGGTCGCTGCGACGGGCGTCGTGGGACTGAACGTAAGAAATGGGCGGTTGATAGATCGGACTCCACGTAATCTCTTCGGACGTTTGTATCCGCCACGGACAGAAAAAGACGGTTACCAAAAGAAATCCGGCGGTCACTGTCGCGACCACTGTGTTTTGACGGTCGTTCATTGGCCTAGAGGGAGGCGATGGGAAAGGAAGCCGGGGAGATGCCAATCAGTGTCTGGGACCAGAACAACGTAAAATGACGTCCCTCCCCTCCATTCTCAGCAAAGACCGAGGGAGCGTTGCTCACGCCAGATCCTTTTCCATGTCGACACACCGGATCGCTACGTCCCCCTCCAACTCCAGCGCGCTTTCTCTTACCCGCTCGTATCCGTGTGCTTCGTAAAACCCAACCGCATTGAGCGAAGCCGACACGTCCAGCGTCTGGATCCCTGCAGCCTGTGCCTGCCGTTCGAGCACACCAAGCAGCGCTGAGCCAATTCCCTGTCCTTGTGCCTCGGGGTGCACATAAAGAGCCCGTACGTCCGTCCCATGACGTGTGGTGAAGCCGACGACCCTCGACCCGTTTTCGGCGACAAAAGTCGTCGGTTCAGGCGCCTGCAAGCCGTTTCGCATCGATTCCTCCGTCACGCTCTCCAGCCAGGCCGCTCGTTCTTCTGGGCCGTAGGGCTCCTCACCGAGGGCGTCCACGGCAGCATGCAACACTGTCACCAGGGATAATGCCTCTTCAATAGAAGCCCTTCGAATCTGGACGGACATATTCGAGACGTTCGACGGAGTATCCATGGTGTCTCAGAATCGGTCCGAGGCTCCTACGTCCGTCGACGCCCACCCTCGTTCGGGCGCCTTCCACACATCCTACTCCTGACGGAAGGACGAGCTTCCCGAGAGAATGCATGCACGTGTGCGGACTCACGGCGTGCGGGCGTGTCCGCTTCCGACGGCGTCTTGCGTATGTCTAGATGAGACGGGACCACCCTGTGTTGAAAACCGGGGCTTTAATCTCCAAAGGGACACGTCCTTCGCGCGGTCGCGATCCGCCCCGGGAGGAATCTACAGTTTTGCCGATTACTTTGCCAATCAAGCCGAGCTCATCGGCCCCTGAGGGAGTCTGAGGACGTATTCTATACGACAGCTTGCTGGTATGGCTGCAGTGTTATAGTCTTTGGGGCGACATATCTCCTTCTTTCGTGGGTGCAACGCACGCAGCGTCCCTCTTCTTCTCTCCGTCATCGTTTCCTTCATTCAATCCCCCCTCGCTTTGCCATGCAAAATCTGAAATCACTGTCCTTTACCGACCGCCTGAGCAAGATTGGATATCTGCTTAAACATACGTTCACCGTCGTGGGTCGTGACCCGGACATTGCCAAGCCGCTGATTTGGATGGGCGTATATGCCTTCGTGATGGTCACCGCCTTTTTTGTTGGTGTAGTGGGAGCGTTTTTGACGTCCGGACTCATTGCCACCATTGGATTCGGGGGCGCAGTGGTGCTCTACCTATACAAGTTCTTCTTTTATAACTACAAGGAGATGAGCCAGAGCTGGCTGGTCTATGAAACCGTCTGTGGACGAGACCGCTCCTACGGAGAGGCCAAACAAAGGGCTCGCGACCTCAAATGGAGCGTCCGCAAGCTGGCCGGACTCGACCTCCTTATGGCGTACCTGATGAGCAAGCGTGGGGACAACAATAACGGATGGGGCCAGAAACTCATCAACCTGTTCCTCGACGGATTGAACGAGGTGTGGGACCTCGTGAATCACTACCTGCTCCCCGCCATCGCTATTGACAATCTCTCCCTGACCGAAGGCATCCAACAAATGAAACAACTTCGCAGTCAGGTGCCCGCGACCCTCACGGGAGTGTTCGGTATTGACTTTATCGGTCGCATCGTGGGACAAATCAACGCCACCCTCTACCTCGCTCTCTTCTTACTCGCCGGAGGCCTGGCATACCTGGGTAGTGGTATTCTGCCCGAGGCGTTTGCACTCCCCGTTTTGGAAACGCCCGTGACGGAGGCACCCTTTGCTGTCAATGCGCTCCCTTTCGTGGTTTTCGTGTACCTTGGAAAGGTGATCGGGGCGATCTTTGAACGAGTGGTCACGTCGATCAAGGTAAGCTACTTCACCATTTTCTACACCCAGATTACCCACGGGGACCGAATCTCAGAGGATCTCCAGCCCCAACTCGTCAGCTACCTGCGGATGGAAGAAGATCCTGACGCGGCCCCTGCTGCCTCGGCGGACGCCCCAGTCGCTCCCGCCGGATGACGGCAGAAGGACTACTCGTCGAGCACGCCCAGTTCACTCTCGGCGCCGGTGCCGTAGTTTGCGAGCTCGACGACCCAGGAAGCCGGGGTGTCCCGCTCGTCCGACGAGCCGTCGTCGGCCTGTCGGAGGTACTTGACGAGTCCCCCCGGCACGCCGTCGTCCATCCACCACTGGTAGGTGGCGCCCGGGGCCCCGTAGCGCACGTGGCGGGCGTCAAAGGTGCCTGCAGGAACGGTTACGTTCACGATGCCCTCAGTCGCGCCCTCAAGGCTCTCCTCCGTCAGCCGACGAGGGGTGGCGTACCCGTATGTGTCTTCCTCGACCGGCATTTCCTTGGCCTCCTCGCCGGGAAACCGACCGCGCAATCGGAGCAGCTTCTCGCGATCCGGACTAAAGAGCCCTTCGAGGACGATGGCTTCCTCCGAATCGACGTTCTCGTAGGTCACGTGCCACCACTCGTTGCCCTCGTCGGTGCGGGCCAGTAAGGCCCGCTTGAAGAAGGCATCCGTCGGCTCGCCGTCTTCCATGGTTTGCCAGCGCGTCCATTCGCCGGAATCGTACGCGTCCTGTTCGGTCACGGCGTAGCCGTCGGCGTGAAAGGCGACATTGAAGAGGTAGCTGGTGTACACGTGCCGCCATTCAGCCGTCCAATTGTTCGGGAACTGGGCGACGATCATGGCCCCAGCGGCCTCTCCGATGCGCTCGCCGACGACCTCGCCCGTGCGCTGGGCGGCGCGGTGGGTCGTGCTGTCGACCGCCGTTTCGACGATGCCCGTGCAGCCGACCCCCGCAATGAAAAGTCCGGCGATCAAGAGGATGTTGAATCGTTTAAGCATCATGTGTCTGGGGAAAAAGAAATATGTGATAGGATCTGGATCGGCGTGGACCTCCCGCTCTGGAAGCCCCCGATGGAAGGCCACTGTTCTCTAGAGCGGAAATGATTACAACGATAGGACACGTCGTTGCGGCAAACGTTCACCAAGATACACTGGACGAGTGTTCGGCGTCATCTCCTCTCACGTGAAGAGGGTCGAGGGGATGGCGCGACGGACTGTCAGTCAGAAGCGTGCCTCGCGAGAGAGGCCTCACGGGAGACGCCTTCTTCCCTATTAACGAACCGCTCTGGGCGGACGATCGGGGGAGCAAGACAGTCCTCGTCTACGTGGAGAGGCAAAACATTGCACCGGCCCTGACTGCTTCCCCGCCCCGAAGGAATGCTTCCCATGTTCGTCGAATGGTCCTCGCCAGGCGCGTCGTAGAAGTGAGGGCTCGCACAAACTTGACGCTGGGCGAGAACGGACCAACGACGCCTTCAGTACGATCCGGCCCCTCGTCGTTCGTTCGCCAAGCTCTCTCCCCGCTTCCATGTGGCCGCAGGAATTTCAGATTACCTGGTACGATGCCGGGGTCGTCAGCCTCGCCGCTCTCCTGATCTATCTCGTCCTGATTTTCTACAGCCGGCTGGTCGGTCCGCGGAGCTTTGCCCAGCTCAGTGCCTTCGACTTTGCCGTCACCGTTGCCCTCGGGGCCGTCGTCGGTGCGACGGCCACCGACACCGCCCGACTTCCCTACGGGGTGATTGGACTCGGGGTGCTCTTTCTTCTTCGATGGAGCGTGGCCGTGGGGCGACAGCACGGCCTTGGGCACCTCGTCGACAACACCCCTCTGCTAATCATGCTGGACTCCGAGATCCTCCACGAGCACCTCGCCCGGGCCAAGCTCACAGAAGCAGACCTCCGCCAGAGCCTGCGACAGGCCGGCATCACGTCGATGGCGGAGGCCGAGGCGGTGGTGATGGAGCGGGATGGCTCGATCAGTGTGCTCAGCTCGGAGGCCCCAATCGATACCTACCTGCTGGAAGGAGTGACGGGCTACGACGAGTATCGGGCCCGGCGCACCTCCGAAGCGTAATCCCCATCAAACGAGTGCGGAAGTGAATGGGGAATCGCCTCAAATGCAGAGAATTCACTGTAGCCGACTTCGATCCACAAGTAGCACAAAATCCGGAGGTCGGATTTAGAGTCTGTTTTGATTTTGAGTCGGAAAGTGAGAGTGAGGGTCGATGAGGCGAAAATCGGCCGAGGAGGAGACGCGTAGTGGAACTACTCGTTGAC
>CAYXAD010000098.1:0-11855 GCA_964462965.1 uncultured Salinivenus sp.
TTAACTCAAGTTGCGACCTATTTGCTGTTTTCTGAAAAGACAGCGGACGACGGACGGCAGACCGCCGAAAGGAGCGCTAGAGGCGGTCGGGGCCTGTCCCACACTCCTTCGGGTCCGCAGCCTGGAGGGGTATGCTCGCCAGTGGCACCCCGAATTTATTACTACTCTTATAGTATAAATCGACACGCAATTTCTCAATTGTAGGCCCTTCGATGGATCGGTCGTCAGCCCGAGACGTGCGACGCATACTCTGTCACGCTGGATTGTAAATCCCTTCCCTGGACCATGTCCGACACCGCCCCCACCCCCGTGGTCACCGTTTTCCTCCGCAATCGTGGGGAGGTTCTCTTGCTCCGCCGAAGTGCTGACGTGGGGTCGTATCAAAACCAGTGGGGAGCAGTCGCCGGTCACGTCGAAGACGACGAACCACTGGCGTCTGCTCTGAATGAGATCGATGAGGAAACGGGGCTCTCCGACGCACACGTGACCCAGGTCCGACAGGGGCCCTCCTTCACTGTGCACGACGACGATCAGAACACCCACTGGAAGGTCCATCCCTTCCTCTTTGACGCCTCCACGCGTTCGATCGACCCAAACTGGGAAACGGAGGAGGCCGAGTGGGTTGCCCCCACTGCCCTGCTCCGACGGGAGACGGTGCCGAAGCTGTGGACCTCGTACCGCCGGGTCGCCCCCTCCATCGTCACACTCACCGACGATACGACCCACGGGTCGGCTCATCTTTCCCTCCGAGCCCTCGAGGTGATCCGCGACCGGGCAGGCCGTCTGGCGACGACCGACACGTCCTCTATTGAGGATGCCCGGGCTCGATTGGTGGAGACCGTACAGCGCGTCTTATCGGCTCGTCCAAGCATGGCCGCACTTGCCAATCGCATCCACCGCGTCATGCACGCGAGTCGCCCGGAGCTCTCTCCAGCCACGGTCGAGGTCAATGCCCACGAAGCCATTGGGCAGGCCCTGAGGGCCGATGCCGAGGCGGCCCAGCAGGCCGCCGAGCAGGTGGCCGGAAAACACGTACTGACGCTCTCTCGCTCCGGCACCGTCCTCGACGCACTCCAACGGGCCGATCCCGCTCCGACCGTCACCGTCGCTGTGTCCACGCCCGGCGGTGAGGGGATTGACGTGGCCGAGGAGCTGGCCGCAGGAGGCCTGGACGTGACCCTTCTCCCCGACGCCGCCATCTCGAAACGCCTGTCCGAAGGAACCATCGACGTCGTCCTGGTGGGGGCAGACACGGTCCTCTCTACGGGGGCAGTGGTGAATAAAGTCGGAACCCGAGGACTTGCCCTCGCCGCCGTGCGAGAAGAGATCCCCTTTTCTGTGACCTGCGCGTCGGACAAGATCTCTGTCGACGACGAGAGCTCCGACGAAATGGCGGCTCCGCGCACCGTGTACCGAGGATCCGCTGATCTCGAGGTCTGGGCACCTCGGTTCGATACGACCCCCGCTGACCTCGTGACGGGCGCCTTGATGACTGAGCGAGGCTCATTTTCTCCGGCGGAGATAGACCCATTCGTGGAGGAGCTGTCCCGCTTCAGGGCCTGGATGTAGGCTCTCCTCGGGAGACGAGGTCCTAAGCGGCTTTTCACGAACCGACGCCCAGTCCTCTCGTTGATTCCACTGAGTGCGTTTTATATTCTGTACGAGTGAGGGATTATTTCCGTCCCTTTCTTGCCCGGTCGTCTAATGGCAGGACAGCGGCCTTTGGAGCCGTTAGTGGTGGTTCGAATCCACCCCGGGCAACTTTTCCTCCCCCACTCTCCTCTTCGTCCGCACCGACGTGATTCCCTATGCGTGCATCGAGTACTGACAGTCGGGTTGCCATCTTCGGTGGCCGTTCAAATCCCGCCCTCGCTCAGAAAATTGCCGAAGCCTACGGCACGACGCTGGGGGACCTGACCATTCGCGACTTTGCCGACGGAGAGATCTACGTACGCTACGAAGAGTCCATCCGTGGGGCCGATCTCTTTATCATTCAGAGCACGTACCCGAAGGCCGACAACTGGATGGAGCTTCTCCTCCTCATCGACGCCGCCCGACGCGCGTCGGCAGCCCGGGTGACGGCCGTGATTCCCTATTTCGGCTACGCACGTCAGGAGCGCAAGGACCAGCCGCGCGTCTCCATCGCTGCGAAGCTGGTGGCCAACATGCTGACGTCCGCCGGCGTGGATCGGATTCTGACGATGGAGCTTCACGCCGCCCAGATCCAGGGCTTCTTTGACATGCCCGTCGACCACCTTTATGGATCGACGGTTCTCATCGACCACGTGCACCAGCTCGACCTGGACGACTTCGTGGTCGTCGCTCCCGACGTTGGCTCGCTCAAGATGGCCCGCGCGTACGCCCAACGGTTGGGCGTCAACCTCGCGCTGATCGATAAGCGCCGTCCCAACCAAAATGAGGCCCGGGTCATGAACGTCGTCGGTGACGTCGAAGACAAGAACGTCTTGATCATCGACGACATCGTCGACACCGCGGGGACCCTCACCCGAGCCGCACAGGCACTGAAGGATCACGGGGCCCTCACGATTATGGCCGCCTGTACACACGGCCTCCTCTCTGGACCGGCGTACGACCGCATCGAGAATTCCCCCATCGAGCGACTCATCATTACGGATACCATTCCCCTCAAGCGACCGTCTGACAGCATCGAGGTGGTGACGGTCTCGAATCTGTTTGCCAAGGCCATTCGCCACATCTACACGGATCGATCTGTCTCGACGCTTTTCCTGGACTAGCTTCCATCAAGGGGCGTGAGCGTCTGTTTTGCTTGAATCAATGGGGATCTCACGGAACCTAGACCGGGCCTGTGTCTAGTACAAGTTTTGCACGCAGGGCCCACCAGCCGCCTCTGTGTCGACGTATTCCTCTTTCTCACCGGACTGGACCGAGTACGACGTTATGGACGCCACAGTCATCGAAGCCCAGCCGCGCGAAACCGGGTCGAAGGCCGCGCGCGAAATTCGCAACAACAACCGCGTTCCGTGCATCCTCTATGGCCGGAACGTAGATCCCAAGCCGCTCCAGATTCCGATCAGCGCGATGAACAAGCTGATCTACGGCCGTAGTGCACCGGTGGCGGAGGTGCAGATGAACGGCGAAAGCTGGAACTGCATTCTGAAAGACTACGATCTGCACCCACTCACGGATCGCCCCCTGCACGCCGACTTCCAGGCCCTGAAGGAAGGGGAAAAGGTCACCATTACGGTTCCGGTCCACTACTCGGGCATTCCAATTGGCCAAAAGAATGGGGGCGACACACAGCTGATCGTCCGGGAGGCGACAATTTCTGTACTGCCCGAAAATATCCCGTCCCAGATCGAGTTTGACATTACTGACCTGGCCATTGGAGACTCCCTCCACGTCTCCGACGTAGACGTGGACTACGAAATCAAAATGGCCCCGACCCAAACCCTCGTAACCGTCGTTGCCCCTCACATCGAGACGGCACCGACTCCAGCGGCCGAGGAAGAAGAGGAAGAAGAACTCACCGAAGAGGAAATTGCCGAAGAGGGCGAAGCCGTCGACACCGCCGAAGGCGAAGAGGGCGAGGGCGAAGCGCCGGCCGAAGAGGGCGAAGAAGAGGTCGAAGAGTAACCCCTCTGCTTTGCCGGTGCCCGTTCCACCGACATTGCTCCAACAGTAAGGGCGACCTCCAGGGGTCGCCCTTCTTTTTTTGTCGATCCACGAAAGTTGCTCCGTAATGGCTGCCCCCTCTCTGCTGGTCGTCGGTCTCGGAAATCCGGGCCCGAAGTATGAAAACACGCGTCACAACATCGGATTCAGAGTCGCAGATGCGCTGGCGGAGCGTCTTCGCGTCTCGTTCGAACACTCGACGCATGCCCTCGTCGGCTGGGGGTCCCATCAGAATCGAACGGTGGGGATTGCAAAGCCGACGACGTATATGAACCGGAGTGGAACGGCGGTTGCAGAACTCCTCCGTCGCCATGACTTGGCTCTCGACCAACTCCTCGTTGTGGTGGACGACCTCCATCTTCGAACTGGAACCATCCGCCTACGCCCCAACGGAAGCAGCGGCGGCCACAACGGCCTGGCCCACATCGCGGAATGCCTCGCCACCACCGAGTACCCCCGCCTCCGCGTCGGCATTGGAAGCGATTTTCCCGACGGGCAGCAAATTGACTACGTCCTCTCTCCCTTCACGGCCCAACAGCAGCCGCTCATCCGAGAGGGCCTCGCAGACGCCTGTGACGCCATCCTCACCGTCGTTCGGAAGGATCTGACGACGGCCATGAATCAATTCAACTGAAACGCCCCCGGTTCCCGCTTCTTTCGGCGGTTTTTCACTTTGAATTACGTAGCGCCCCCTACGAACGGCGAACACGCCTCGGTAGGTTATAAACCGTTTTGCGGTTGTCTGGAGGGCATGTGCGTCGGCGCGGTCTTCTTCCGGGCCAGCTGATGTTCCGTATTCGTCACGTCGCACCGCCCTCCGCCTCGAGAATTTCTTCCGAACGAACAGGAACACCGAATCTATGGAACCGACGTTACTTCTTAAGTGGCTCATCCCCGCCAGTGGTGTACTGGCCTTGCTCTACGCCTTCACCCGGACACGCTGGGTCGGCAGGCAGGACATGGGGACGGATGAGATGATCAATCTGGCGAAGAACATTTCCGAAGGTGCTCGAACCTTCCTCAATCGCCAGTATCGCATCCTTACAATCTTCGTCCTTGTCGTCGCCGGGCTTCTGATCGTTGCGAACCTCGGCCAGCCAAACTCCTCCTGGTGGATCGGGGTCTCTTTTGTCGCGGGGGCGTTCTGCTCCGGTCTCGCCGGCTTTATCGGCATGACCGTCGCAACGAAAGCCAACGTGCGAACGACTCACGCCGCCCGCACGAGCCTCGGGCCTGCCATGAACGTGGCCTTCTCCGGAGGACTCGTCATGGGACTCTCTGTGGTGGGGCTCGGCCTCCTCGGCCTTGGAGGACTATTCCTCCTTTATGACAACCTGCTGGCTTGGAATATTGACAAGGTGATCAACGTCATTGCTGGCTTCTCCATGGGAGCCTCCGCCATTGCCCTCTTTGCTCGTGTCGGCGGGGGCATCTACACGAAAGCCGCCGACGTGGGGGCCGACCTCGCCGGAAAGGTGTATGCCGGCATCCCGGAGGATGACCCACGGAACCCCGCCACCATCGCGGACAACGTGGGGGACAACGTGGGCGACGTCGCCGGAATGGGGGCCGACCTCTTCGAAAGCTACGTCGGATCCATCATCGGAACGATGGTCCTCGGGACCGCCTTCATTGGAGCGTTCGAGACGGCCGACGGCACCTTGCGCTTGGCCGGTGTCTTGCTCCCGCTCGTCCTCGCCGGGGTCGGCATCCTGGTAGCCATCATCGGCTCGTGGTTCGTCACAGTCGAAGAAGGAGGAAACCCGCAGACAGCCCTCAACATCGGTGAGTTTGGGGCCGCGGGCTTTATGGCCGTCGCCTCGTACTTCTTGATTACCTGGATGCTTCCCGCGTCCTGGGAGGTCGCGTCGGACGCCTTCACCCTGAGTGCGCAGACCTCGTACTCGGCCCTCGGCATCTTTTGGGCCGTGCTCATCGGACTGGTCGCCGGCCTGCTCATCGGCCTCGTGACGGAATACTACACGGCCACCGACCACAAGCCCGTCCTCGGCATCGCCGAGCAGAGCGTGACGGGCACGGCGACGAATATCATTAGTGGCCTCGGGGTCGGCATGTACTCGACCGGCCTCCCGGCCCTCATCATCGCCCTCGGCATCATCGGGGCGAACTACTTTGCAGGCCTCTACGGCATCGCCATCGCGGCGGTCGGCATGCTGTCCATCACGGGCATGCAGCTGGCCATCGATGCCTACGGGCCCATCTCCGACAATGCCGGCGGCATCGCCGAAATGTCGGGGCTTCCGTCCGAGGTACGGGACCGCACCGACAAGCTCGACGCCGTGGGCAACACGACAGCCGCCATCGGCAAGGGCTTCGCCATCGGCTCGGCGGCGCTCACGGCCCTGGCCCTGTTTGCCGCCTATATGCGTCAGGCTGGTGTGTCAAACATCGACGTGGCCGATCCGGTGATCCTGGCCGGCCTCCTCATTGGCGCCGTTCTTCCCTACGTCTTTAGCGCCATGTCCATCGGAGCGGTGGGCCGCGCAGCCGGCGACATGATCAAAGAGGTCGGCCGACAGCTCGAGGAGATTCCGGGCATCATGGAAGGCGAGGCCGAACCGGAGTACGTTCGCTGCGTGGACATTTCCACCAAGGCCGCCCTCCGAGAGATGGTACTGCCGGGTGTGCTCGCCGTCGCCATGCCAGTCGCCATCGGCCTCATCGACAAGGGCATGCTCGGGGGACTCCTGGCGGGTGTCACGGTGTCCGGTGTGCTGTTCGCCATCTTCCAGTCGAACGCTGGAGGCGCTTGGGACAACGCCAAGAAGCGCATCGAGGCCACCCTGGTCGTGGACGGCGAGTCCCACGGCAAGGGCAGCGAGGCCCACAAGGCAGCGGTCGTCGGCGACACGGTGGGCGACCCGCTCAAAGACACGAGTGGACCGAGCCTCAACATCCTCATCAAGCTGATCGCCGTTGTTTCGCTGGTCATTGCTCCTCTCCTGGCGTAAGCTGAATGAGTCCATTCTACCATTCTTGCGGGACAGGAGGTCGGGGGCAACCCGTCCCCCTGTCCCGCTTTTTATTATCGGGGACGGTTTCCTACATTGTGGACCCGGCCTGGACCCGGGAGCGCTTTCACTGGTCCCCGGCCCTCTCTCCCTCCCGCACATTCTACGGACGCTGAACAAGCGGACTTATATACTATGGCGAAGGTTGACGTCGAAATGCCCAAGATGGGCGAAAGCATCACGGAAGGTACTGTCATTGCCTGGCACAAGCAGCCGGGGGATGAAGTGAAACAAGACGAGATTCTCCTGGAGATCGGCACCGACAAGGTCGACACCGAGGTGCCGTCGCCGACCGCCGGCGTGCTCACGGAGATTCTGGTGGAAGAAGGGGATACGGTTGAAGTCGGATCGATCATCGCCCGGGTCGAAACGGAGGCCGAGGCGGCCGAGGTCGAGACCCCGAGTGAAGAACCCCCGGCGGCCGAGGATTCCGACGAGGAGGCCGAAGAGGCGGAACCCGCCGAGGCCGCACAGGCCGAACCCGAACCGGCTCCCGAGTCGCCTTCTGAACCGGCCCAGGAAGACGGTGAAGAGGTCGAGGTGGTCATGCCCAAGATGGGCGAGAGCATCACCGAAGGCACAGTCATTGCCTGGTATAAGGACATCGGCGACGAAATTGAGGTCGACGAGACGCTCCTCGAGATCGGCACCGACAAGGTCGACACCGAGGTGCCGTCGCCGACTGCGGGGGTCCTCAAGGAAAAACTCGTCGAAGAGGGAGAGACCGTCGAGGTCGGAACCGTCATCGCCCTCCTCGCCGCCGAGGCAGAGGCCGGTACTGTAGAAGCGCCGATTCCAGAGGCGCCCGACGAGGAAGAGGCCGACGAAGAGCCGGAGGTCTCTCCTCCTTCCGGAGATGGTGCCGTCCAGGAGGCCGCAGAACCAGAACCCGAAGAGCGCGAACCCATTAAGCGGCGGGGGTCCGACGGTCGCTTTTACTCCCCTCTGGTTCGCTCCATCGCCAAGGAAGAAGGCCTCTCCATGCGCGAGCTGGAGTCGATCGAGGGCTCCGGTCGCGAGGGCCGGGTCACCAAGGAAGACGTCCTCGCCTATCTCGAAGAGCGGGAAGAAGCGCCGGAGCCGGAACCCGTGACGGCCCCCGAGCCTCCCTCCCGCCCCAGTCAGCCCACCCAGCAGCCCATGCGCGGCGGCTACTCGGTCGAGGAAGGCCCGAGCAAAGAGGAGCTGCAGCAGCAATACGGGGAGCGCATCGAGGTCGAACCCATGGACCGGATGCGCAAGATTACGGCCGAGCACATGGTCCGCTCCAAGGCGACCTCGGCCCACGTCACCTCCTTTGCGGAAGCCGACGTGACGGGACTCGTCCGCTTTCGGGAGCGCCACAAGGAGGCCTTTCAGGAGCGCGAGGGCGTCAAGCTCACGTATACCCCCTTCTTCGTGAAAGCAGCCGTGGAAGCCCTGCACGAGCATCCCGTCCTCAATGCAAGCGTCGAGGGCGACAAGATTGTCCTGAAGAAAGACTACCACGTGGGCGTTGCCGTGGCCATCGGCAACAAGGGCCTCCTCGCTCCGGTCATCCGCAATGCCGGTGACTACAACGTCGTGGGCCTCGCCCGAAAAGCCGCCGACATTGCCGAGCGCGCGCGGAACAAGGAGCTCCAGCCCGACGAACTGCAGGGAGGCACCTTCACAGTCACTAACATTGGATCGCTCGGCTCCTTAATGGGCACTCCGATCATCAATCAGCCCCAGGTTGGCATCCTGGCGACGGGTGCGATCAAGAAACGACCCGTCGTCATCGAGGACGACGACCTCGGAGACGTCATCTCTGTGCGGCACATGATGTACCTCTCCCTCAGTTACGACCACCGAATCATTGACGGAGCCATGGGCGCGAGTTTCCTGCAGCGCGTGACCACCGAACTCGAATCCTACGACGAAGAGATGGAATTGTCAGAGGTCTAAGTGCGCTCAAGCGTGAAGTTGGGGCTTTCAACGTTTTTGAGCGAAGCGATTTCGCCCTCGTGGAAGGATCGTCTTCCAGCACGGGCGGCTCCGCTTGCGACTTGAAGAGTTCTCCGCTTCGGGCCTAGCGGCCCCTCCGGTCGAAAGGACGACCTTCCACAAGATGGGATTTGAGCACACTTAACCGGTCCGTCTCGACGCGCTAAGTGCACGGGCCATACGCCGTGACGATTCCATCGGAACGAGATGAAAATCGTCACTCAGCGCCCCTCTCTGAACGACCGGCAGTAGGGAGTCGAAGGCTCGATCTCGGTCGTCGTGTAGACGTATAAGCCGAGGCCTCCCTCCCGTATCGGAACAGTGAATCGTGAAGGGACACCTACAGTCCGGGGGGGTTCGCATCGGGATCCAAGTCCTCTTCTAGTGCCAAAGGGTCTCCTGGTCCTCCTGCCCGAACGAGGAACCGTAGCGATGTGGAAGTCCGTTATTGACACAACCTAGGACTGTGTGAATACCATTCTACGTAGCAAACGCCCCAGCACGGGCCTAGAGACACTCGCTCTTCTTTCCAGCTTCCTTCTCGCCACTTCCTATGCCTGACCTCGACAACGGACGTGGCCTGACCCTTTCCTTGCGGGAGCTGCGCCAACACCTGCAAGCGTTCCAAGATGACTATCTCGAGGACAAGAGCGACGAAACGGTGGGGACGTACCGCCGCTCACTCAACAGCTTCGAGAAGTGGTTCGTCCAGCAAAACGACTTCCGCTTCACGGAGGACGACGTCCGAGAGTATAAATCCTACCTCATGGAAGAGCGGGAACTCAGCCAGGTTTCCGTCTCGACGTATCTCACAGCGCTTCGCCGCTTCTGCCAGTACCTTACGGATATCGGAGAGCTTTCCGAAAACCCCGCCAAGGCCGTCAAGGGCAATCGGCGTCCCGACTCCCACTCTCGAGCCGTGCTCACGGAACGTGACATCGAGAAGCTGGAAAGCGTCATAGGGGAAGCGACCCAGCTCGATAAGCGAGATTCGGCCATCATCTATCTCATGCTTTACGCGGGGTTGAGCGAGATTGAGATCGTCCGGGCGAACGTCGAGGACCTAGAACATACGCTCATGGGCCCGGTCCTCCGCGTGCAGGGCAAGGGACGCACGGTCAAGGACCAGGAGGCCCCCCTCGATCCGCCCGTTCTAGACAAGGTCGAGACCTATTTGGAGACGCGAAACAACGTTCGTCCGGAAGAACCGCTCTTCGTCTCTCACGGCCATCGGTCAGAGGGAAAGCGGCTGAAGACTCGATCGGTCCGCAGCCGGATCAATGGCTATCTGAAAAGTGCCGAGATCAAACGAAAGGGCGTTACGCCGCATAGCCTCACCCACACCGCAGCCCTCATCTGGCTGAACAACGACATGCCTCTCGAGGAGGTAAAACAGCGGATGCGGCACGGGACGCTCGACACGACGATGATTTACTACAAGAAGCAGGGCTTGCTCAAGCGCGACCCGGACGAACTCGACGAACTGGAGACCTAAGCCGAATCAATTCTCATCGAGCACACTCCCGAGTCCCCTGTGGCTACAGCGACGTGAGATCGGCCTGCAGAGTAAACTGGTGCAGTTCTCCGAGGTCCGACCACGAGTTCAAGGCGTAATCCAGAGAGATCCCGTCCACGACTAATCCAACGCCCATCCCAAATCCCGCGAGATCGAACCGGTCGGACAGGGCCAGCTCTCGGCTGCGCCGGTGATTGTATCCCCCTCGGAGGCGCAAAACCTCTACCAACTGCAGCTCTCCGCCGACGGTAAGGTGAGCGAGAATGTGATCGACCGTCGTCCCCCCGTCGATGCCCTCCTCCAGTTGCGTCAAGTCGTACGCCGTAAGGGAAAGCAGGAGGGGCAGATGCGTCAAACGCTTCGAGAGCCCAAGCTGCAGATCAAGAGGAAGCGACTCTTCCTCCCGCCCAAACCCATCGACCGAAAGGCCAACGTTGCGAAGAGAGAGCCCGAGGGTGAGTTGATGAGCAGGCACACGATAAAGGGCCCCCAGATTGGTAGCCACAGCCGTGGCCCGCTCCGTCTCGATTTGGGCGTGTAGTAAATGGACGTTGGCCCCGTATCGAGCCCGAGCTCCAAGAGGACGAGCAGTGCCCAGTGTCAGCGCCACGTCGCTCTCCCGAAACGCCCCCGTCTGCTCCCCGGCCTCCGTGCGCCCTTCGAAGGTGCCCCAATGCACGAAGCGCACCCCTCCACTTACTGTGGTGCCCAGCCCTCGAAGGGTGCGATTATAGGCGAAGGAGCCTGCGTTGATGTCCGACAGGTGGTTGAGATAGGAAACAGTGCCCGTCCGGCTGGTTGCCGGTCCTGAGATCGAGGGATTATAGAAGAATGCATTCGCATCGCCATCGGCCACCGCCGCATAGGACCCTCCGAACGCACCCGCCCGTGCCGACACATCCATCCGCAGCAGGGCAAAACTGGACAGCTCTCCGCTCGACTGGGCCGTCGCAGGCCCCATGCCCAGCGCCAGGACGATCAGTACGGAAACAGCAAATCGACAATTCATCAGTTCGAGGCGACAAGCATAGAGGCGGTCGTGTGCGCCAATGGCCCCGGAGGGAGGGGGTTCCCCTCCTTCTTCTCGGAGGCCGAACCCGCTGCCCCCGTTCCCGTTGCAAGGCTATATGCAGCGGGAACGCAACCTCGTGGCTCGCGTGCCACGCACGATGCACAACGCGGCTGCGCACCCACCGGCCGAGTTGCGGCTTCTCCCTTCTGCGCCCAGCAAAACCGGTGGGCCCGCAATGTTGCGCCTCGTCGTTTGTCTCTTTTGTACGTCTGTCCTCCTTCACACATGTTTGAATGGTTAAAAAATCTGTTCGGCGACCGAAACAAGCGAGAGCTGAACAAGCTCTGGCCCATCGTCGAAGAGATTAACGAGCACTACGAGGGCCTCCAGGAGCTGACGGACGAGGAGCTTCGGGCGAAAACCGACGCCTTCCGATCAGAAATCCAGGAGGCCGTCGCTGCGATCGAAGAGCGACAGGAGGAAATTCGAGAACACCTGCGCCGAGCACCGGCCCCGGATGCTCACGTGGGCGGCGATGGCCAGATGGCCGACGTCGAAGTCGAGCCCCTCTCTTTGGACGAGCGGGATGCCCTCTACAACGAGTTCGACGAACTCGAGGAAGAGTGGCAGGAGGTCGTCGAAGACAAGCTCTGGGAGCTTCTTCCCGAGGCCTTTG
>CAYXAD010000099.1:0-11807 GCA_964462965.1 uncultured Salinivenus sp.
ACGACCAGCACGAGCTCCATACTCCCACTCGGCTTCGGTGGGCAAGCGCTTTCCATCCCATTCACAGTACTTCTTCGCGTCACTCCACGTTACAGCTACGACAGGATAATCCTCTCGCTCTGAACCATAAAAGTACGTTTCCCAGTTGGCCCGGCTCGCCGCTTCTTCCCACGCCGTAGAGTCAGGTCGTCGTTCTGTTTTTTCCTGACCGGAGAGGCTATTGAGAAATTGGCGGTATTCTAGATTCGTAACCTCAAACCGGTCCATGTAGAAGGAGCTCACCGTAACTTGCTTCCGGCCCGCATTCTGAATGTCGTAAGGATCCTCATCGGTAAGCCCCATAATAAAGGAGCCATCTGGCAAGCGAACCATGGTTCCGTCATCGGATACGACGACTTCTCCAGAGACAGGAACTTCACCGGGATCCTCGTACGGAGCCGAGCCCTTCTCCACGATTAGAGGATCCTGCTCCTTCAGAGAATCGCGGGTGTACGGAAGATCGAACTTCTGGATAGACTCCTGGGAACCAGCCGTGGGATTTTCAAACGGAGTCTCAACCCCCCGGTCGACCCCTCGAGCAGCAAACTCCTCATCAGAAATAGGGGGCTGTTCGTCCTCAACTGGGGTTCGGCCTGGAGCTTCTCGGTCGATCCGTTTCGGCTTGTAGGAAATACCGATTCCGGGCATGACTCCGGATACGACATTCAAATTCACGCGGTCCCCGTTATTTACGCGATTCACTCCAAACCGACCATTGACCTCAAACGTCAACGACAAATTGTCAAAAATACTGTATTCCAGCCCAATCCCCGAAGGAATAACTCCCTGCTCCCCCTGACCGGATAGGTAGTATCCATATCCGGTGGAAAGATACGGATCTACATTATTGTCCTCCCCAAGAAAATAAAGTTGAAACAAGCCATCTACAGAAAGAAGATTTTGATGTGTGACTGCGGTCCGAAACCGAACATATTCAGAAAGGCGAAATTCAATGCCCCCTTGAATGGCAGGATGTGTCCCGGCAAGCTGGCTTTGGACGGACTGGCTGGCAAGGTGAGCCCCTCCATTTACAAAGAGGCGCTGGGAGTAAGCGTCAGTATGGGTAGAGAGGCCCCAAACAAAAAGTGCAGCCAAGAGGATGCGTTTAAGGCACATATTGGAAGACATGAAATTATATGAGATATAAATAGTATTTATTTGACGTTAAATCTATGTGTTACCTTAATAAACGACACAATATCACTTATCCCACCCCTATTAAAACCAAGGTAGCCATCCAAAAGGTCAGTGCTAGTAACACGAGAACCAATTCTCAGGGAGCCATAAATGGTAACGCCCACTTTCACGGAGCCCACGACCCGAGTCCCTAGGTCTGGGCGCCACTTCTCACTCGCATCCGCATCATCTGGAAAGTTGTGATAGGAAGGGTTTATCAACAAAATTGGACCTCCCCCAGCAAAAACCCGAAACAAGCCAAGCTTTATATAGGGAAGTTCATAATCGCCATAAAAATCAAGCGACAACATATTGTTACTAAACTCAATCTGACCCGTTGTGGCCCCCGATAAGTGACTAAAACTGAGATCTGCCCCCAATCCATACTGGTCAAATTGCCCGAGGCGATGATCGACACCCACCTGAACCGTAGGCTTGGCAGTCCCCAAATATTTGAAAATGTTGTGGTTTGGATTACGGCTAAAATCCCCCTGGTAAATTGCTAACCCTCCCCCAACAACAACACCATGAATAAAGGGCTCCCGTTCTTGAACCTGCTCCCGTTCCTGCCCGTCCGTAGAATTCTCATCCCCTCTGGGAGAAGCCTCTTGCCACGGAGTTTGCGCAGTCGCTTCCTGGACGCAGAAGAGAAGAAATACCCCTCCCAGAAATAAAATCTGAGCCCGCCATTTGAGAAAAGAATGCATGAGGCTCAATTAGTTAGATGCGAAGTATGAACGTATGAGCCTTGAGAGCAAGGTAAGTGTAGATTGTAAGGTAGGGACTACAGCAGAAAGTGACAACCTCCTTACACTTTACTGCTCTTCCTTTATCACCATGTTGAAAAAGAGACTCTCTGCCACTGGGACCACCGCCCCGTCTCCCTCCTCGGAAGTCGCCGTGCAGCATATGAACGAGAATCGTAACGCCCACATCAAATCAATCCAGTCAACCTGATTACAATCTCCCCATCGAAAGGAGCACAGGGAAGTGCTCCGTAAGTTCCTCCATATGTAAGATTGAACTAGGCATAGGTTTCAAAGCTCGCTAAGACCTTCCGTAATTTCTTACATGTTGAAATAATTACCCATTCCACCAATCACGATCGAGAGAGCGATACTGGATTGCCTCGGAGACATGCCTCGTGTCAATCTCATCAGATTGCTCCAAATCTGCAACCGTACGGGCCACTTTGAGAATCCGTGTGTATCCCCGAGCGCTTAAGCCGAGCCGTTCCGTTGCTGTCCGAAGTAAGTTTGTCCCTGCCTCGTCAATTGTACAATGAGATTGTACCCTTTGAGCGTCCATCTGTGCATTACAATACATCGAATCTATTCCCCTAAATCGTTGGGCTTGTCGGTCACGAGCCTTCACGACTCGCCCCCGTACTTGTGATGATGTTTCTCCCTTCCGATCAGCGCTCATTTCCTCAAAATCTACGGGGGCTACTTCAACGTGAAGATCAATACGATCCATCAGGGGACCGCTGATCTTCCCCAGATACCGCTGTACCTGTGCTGGCGTACACACACACTCGCGATTGGGGTCATTTAAATGTCCACAGGGACACGGATTCATGGAAGCAACGAGCATAAAACGAGCTGGATACGTCACTGTGGACTGTGCCCTGCTGATCGTAATTTTCCCTTCCTCCAACTGCTGTCGGAGCACTTCGAGCACCCGCCGTTGAAATTCGGGCAGCTCGTCTAAAAACAAAACCCCGTTGTGGGCAAGAGAAATCTCACCCGGCGACGGATGAGCGCCCCCACCGCAGAGCCCTGCGTCAGAAATTGTATGATGTGGGGATCGAAAGGGCCGCGTCGCTAAAATTCCATGCTCTGCTTTCAGATCTCCGCTCACAGAATGAATCTTCGTCGTCTCAAGAGCCTCATCCGTTGATAACGGAGGCAAGATGGTTGGGACTCGGCGGGCCAGCATGGTCTTCCCTGAGCCCGGAGGTCCTATCATCAAAGCGTTATGGCCCCCGGCAGCTGCTACTTCAAGGGCCCGCTTAACATTCTCCTGCCCCCTGACGTCGCTTATGTCTCGTCGATACTGACGGGCCTGATCAAAAATCGCATCCAGGTCATTGGTATGTGGATCAGGAGCTTCTCCCCCGTGGGGATTCTGCAAGATCTCAAAGGCCTCCGTCACGGTCTCCACTGGAAATACAGTAACGTCATCGACAACTGCAGCTTCCGCTGCATTTTCGGCGGGCACCAACACCCCCTCACACCCTTCTTCACGTGCCTTCATTGCCATAGGAAGGACTCCGTTCACGGGCCGGACGGTCCCATCCAGCGCCAACTCACCGGTCAGCCAGTAGCGATCGAGCATAGAGGAATCAATAAGGTCATTGCTCGCAGCAACCCATCCAACAGCCATGGGAAGGTCAAAGGCTGCACTTTCCTTCGGTACATCCGCCGGCGCGAGATTAATGGTGATCCGCCCCCATTGCACCGGGATGCCATTGTTCTCGAGTGCAGCCCGCACCCGATCAAAGCTCTCTCGCACAGCCGCTCGCGGAAGCCCGACCACGGACAACCCTCGCATCCCCGATGCGACGTTGGTTTCAATTTCGACGGGGAGAGCTTCTACACCATGTGTTGCACTACTCCAAACCTGACTTAGCATAGAACCACCGGTGAGTTCATTGTACGAAGTGTGGGCACACACCCAAGACACATCTGTCCCGGCGATTCTAACGTCTTGGAGGCGTCGTAGAGACGCCAAAGTCCCCCTCTCATTTCCTCACGTGCCAAGCACCCACACCCGGAGCCCCTTCAGCTGTACGGAGTGTGAATTGAGTGGACTCTGCTTATCTCGTATGTCCCTGCCACTCTCTTATCCCCTCTTGCCCCGCCTACCAAGAAAGAACTACAGTGGCACCCCCCTCTTATCTACGTACCGATTGGAATCTCAACGACGAAAAGCAAGCGGGGTGTGGCATCACTGTAGCGGCAGCCGTCGAGAGCCCAGTCCGAGAGGACGTCGCGAGCCACGTCCGTCCTAGGCTCTGTCTGGCAAATCCCTCAAGGGCTGCACGTGGGCCTCGCTGCGCTCTGCTGCGTTCCGCTGCATCGCCGTAGGCGGGGCTACGGCTGCTTCGCGCGCCTTGCGAAGCCCACCGAGTCCGAACGTTCACCTGCTTTCGGAATTCTCAGACAGAGCCTAGAAGGAACTCGGATTACTCCATAGACCCGGGGGACGCTCCACTCACTTCCCCTTCCGTCGCGTCAGGGCCCGGGGAGGAAGCGCCAGAAGCGCCCTCGGAAGAGTCCTCCATCTCCTCGGCCTCGTACATAGACCGACGAAATCCTGCCGGATCATCCTCGGAGTACGTATCCGCCAAAAATTCCTCGATCCGGTCGTGCTGCCGCCGGGCATCGTGGTACCCAATATCGAGGAGCCGGTCAATGTACGACGGAGCAAACAGGAGAACGCTCAGCCAGTCGGGGCTCTCGGTCTCGCGAGTCCCCAATCCCGTCGTTAGAAACTGAAACGCCCCCGGCATGGCATCTTCATAGTCGTAGGCGAGCCGTCCGAGGTCCACAGAGGGGCGAAGCCGGAGGAGTTTGACGGGGCGCATCCCGTGGCGCTTGTGAGCGGGCAACTCCTCGAGCAACGTATTGAGGCGTTCTAAGGTAAAGGCATCTCGATCAAGAGCATCCAGGAAGATTGAGTTCATGAGCACCCCAATAATCTGAGCGGCCGGCGGATACCCGTGAACGGCTGGTTTGTCGGCTTCTTCTCGACTTCGCTGATAGCGAGTGGAAATGGCCAGGATGCGATTCGCCCCAAGATGGACCGCCGGGGCCAAGGGGGACGACAGGCGGATCGCTCCGTCGCCGTACCAGGCATCCCCAATGCGAACCGCCGGAAAGACAAGCGGAAGGGCCGTCGAGGCCATCACGTGATTAACGGTGAGACGGGTGTGGATGCTGATGCGATTGGGACGCTCCCAAACGTCAAAGTCATCGCCCTGGACCCAGGTTACAGTCTGGCCGGTCATGTAATTCGTCGTGGTGACGGAAAGCGCCTGCAAGCGCCCATCTTCCAGATTGGCGGAGACGCCCGTCAACACCCCCTCTGGGGCCTCGAGCTGATCCCGAAGGTAATTCCAGAGCGGGTTGGTATTTAGGAGGCCGTGCTTCTTGCGGACGGCGTCCGGAGAGAGGGGACTCTCCCCTTCTCTGGAGTACCGCCTCAAAAGCCCCCACAACATGCTAAATCCGGATTCAACCTCGACGATGTGTTCAAGCTCCAACCCGGTCCAACTGTCAACGAGGTGCTCGGCCGCTTCTTCGAAGGTCCCGGTGTGATTTCCCAGATGCGCCGTATTGATCGCCCCAGCGGAAACGCCGGTCATAATGGGAAAATACGCCCGCGGGAAGGCCTCGGCAATGTACTTAAGCACGCCGACCTGATACGCAGATCGGGCTCCCCCTCCACTCAGAACCAAGGCAGGAGTTGCTGGCTTGGCCTTCGAGCGAAAAGACTCTGACAACTTGCTCAGGATACCGTTAAACACGCCATTCATCCTCTTTCTGTAACTAAAATGCGGCCTCAAGGTGAGAGCCAACCCGGAAAAGAGCAATTCTCCCTCAAACTTCTCCCCTCCCGCGCTGGATTGAACGTCCCCCCATTGAATACGTACGGAGGAGCAGTTCAACCGTCGGAGAGCAACATCATGCAGCGCATTCTCTTTGTCTTTCTAGACGGTGTAGGGCTCGCCCCTCCGGGCCCGACGAATCCTCTGGCCTCCCACTCTGGGGACGCCTTTCGGCACCTTGGAGGGGGGCAACTGTGGACCAGCGAGCTCTCGGAACGAGAGACGGATCGTCATTTGGTTCGTCATCTCGACGCCACCCTCGGCGTGGCGGGGCTTCCCCAGAGCGGCACTGGGCAAGCCACGCTTTTGACTGGTCGAAACTGCGCTCGACTCGTGGGGCGCCACTTTGGACCGTTTCCCCACTCTTCGACCTACGAGGTTCTCGACCAGCATAATCTGTTCCACCAGATTCACCGTCTCTATTCGTCCGGAGCCAGCCCCACCGCCTTTGCGAATGCCTTCCCCCCTCAATTTTTCGACGTGCCTCGTCGGCGACAGACCGTGACCACCCGGTGCTGCACGGCGGCAAACGTCCCCCTGCGGGACCTCAAAGCGCTTCGGGCAGGCCAAGCGGTGGCGGCAGATTTTACAGCGGATTCGTGGCGAGAGAGATTGCATCTCGATGTCAACCGTCGCTCCGTTTCAGAAGCAGCCACTCACCTCGCGACCGTCCATTGCTCCCACGCCTTCACCCTCTTTGAGTACTTCCTCACGGACAAGGTGGGCCACCGTCGGATCGAACGCTCCCCCCACACACTTCTCGAGGAACTCGATCAGTTTTTCGGGCACCTGCTCGACCTGCTCAACCCACAGGAAGATACCCTGCTGATCACGAGTGACCACGGCAATCTGGAAGACATGAGTCACACCCTTCACACGCGTCACGCGGTGCCTTTGATCGTGTACGGATGGGCAGCGCCCTACTTCCAGAACGCCACCAATCTAACCGACGTGACTCCCGGTCTCACGCAGGCCCTGGTCTCCACGCAACCGTCTCAGAGATAGTCGTTCTCAGTGAGCAGAGGTGCCTGCCTGTGGATTCGCGGTTTCAAGTTGACCGGTCGTTAGCTCCTCAACGAGTCGCTCGGCCCCGTAGATGGATCGGAGAGCCTCTAATATTCCTCGCCCGTCTACGGAAACGGCCCGCGCAGCGGTTGTCCGGTAGAGGTACTCGTTCGGAAGCGCCTCCATATTGCTGTCGAATACAACCCCGACGACCTCGAGGTCCTCATTTAAAAGCGGAGACCCCGAACTGCCGCCCGAAATGTCGTTGGTGGAGACGAGATTCAGAGGAGTGTCCAGTTCCAGAAAATCGGGACGGTCTGCCCACTGCCTCGGCAGCGCCCAACTCTCTTTACCGTGGGCATGATAGCGATCGTAGAGCCCGTAGAAATTGGTAAAGGGAGGGGCTACAGTTCCATTATGCTCATAGGATTGAATCCGACCGTCGGAAAGTCGAAGGGACCCGGTGGCGTCCGGAGGAACGGTGGAGCCGAAAATGGCAAACCGCGCCTGAGAGAGTCGAGCGTTGAGATTTTGCTCCGTATCCCGAACATCCTGCATCTGACGGTTCGAGTTGAGATACATCGGCGCGAGAGCCTCAATCACTGGAACAGAGGGATCGTTGCTCTTCATGTAGCCCTCGTCGAGAAGCTCGATGAATGCCGTCGAGTCCATGAGGGAACTGTTTTCCACCAGATGGGACGCCAATTCTTCAGGCGACCGCTCCTTCAACACGCGCTGAAGCGTCGGATGCTCCGAGCCAAACGCCTCCCGTATTTCTTCGAGTTGCGTCGCAATGACCTTTTTCTCAAGCCCCGCGGGCCAGTCGACAATCCGTTCCGCGTCCTGCCGGATGCTTTCAACACGGCTGGGCTGAGCGCCACGCGTTCGGAGAAAGTCATAGTAGTAGCCGTGGACGGCACGCGACAAGATGCGAGACCCGAGCCTCGGACTGGAAAACGTCACGAAGGCTCCATTCTTTTCGGCCATCACCTCTTTGGACTGCTGTAGGCGCTGGATTTCAGCGACCACTCGACCATAGGCCTCCCGCAACGAATCCGTGGCCGCGATCGAGTCCTGAAGGGCCTGCACCGCTTTTCCCCGGCGCGCCAACAGGTACGGATCCTTCAAGCCGCGGAGCTGACCTTGCAAGCCCTTGATCGAGTTTTCCACCGAAAAGTAGGTGTTTCGAAGGTCGTAGCGATCAGCCGAGTCCGGATGCGTTTGGACGTAGGTGGACAGGAGCTCGCTGCGAGACCGGAGAGCGTCCAACCGATTGGGGAGCTCGTAATCCCGCTTGTACTTCAGCTGCGACACTAAATCCAGACGACTCGTCGACTCCGGATTCCCGATCGTAAAGACGAGATCCCCCTCCTCGGCTCCCTCCTGGTTCCAAGAAAAATAGTGATCCGTTTGCAAGGGGGTCCCCTCTTCGGTGTACACCCGAAAGAATGCCACGTCCAAGGCATGGCGTGGATACGTGAAGTTATCGGCGGCACCTCCAAAGAACCCGACCTGCAGCTCTGGAGCCATTACGAGCCGCACGTCTTCATATCGACGATAGGTATACGCCGAGTATCGGGCTCCCTGATACAGGGGCTGAATCTCGACTCGAAGGCGAGAGTCCTTTTTTCGAGCAGAGGCCGTCAGTTCTTCCTCCAGGGATTGTACCCGCCGCTGTCGGGCCTGCGCACGGATATCGCCGCCCCGCCGAGTCCCTGAATACACTTGTTGCGTGACGTCCTCAATCTCGACGAGCTGTTCTACGTAGAGATTATCGTCCTGACGCTCCTCCGTCAGAGACGACGCATAAAACCCACGCTCAAGGAGGTCTTCCCCGCGACGGTTTACGCTCGTAACGTGCTCTCGTGCACAGTGATGATTGGTTAACACGAGGCCGTTGGGAGAGACGAATGACCCCGAGCATCCGTCTCCAAATCGGAGGGCGCCTCGCTGAGCCTTCGTGAGCCACTCTTGATCCGGCTTAAATCCATATGCCTCCTGAAAATAGTCCAGCGGAGGGTTCTCAAACGTCCATAATTTTCCCCGATCAAACCGCTGCGTACGAACCGTGTCGTATCCCGAAGGGATAGAGACGATTTCCCCTCCCTCCTGAACGGTGTCCTCCACGATCTCAGTACGAGGCTCGGGGCGCTCCACCACGGACACCGTGTCACTTGAGGTCCCACATGCCCCCAGAAACAATCCCCCGAGGAGAACGACGATGAATCCAATACTACGGCGAGTCTGCATATGAGCGACGCGTCAATAATGGAGAATGAATCAGGGGGAAGGTCGTATGCTTACGGACTCCTCTCCCGACGTGGGCTTCTGTATCCAAACAACTCTTCGAGGAGAGAATCGGCTTCGTAAACGATCATCAGCGCCTCGCGAAGCCCCCGCAGATCGACCGAGACTCCACGCATGTGAGAGGGGAGAAAAAGGTACGGATCGCCCGCACTCGCAGCGTTCCCGTCGAACGTTACACCGACCAGCTCGAGGTACTGGTTTAGGAGCGGCGCTCCCTGCATGCCGCCGGCGCGATCCGTAGAACTGGCAATATTCAGCACCTGGGAGCGGTCAAGGCGCTGAGCGGACGTCCACGTCTCGGGCAATCTCCAGTCCTCCCTCCCGCCGAACGCAGAATGCTGAGCAAATAAGCCGTAATAGGTCGTGAACGGAGCAGCCCACGTCCCATTGTACGGAAATCCTTCGACCCGCCCGTCCGTGATGCGCGGCGCCCGCTTCGCCGGCAGCAAGATAGGAGGGTCTTGAACCTGACGGCGCACGCGGGTGAGGCGATCCGTCAGGTGCTCCTCCTCTCGGCGAAGGCGTTCCCATTCCTCTCGAAATTCCTCGTACGCCGTCTGAACCGCCGAGACGAGAGACAGGGCCGGATCTTCGGTCGGAAGTGCATTCGCTTGGTTCTGCTGAGCCACTCCCGCCCCGGCCAAGGCCGACGCCTCAACAATCGACTGTGCCCGAGCATCCGGCGCTTCTCCGTCTAATAAGTTCCCAATAGTGACAGAATCCCCTTTCAAGTGGGTGCGGAATGCTTCCAGGTGCTCCGCAAGCAATCCAGCATCTACGGCCGGCGGCTGAGGAGGGACGTCCTCGAGCTGTTGAAGGAGGCGCTCCTGCTCGGCCCCCGTCGTCTGCTGAATTCGGGACACCAGAAGGGCCCGACGAAGGGTCGCAGAGGTGTAGGGGGACGTTTCCAGGGCCCCAAAGGCTCGATAGGCCGACGTGTGCTGTCGCTTGGCCTGCTGCAATGCAGAGAGGCTGTCGAGAATCCCTTCATATTCGCCTCCGACCTCCTGTACGGCGTGCCGAAGGGATTCCTCTCGTCTCTGCAGGCGCTGTTTCAACGCGTCCTTCTGTAGCGCTTCTCGTTGGAGGCGGAGCGCCTTTTGTCTCCGCTGCGCGTGTCGTAGCCGGCGCTCACCGTACCATCCACGGGAATCAGCCGTATCCAGATATGTCTTTGTCAGAGTGATCCAGCGGTCGATCGAGGACTGCTGATGAGGGAGTAGGACGTCCCGTCGAAATGAAATCTGAGCATGGGACTCTGCACGATGCGCCTTCGACGGATGTCCAATTCCAAAGACCGGATCCCCCGGCCGAACTCCCTGCGAGCGAACCTCAAAGTGCTGATCGGTGTCGAGGGGGGCGCCCTCGGTATAGACCCGAAACAACGCCACGTCTAGGCTATGGCGGGGATACGCGTGGGCCTCCGCCAGTCCCCCAAATTCACTTACTTCCGTTCCGGGGAGAAAAACCAGCCGAAGATCCTCGTACCGCCGGTACAGGTAGGCGGTATACCGGGTCCCTCCCGCTTCCGCAACGATTTCTACGGGGCCCTCTTCGTCCCTCTGGTTCTGCACCTGCTCCCGGACGGACTGTAGGTCAGAGGGGCCGACAGCCGTCGTCCCCGCCTCCGATTGCACCTGCTCGGTGACATCTTGTGTCTCCACGAGCTGATCGGCATACAACCCGGGAATGGTCGGTTCGTCCTCCAATACCCTCTCTTCTGTATCGGCAACGTCCGCCTCAGCGACATGCTTTCGCAAACAACGGGCGGTCGTGAGGGCGAGTCCGTCGGCCGATGCGAGCGCCGCAGAACAATTCGGCAGTCGGAGAACGCCCTGAGACAGATGCTCGATCCAGTCCTCCCCAGCTTCGATTCCATATCGGGTGTTCCATTCTTCCAAGGGCGGGCGTTCGACCCCCCAGAGACGCCCGGTGAACAGTGAATCCTGCGAGACGGACTCTTGCACCTGTGTGTGTTGAAACCACTGGGCGCCTCGATCTTGCGCGGAGAGCGGGGTGCTGGTCGTGGCAAAGAAATGAAAGAGAACCAGAACACTTAACCCCCGCAGAAAAGCGGTCAGGTGGGGCATGAGCTACAGTGAAATTCAATACAGGAAACGAAGAGACGTTTGCATCAGAAGGGCTCCAACTACTGGTTGGTCCGACAGATCCACTGGAACCTGTGCGGGAAAGATCCAATTGAAGTTCCGGCTTATCAACCCAGTCTCTGGCCCCTTGCGAAAGTGGCGGAATTGGTAGACGCGCGAGACTTAGGATCTCGTGGGCCCTATGGCCCGTGTGGGTTCGAGTCCCACCTTTCGCACCAGACAAAACGCCCCTGAGCGCCTATAGATGGCGATTTCGGGGGCGTTTTCTTTTCATGTGGCTCTCGCTCATTTTGCGCTGCATTGAATAAAATAGCGCCAAATGGAAAAATTATGGGGAGTTATGGGGGAGCCTCCCCCCCTGCAAAATGTCACCCCGAGCTAGCGAAAGCCGTTTCCATCGTCTCTTCCAAGGTGTCCGGCAGTAGATCCGTGACGGACGTGCTTCTGTGACCGATCAAGGCCCAGATTTTGTGGAATTGACGTTCTGCCAGGCTGCTGATCTACGCTGCTACAAGAGCAGCTTCAACAGGCTCTCGGGCACTGGCATCCTCTTCTTGCTG
>CAYXAD010000100.1:0-11570 GCA_964462965.1 uncultured Salinivenus sp.
AATATTCACGAGAGCGTAGAGAACCTGGAGAATGTGATCTCGCAGGGCAACATTGGAGAAAACGCCGAAGGAACCGAGGGGACAGGGTTCGATCTGGTCGAAGAGATTCGCTCAACCTCCTATGAGCTCAGTGGCCAGCAGAACGACGGCACCATTGCCCCGGAGGGCATTCCCGGAACCGCCTCCTTTCAAGAGCTGACCGAGGATCAGACGCTCGTCACCGTTTCTCTGGACAGTGCCACAGGAGCGGAGGTCGGACATGCGGTGCATCTCCGCAACAACAGTGCGACAGAGGGAGGACGTACCGAATATTATCTTAGTCCAATCGACGGCACGGACGAGAGCGCCCGGGGCTCCAAGATTGTGGAGCTTCCCTACGATACGCTCACCACGTATGACGGCTACATTAACGTGTATGAGAGCGTAGCCAATCGGGAGGACGTGATCACCCAAGGAAACATCGGAGCGAATGCAAACGGAAATTAGCAAGGCTGCGGATCTCCCCATCTGGACGTAGCACTCTACAGCCTCGCGGGGTCGTCGACACAAGGGCGGCACCGGCGAGGCTGTTCTATGGACGGACCGAGGCTGTCTTCACAGCACGCCTCCCTGCGTTCCTTGTCCCGGGCGAGGAGGCCGGGGGACTGGTGGATTCTTGTGCCTCACCGGTGGAGACGCGACCGACCACGGAAGAGGTCTCCGCTAGCTCGAGCGGGTCGGTGCGTCGGCTGTGCCCCGCTCCACGTGAAGGCTGACGTGGTCGGATCGGGCCTGCAGGTGGCCTCGCAGGTCCTCCAGGAAGGACTCGACGACCTGGCTGCGCTCCTCGGCGCTGAGGCGTTGCTGGGCTCCGGGCTCGTCGAGAAGAACGAGTTCGAGCCGATCGGTCTCCGGATTCAGGGTTGCGAAGGCGAGATCCACGTAGGTTGAGGGCGGGACGCGTCGGCGAAGAACGAGAGCCGGCGCATTCTTTTCCTGGGTGTAGTGGTGCGAGGCCTCCTCGAGGTAGACCCAGTTGCGGGTCGAGTGAGCAAAGTCCTCAAGCACTTCCAAGGGCGTTACTTTGGCGTTTTCCTCGGGCGTGAGGGCAATGCGCAGTACAGGATCCATAGGCGAGCAGGGACGGTTGAATGCTTTTGATAGAAGGGACAAGCTACCGAACCACGAGCAAGGGACAGTCCGCTTCGTAGAGGAAGCGCTGATGGGCAGCGTTTTCAAAAGGGGTGGAGTTGCCGGGCAGGACGGTGAGGCAGGGGCCCTCCTGTCGGGTGAGGGCGGCTAAGCGATTGACCTCAGCCTCGGTCAGGAGGCGAACCTGAAGGTGGGGGATGACGTCGCCGTACTGGTTGTAGACCTCTTTGCGAAGGCGGGACGATTCGGCGTCGTCTTTGGCGGGAAGGAAGACTTTCAGCACGCTGTTTCCGGCGTGGAGCGCGAGCTGGGCAGCCACCCGTAGGGTGGTAGCAGCGGTCTCCGAGCCGTCATAGTAAGTCAGCACAGGCTGGCGCTGCTGAATGGCTTGGCGGAGGACCAGGACCGGTCCGGGCGCTTCCGACAGGATCGTCTCGCAGGTCGTGCCGAGGCGCCATCGACTGCTCGTGGTGCTCGTTTTGCCCATCGCGAGCAAGTCGGCCTCTTGGGCGGCCTTGAGCAACTCACGCGTCACCTGCCCCTCCACCACCCGAAACGTGTGCTCCACCTCGGCCCGCTCGGCGGCCTGTTGGAGGGCTGCCTCGGCTCGCTCGGCCTGGTACCGGAGCTGACGCTTGACCCGTCGATCGTTTAGGTTCTTTGGGGGGAGGGTGTGGGAGCGAACCTCCTCGACAATGGGAAGCCGCGCAGCCTGCAGCAGGTTTTCGTCCTCGATGAACAGCCCCTCCAAGGTGGCCTCGAACCCTACAGCCAACTGTACGGCCATGTCGAGGGCGGCCTGGCTGTGGGGCGAGGCGTCGAGGGCAACGAGGATGCGGCGAAATGCAGGGGACGACTCGAGGTCAGGCATTGGGCCTGGGGACTGTCTATACGAACTTCGTTTACGTCATGGATGCATGGATGGAAGGGCTTCTCCGGACTCGGTCCAGGGCCGTTTCGGACCCTGATCCAAGAATCAGGGAGACACTCTTTCCCCTCATCCCCCGGATCGCGGTCCAGGGCAGGCTCGTCCAGCCACCCCTCCCCAAATCCAGCAACGGGATTTGAGTTACGCCTCCTGGGGCGTTTCGGCCTGGCCGTCCGTCAGCGCAAACTGGCGACGGCGATCGGCGTATTCGCGAAGCCGGGCTTCGACCTTTCCGTTTATTGTATCCTCCGGGTAGGTCCCCTGTTCGCTCTGTGTGCCGGCTTCGACGCCGGTTAGCAGCTCGATCCCCTGGTCGACCGTCTCTACGGGGTAAATGTGAAAGTCCCCGGCTTCGGCGGCGGCCACAACGTCGGGACGTAGCATCAAGTGTTTGGTATTGCTGGCCGGAATGAGGACGCCCTGGTCGCCGGTGAGGCCGCGCTCCTGGCACACATCGAAGAACCCCTCGATCTTTTCGTTGACGCCTCCAATGGGCTGGATCACGCCATGCTGGTTGACCGATCCGGTCACGGCCAGGCTTTGCTTGAGGGGGACTTCTGCGAGAGCGGAAAGGAGGGCGTAGAGCTCGGCCGACGAGGCGCTGTCGCCGTCGATGCCTCCGTACGACTGCTCGAAGACGAGGCTGGCCGACAGCGAAAGGGGATAGCGCTGGGCAAAGCGTCCCTGGAGGAATCCAGACAGGATGAGCACTCCTTTCGAGTGAAGAGGACCGCCGAGGGCGGCTTCTCGCTCGATGTCGACGATTTCTCCCTTTCCGAGGCGGACGCGAGCGGTGATCCGGTTCGGTCGGCCGAAGCTAAAGCCCCCGACCTCGAGGTACGACAAGCCATTGACCTGGCCGACGGCCTCCCCGTCTGTGTCGATGTAAATGGTGTCGCGAGTAATCGACTCGTGCACCTTCTCGCGGAGGCGATCGGACCGGCGGACCTTGGCGTCGATGGCCTGTTGTACGTGTTCGTCCGACACGACCTCGGCCTCGTCCTGGCCGGCCCAATAGCTGGCTTCCTGAAGAAGGTCGCGGACCCGCTCGATCCGGGCGCTCATCTTCTCGGTGTCGCTTACCATCCGGGTGCTCCGTTCGATCACCCGTGCCACCGCCGAGCGGTCGAACGCCGGCAGGTCGTTGTTCTCGATCATCCTGGCAATCAGATCGGCGTACGCCGACTCCTGTTCTTCACTCCGATCGATCTCGTCGTCAAAGTCGGCGATCACCTTGAAAAGCCGATCGATATCCGGGTCGAGCGCGTCCAGCAGGTAGTAGAGCATCCGCTCGCCCACAATCACAATCTTTACGTCGAGCGGAATGGCCTCCGGCTCGAGCGTCAGAGTACGAATCAGCCCCAGGGCTTGGCCCGGCGATTCGATCTGTATCTCGTCGTTGCGAAGGGCCTGCTTGAGTCCTTCCCAGGCGTAGGGTTGCGTCAGCAAGCGGCGGGCTTCGACGATCAGGTAGCCGCCGTTGGCCTGATGAAGAGCACCGGGGCGAATGAGGTTGAAGTCCGTGACCAGGGCGCCCATCTGGGCGATCTGTTCGACCTGCCCGACGAGGTTCTGGTAGTTCGGATTGTCCTCGAACACCACGGGCGCCCCCTCCGTGTCGCTGTTGTCGACAATGAGGTTTACGCGGTAGCGGCGCCAGAAGGCTCCGTCCGGCATGGCCATTTGCTGGCCGCCTCCCTGCTGGCCCTGCTGTTGCATGAGGGACGGTTGTTGGCCCTTCTGGCGTCCATCTTGCCTCTGTTGCTGAGCCGCCTGCACGAAGGCATCGACGTTTTCGACGATGTCCTCCCGGACGTTGTCGAGAAAGTTCAGGACGTCCTCGAGGTCTTCGTACTTCTCGCGGAGGGCGTCGATAAGATCGTCGATGGCAAACTCGGCCATCTCCCGGTTGAGCTCTTCGAGCCGCCGCCGGGCCTCCCGTTGATGCTGTGGAACCTTCCGAAGGATCTGTTGGAGCTCGTCCTGATAGCCTTCGATTTTCTCCTGGACTTTTTCGCGTTCCTCCTCCGGCATCGATTCCATCTCCTCGGGGGACAGGACCTCCCCGTCTCGGATGGGAGTAAACACGAAGCCCTGCGGGGTGCGGATGAGCGCAATGTTTTCTTCGCGGGCCCGCTCCTGCAGGTTTTCGAGGGCCGTCTCCTGATCTTCGCGGACCTCTTCCCGGATCATCTCTCGGCGGGCCTGATATTCCTCGCTTTCAAACGTAGCCGGCAGGGCCGTTTGCAGGTCCTCGATGAGCTGATCCATGTCCTCTTTCAACTCGGACCCGCGGCCGGCCGGCAACGACAGGGCCTGTGGCTTGCGTTCGTCGTCGAAGTTGTTGACGTAACACCAGTCCGGAGGGGTCTCGTCGTCAGCGGCTTCGTCGTTCAGCAGGTGCTGGACGAGCTCGCGGCGGCCGGTGCCCGCTGGGCCCAGGGCAAACACGTTGTGCCCCGCGCTTTCGATGTTCATGCCGAACTCGAGCGCCTCTACGGCTCGCTCCTGGCCGACCACCTGCGTTTCCGCCGGGAGGTCGTCGGTTGTGTCGAAGTCGAGGGAGGAGGGATCGAAGCGCTCGCGTAAGGCGTCTGGCGAAAGAGGATCGATCATGTAACGGATGGAGTGGGTCGGTACGGAGGAACGAACCTCGGTGGATGGGGGAGGCAGAGGAGAAAGAAGGAGGGCAGGGGCTCCCCAGCTACACCTACTTTTAAGAAGTCTGTCGGGCGGAGTTCACGGGTCAGGGCACCCTCACACAAACCTCACCCGAGTCCTATCCAACTCCCACGCATGATGTTGGTTGTACGAGGAGAATTCGAGAACAGGGACGGGGCTCGGATTGAAATTCCTCAAGCAGGAGACCTCGCCCCTACGACGAGCGGTCGTGAACATACGAGTCTTTTCGTAGTAAAGTACGAACGGATTCGTATTCAATAGACAGTCTCTTTCCATGTCTACAGATGCTCCGCTTCCCACGGACGCCGAACTCGCGATCCTTCGGGTGCTCTGGGCCCACGGCCCCTCCACGGTCCGAGAGGTCCAGTCGCATCTCGATACGGATCAGGGCTATACGACCGTTCTGAAGCACTTGCAGATCATGTTAGAGAAGGAACTCGTGACCCGGGACGAGTCCGGCCGGGCCCACGTCTACGCCGCTGCCATAGCAGAGGCTGACACGCAGCGGCGGCTGGTTGATGACCTGCTGGACAGGGCCTTCGGGGGCTCGGCCCAGCAGCTGGTCATGCGGGCCCTTTCGACCGAAGAGGTGTCCCAGGAAGAGCTCAGCAAAATTCGCGATATGCTCAATCAAATCGAGGAAGCCGATGATGACGCCGACGATGCCTGACTTCTGGACTCTGTTGAACGCCCCACTTGTTGAGCTGATCGGGTGGGCGCTCCTGCACTTCGTGTGGCAGGGGGCCCTCGTGGCGGCCCTGCTGGCTGGAGCGCTCTGGGTGCTGAACGATCATTCCGCGCGGGTGCGCTACGTCGTTGCGGGTGCAACCCTTGCCGGGCTCCTCGTTCTGCCCGTAGGGACAGGTCTGTTTCTCGCTGAGCCTCAGTCCGATCCTCCCTCAACGGCTCCCTCGACGGTCATGACGACGGAGGCTTCATCGGACATTGGCGGGGCCGCAACTCCGGCGGACACGGCACCTCCACCGTCGTTGGAATCCCCCTGGTACGCCCAGGCCGCCTCCTGGCTCCGGCCTCTCCTGCCCTGGATGGTGCTCGGCTGGGGGCTCGGGGTGTTGGTCTTTTCCGTGCGTCTGGCAGGCGGCGCGTGGCGCGTGCGTCGGCTCCGTCGAACGGGAACGGCGGTCTCGGATGAATGGCAGGTACGCCTCCGGCGGCTCGCGGATCAGCTGGGGCTTCCCCCTTCCATCTCGCTGCGCCGGTCTCCCGCCGTGGACAGTCCGATGGTCACCGGCTGGTGGCGGCCCGTGGTGCTCGTTCCTACGGGGCTCTTGACGGGGCTGCCCCCGGATCAGGTCGAGGCGCTGCTGCTCCATGAGCTCGCCCACATTCGACGGCACGACGTGCTGGTGGGGCGCCTTCAGGCCGTCGTCGAAGTGCTTCTCTTCTTCCATCCGGCCACGTGGTGGATCTCGCGCCAGGTGCGCCGAGAGCGGGAGGCCTGCTGTGACGATCTCGCTGTGCAGGCGGGGGCGGAGCGGACGACGTACGCCCGTGCCCTCACCACACTGGCCGAACGTGCCGTGACCGAGTCCTCGTCGGTGTGGGCACCGGCCGCCGCGAGCGGTTCGCTCCTGGCACGCATTCGGCGGCTCCTAGACCCGTCTGCGTCTTCCCCCAAAGGCATGCCTCGCCTCTCGATGGCGGCTGCGGTACTCTTCCTCGTGGGCGTTCCCGTGGGACTCGCTGCGTGTGTCTCACAGCAGTCAGCGACCGAAGCAGAGCACACTGCCCAGGAGTCCCCTGCCCCGGATGATTCGAGTGACCGAGTGGAAAAGCGGGCGACCGTCGTCGTACAGGACGATTCGACCGAGCGCAAAATCACGGTTCGCTCCGAGGGTCCAGTCGTCATTGACACGTTGCCGAGGGGCCTCTCTGCCCTGCGTGGGAATGAAGACCAGCTCGATACGCTCCGCTCGTTCTCCTGGGAGGAGGGCGCGTTCGACGCAGACAGCCTGGAGCAACTGATTCGCTCAGAGACCCCAGTGGACAGTTTGGCCCGCGCGGTTGCACAACGGATGTCGGTCGACAGTTTGGAGACCGACTTGGCTCGTGTATTCGGGGATACCATCCGGGCCGACAGTCTGACGTCTAAGTTCAAGGGGCCCTTCGAAGACAGTACGTTTGTGGTTGAACCTGACATGGACGTAGACAGTCTCTTCCACTGGTCCCGACACCACGCCGATCGCCTTTCCCGGGCCCTCGAACGTCCTTTTGCGGATAGCACCCTTGGGGTCAAGGAAAAGGAATTTGAGTGGGACGTCGATGTAGATAGCCTTTTGCGCGAGCAGGAGGAGACGGCCGATCGGTTGCTTCGCTGGCGAGGGGAGACCGCCAAAGCGTTCAATCGCCGCCTCGACAGCCTCCGCGAGCAGACGCACCAGCACGCCGATAGCCTGCGGCGTTGGATGGCTCGCCTCCACGAACGACAGGAGGGCCCACTGCCGGAGCGTCTTCGTGAGCGGGCTCGTCGGCTCCGCGAGCAGGCCCAGCGATTGGAGGAGCGGGCTGAGGAGATGGACGCACGCCGTCGGGACCCTCGGCAGGACCCGCCGGCCGACAGTCTTTCACAGCCTTAATCACGTCCCGAAGGGGGAGGGCGTAATTACAAGTATGCGGTCTCTCGCGCACATCCGAATCAGATCATTCCCATGAGATCCTGGATTCTTCTCGTATCGATTGTCGCACCTCTCGTGCTCGGGGGAGTGTCCCCGACGAGTTCGTCGCCCAGTCCCTCCGCCGATCATCACATCCACGTTCCGAGCGACACCGCAGCAGAATTTATAAATACGCACTGGGGCTACGACGTGGCACCCAAAACGGCCGACGAGGTCATTGCGATGCTCGACGAGGCCCGGATCGAGAAGGGGGTGCTCCTCTCCCTCGGGTACATGTACGGTCGTCCAGGGACGGAGGTCTCAAACGAGTACGCCAAGGTGCGGCGTGAAAACGACTACGTGGCTGACCAGGCCGCCAAATATCCCGACCGGCTGGTGGCGTTCTGTAGCGTGAATCCGCTGGCCAACTATGCGATGGACGAGATCGAACGCTGTGCCCGCGAGGAGCATCTGGAGGGGCTGAAGTTGCAGCTTGGTAATTCGAAGGTCAACCTTCGAGATTCGAGCCACGTCCGGGAGCTCGCAACGGTCTTTTCGGCGGCAAATCGGCAGGGCCTTCCCATTGTCGTCCATTTGTGGACGGGAGACGAATACGATCGAAGGGACGTGGAGGTCTTCCTCCGCGACGTGCTTCCCGAGGCCTCAGAGGTCTCCGTTCAGATCGCTCACATGGGCGGGGCCGGCGTGTTTAGTGAAACGACTGCGCAGGCCCTGGAGGCGTTCACCGAGGCGATCGAGCGCAATCGGGCACACTTTGAGGGCGTCGTCTTCGACCTGGGGGCGGTGACGGCCGATCCAGACGAGGCGCTAGCGAACGGGGACACGTCTCATGCAGAGCGTTACCGCGATGCACATCGGCAGGTGGCCCGCTGGATCCGAGAAATCGGACCGGAGCGGGTAGTCTTTGGATCCGATTACTTCGCTCGGTCGATTCCCGACTACGTGGAGACGCTCCGGTCGCTTCCCCTCGAAGAGAGTGTGCTTCGTCGGGTGTTTGCCAATCGGGCCCCGTACCTTCAGTGAGGGCTGCGAGATCTGCCCTACTCGGTGCCGGCCGGGACCGCGGTGGGGTTCAACAAAGGGCGGGCCGCTTCCAGTCGCCCGTCGTTGGGGGCCGGATCGAGGTTGAGAAGGGCGCTCATCAGCTCGTAGAGGTGCAGAATCGACAGTTGTTCGACCGAAGCCGACGAGCGAAAGGCGGGGCCGTCGGCCAGGAGGAGCGTGTGCATGTTGTCGTAGCGCATGTCGTAGCCGTGGGCGCCGCCGTCTAAATAGCCCGGGTTCTCCTCGTACTGCTCTCGCGTCGTGATCGACCATCGATCGTCGGCCAGCGCAAGCACCGAGGGAATGCGACGGTGATTCTGAAAGTGAAGCGTGTCGGGCAGTTCGTCCCGGCGGTAGGCCGAGAGGTGGGGGGCGTCTGAGAGGGCCGCAACCACCGAATCGGCGGACACTCCTGCGTTGGGCTCCATCATTGCCACCGGGTTTACGTCGATGAGGTGCACGTCGTCGAGGTCGATGTAGTCGTCCAGGACGATGGCACGGTCCCGGGAGGTCGGACTCATCCCGTGGTCGGAGGTGACGATGAGGTTGACCTCCTCGCGGAGGTCTCGCTCCGCCAAGCCCTCGAGGAGTTGCTGAACGAAGCCGTCCACTTCGCGGAGGGCCGTGGCGACGGAATCGGAGGTCGGCCCGTGCGCGTGGCCTTTGCTATCGACGCGGCTGAAGTAGAGGGTGATGAGAGAGGGCTGCTGCTCGCTCGGCAGGTCCAGCCAGTCGAGCACCTGATTGACGCGCTCGGACCCGGGAACGCTTCCGTCGTACTCGCGCCAGTAGGAGGGCCGCACCCCTTTGATCGGGGCCTCGGAGCCGGGCCAGAAGTAGGTGGCGGCTGTGCGGCCTTGGGTCTCCGCCGTCACCCAGATGGGCTCGCCGCCCCACCACTGGGGATTCGTAATCGCATCCCGATTGCCCAGGCTGAACGAGGCCTCCATCTCCGGATCGTACATGGAGTTGGAGACGATGCCGTGGTTCTTGGGGTAGAGGCCGGTGACGGCGGAGTAGTGGTTGGGAAAGGTTTTGGTCGGGAAGACGGGGATCAGGCGTTCGACGTGGGTTCCTTGCTCGGCCAACTGAGAGAGGGTCGGGGCGTCGTGCAGGTCGAGGTAGTCCCACCGCAGGCCGTCGATCGAGATCAGGAGAACAGGATTCGGATCGTCGGGCTCGGCAGGGGCTGCCGTTTCCGGGGAGGGGCCCGAGCGGCATCCACTCAGGAAAAGAAGGGGAAGCGCGACGAGAAGAAGGGCGCGAGCGGTACAGCGCGTGGCCATGGGACGGAGGATGAGTTGAACACCGAGCGGGGATCTGTAACGTAGGAGGCACGACGGAGGATCTGGGTGAAGAGCATCGAAAAAGGTTCCCTCAGGGCGTTTGGCAGTAGGCCTCCGTCGTGTGGACGGCCTGGACCTCCACGGTTGCTTCAGGTCGAACGACAAACTCGCTCGGTCCCACCTCGTCCGTGCTTGGATGCCAGTCGTAGGTATAGCCGAGGCGCGTCCAGGGATATCCCTCCGAGTCGTACATCGACGCCTCCAGCTCGTGAAACCATTTGAGGTGGGTCTCGCTCACCTGGACGTGCTCTTCGGGGGTAGGCGGGGCGAGCTCGCACTCGCGGTCTGTGACCTCGGGATCCGGGCAGGGCCGCACCAGATCCTCGGGGCGAACCCAGAAGCTGACGAACCGGTCGTACTCCACGTCCGGAGGCAGGCCGAGCCGCTGAGCGAGGCGAAGCGCGAGGGGATCGCCGGACCGGTCGAGCGCTTCGCAAAACTGACGAATCTCCGGCGCCGCAGTGACCCAGACGTCTTCCTCGGTGGTGAGCGTCTCGCTCGAGGGAGTGTCGAGGGAAGAGGTCGAGTCGGTCCAGGTAACCACCAGGACCTGCCGCTCGGCGTCGGTTGGCGTTCGCCAGACGAGAGACTCATTGTAGCGAGCAATGGGCGTGAGCGTCGTTACGATCTCCGACGGCTCGGCGGTCTCGGCATCCTCGACGGCGGAGCGGTACAGGGCCTCGTGCGCCGAATCGGCCACGGGCGCCGTGCTCCCGCAGGCTGCTCCCAGCAGGGTGCCCGCGAGGAGAGCAGCCAGAGAAAGGCAATGAGCGTATCCAGCGGAGACGAGGCCCGGCCGCTGTTCACGTTCCTCGTTGCAATCCTCCATACATCTACTCACTCAACCGAAGAGGAAGTACAAGATGACGCCGAGGACGGGCGCGAAGATGATGACGAGGGCCCAGATCACCTTGTTGCCCGTGCTGCGGCCTTCGTCGCCCAACAGGTCCACGAGGGCCACGATGTCGAGGATGATGATGAGTGTGCCACAGATGCCCCAGCGCGGCTGTTGCAGGCGGTCGATCAAGTTCGCTCCACAACCGGTGAGGACGGCGGCCAGGGGGGCGAGCAGGAGGGAGAGGCGGACGAGGGAGGGAGGCCGCGAGTTTTTGGACATAGGAAAAGCAGAGGCTGTGAGAAAAATGTTCTGAGAAGAGCAATTAGTCTAGATCGAACAACTCCGCGAGAGGAAGCTGAAAACCCTCCAGAAGCCCCTCTCCGTGAAGCACGTTCTCTCTCGTGAGACGATCCACTCGATTCGGAGTCCGGTACCGATGGAGTATCTTTTCTTTCGGATTGACGACCCAGAGTTGCTCCACTCCGATACCAAAATACTCCTCGATTTTGGCATCGAGGTCCGCGTTCCTGTTGCTTGGCGAAAGAACTTCTACCACAAGTTCGGGGGGCGCATCAAGGAAGCCCTCTTTAGAGGCGTCGGAAAGGCGTTCGTGGGAGATGACAGCCACGTCCGCGCCGCGGACGGTATCAGGATTACGCTGTGTATAGATTCCGACCTCACCTCCGTGTACTTCGCCCAGATTTTGGGCCTGCACGAAATCGGAGAGAAGGCGACCGAGTTGCATGACGATTCTGCTATGAGTACGGCCAGTTGGGCTCATGGGACGGAGGCGGCCCTCGACGAGCTCACACGGGCCGAGGTCGGGGAGGTGGTGCAGCTCTTCGCCCGTAATGGGCGCTGCACGGTCGACCAGGGATGTGAGCGGATGGGTCGACGCCATGGGAGGAGGGGGAGATGGGATGAAATTGTGCTTTTTCAATTAAAGAGGCGAGCGGGCGGTTCCG
>CAYXAD010000101.1:0-11445 GCA_964462965.1 uncultured Salinivenus sp.
TCTTCGCTAAGTACCGGCGTGTGCAGGTTTTTCCTCAACGAGAACTGTCACATGAGAGACAGAGCACTCCGCTGCAGACTGGAAGTCTTTCCCGAATAGGTAGGGACGACCGGCCGGTCGTCCCTTGTATGTTGCAGCCGCAGATGAGACACTACGGGTACGGGTGAGGATTCCCGAAAGTGGACGTTGAGTCTTCTACAAAGGAAGACTTGCACACCGCGTTAAGTACCTTCAAGCTCACTCTTTGGGATTGAGTCATTTCGACCGCAGGGGCCGATAGGCCCCAAGCGGAGAAATCTTCAAGTCGCAAGCGGAGACGCCGGTTCTGGGAGACGTTCCTTCCACGCGGGCGGAGTCGCTTGGCTCAAAGACCATTGAACCCCCCAACTATACGCTTGAGCGCACTTAAGATATTCATTGGACGTGGACGCAGCACTGTTGCGTCTCGCTCATCATTTTCAGGGACATAATACATATTCTTCGAACGAATTCACTTCTGCTGACATGCGTGACGTCTTTGTCGTTTCTGCCGTTCGTACTCCCATTGGACGCTTTGGGGGGGCGCTGAAGGACCAGTCGCCCGTCGATCTTGCTGCCCCGGTCATGCGCAATGCACTCGACCGGGCAGACGTCGAAGGGGGCGGGCTGGACCTCTACATCTTCGGGAATGTCCTGCGCGCCGGGCACGGCCAGCTCGTTCCTCGGCAGGCCGCCCTCCAGGCCGGGATTCCGAAGAGCATCGATGGCTACGCCGTAGACATGGTGTGTGCCTCCAGCCTGATGTCGATTATGAACGGCTCGACCATGATCAAGGCCGGGGAGGCCGATCTCATCCTGGCCGGGGGGACGGAGTCGATGTCCGACACCGGGTTTTACCTCGATTCCGGGGCGCGCTGGGGATACAAGTTTTCTCCGGCTGGGGAACAGGTGCAGGACCTCATGCACAAGGATGGCCTCAGTGATCCCGAGAGTGGGGAGGCCATGGGAGAACAGACGGAGCGGCTCTGTGAAGAACTCGGGGTGACTCGCGAAGAGCTCGACACCATTGCTGCAACCTCCCAGCAACGGGCCGCGCAGGCCACGGAAAACGGCCACTTCGACGCCGAAATTACGCCGGTCGAATATCAGACGCGCAAGGGAGCGGACACCCTCGAAACCGACGAGGGCATTCGACCGGACACGACTGCCGAGGGACTTTCCAACTTGAGTCCTGCCTTTCGGGAAGACGGCGTGTTGACGCCCGGGAACAGCAGCCAAATTTCGGATGGAGCGGCTGCCGTGTTGCTTGCGAGTGCCGACGCTGTAGAGGCCCACGGTCTCGAACCGATTGCAAAGGTGCATCGGGGCGGCTGGTCGGCCGGCGAATCCTGGCGGTTCCCCGAGGCGCCCATTCCGGCGGTTCGGAAGGTGCTCGACGCGACGGACACGAAGATCGAGGACTACGACCTGTTCGAGAACAATGAGGCGTTTGCGGTGAGCAATATTATCTTTCACCGCGAGCTTGACGTCCCGTACGATCGCCTCAACATCCACGGAGGCGCGATTGCCCTGGGCCATCCGATCGGAGCATCCGGGACGCGCATCACGGTGACCTTACTCCATGCGCTGCAACAGCACGGAGGGACCCTCGGGATGGCGTCCCTCTGCCACGGAACGGGCGGCGGGGTCGCACTCGCGCTCGAACGAACCTAACGAGGATTGGACGACCCACCGCTATCGTCGGAGGGGGAGGAAAAGAGGATCGGACGGATTCCGGTCGGGGAGGGGCGATTCTTTCCTTCCAGCCGTCCATACATCCAGCCTTCCATCCCAAATTCGCTGGGATTTGGATTACTGCGTGCGACAGTGCGCCGTCCCCCGCACGGCACGCAGCCGAAGTGTGGGCCCTCCGTCGTTGAGCGTGCCGGACACTCGTTGCGGGGTGCGTTTTCCTTCAAATGAAAAGCCGGAGTCGAGGGATACTTCCTCGCCCGTGAGGTGGAGGGTGGCGGAGAGGGAGGACGGAAGCTGCGTCTCCAGGGAGGCGCCGACGGCCACGAGCTCGACGTCGTCTGCGGGGGCGCCGACATACGTGAGATCGGCCCCCTGGGTCCGGGCCCGGCACGTGCCGGAGAGGTTGCGGAGCCGGAGGGGGGCGCCGTGAACCTCGATGTCGGTGGATCCCCGGACTTCGGTGAGGCGAACCGGGGCCGACACGGAGCGGACGGTCAATGCATCGCTCGCGACGTCTTCGAAGGAGAGAGCCCCTGCCGCCTGGTGAATGTTGAGCCGGGCCCCATCGAAGCGGGTCACCGTGACCTCACTGCTTCGGGATCGCACATCGAGGGTGCCGTCGAGGTTATCGGCCTGAAGCGTACCGCCCAGGGCTTCGAGGTCAAAATTCCCGGCAAGATTGGCCACGTCAATCGTGCCTCCGGAGGTCCGGACCGAGGCGTCCACCTGAGAGGGAAGGCGAACGTCGAGGTATACGGTGGCGGAATGCTCTCGCAACCAGCGCCACCATTCTGCATCCCACCGTGGACGGTCACTGTACACTCGCACTCGATCCTTCATCTGCCGCGTTCCAACCGACATGCGGTTGAGAAATTTCTCGGCGCGGTCGGGCGAACACCCCATCATCGAAATGTTGACCTCCACCCGATTGTTGTTGGGTCCAGGACGCAGATGCATGTATGTCCTGGGGAGGTCCACCTCTAGGGTGCACGGTTCATCGACTTTGAATTCCTGAGCGATGACAGGAGATGCTTCGCGCGGAGGGGAAAGGTCGGGCATGTCGGGGTGAACACCACGAAACGAGTCGATGCAATCATAATATAGAACTCAATCGTTCCCAAAACCAACCGTCCGGTTCGATGGAGCCACTTTCTGTCGACTTCTTTTCACAACCGACCGTTTCAGTAGCGCGGGCCCTCGTCGGTCAGCATCTCGTCCACGATCACCCCGACGGGGGGCGCCTGGTCGGGCGAATTGTAGAGACGGAAGCCTATACCGAGGAGGACCCTGCCTGCCATGCTTCGCACCTTTCGTACGATGACGAAGCCGGGGCCGTCTCGGGAGAGGGACGAGGCGCCGATCTGTTTGCCCCGCCGGGAGACGCCTACGTGTATCTCATTTACGGAATGCATTGGCTCCTGAATGTCGTGACGGAACCGAAAGGCACGGGCGGAGCCGTCCTGATTCGTGCCGTCGAGCCGGTTCTCGGCGAGGCCTTCATGCAGGAGAAACGGGGCCCCAGTCGGCGGCCCGTCGAGCTCACCAATGGCCCCGGCAAGCTTGCGGAAGCCTTCGATATTAACGACCGGTTCCACGGGGACAATCTCACGAGTCCGCCGCTTTATTTTGCCGACGGCCCTTCGCCCGAGCAGCACACCATCGCCACGTCCTCACGCATTGGCATCTCGAAGGCCGTGGAGCGCCAGTGGCGGTTTTACCTGGCTGACCATCCATATGTCTCCAAGGCCGTTCCGAGCGATCGAGCCTAGGGCCGGAAAGGATGTCCAGGTTGTCCGTATCAGGCTGTATGCCGTAGCGGTCCCCAGCTGCTATTCACGCGAATCGTTCACTCTTACGTAGACGCACCCAACATGGAAGCGCATCTGACGACCGACGTTCAGCGCACCTCCGAGGAAATTCGAGATGACTTTCTACAGTTCTTTGAAGACAAAGGGCACGAAATCGTGCCGAGTGCCTCCTTGGTGCCCGAAGGGGACAGCACCCTTCTCTTCACGAATGCGGGCATGAATCAGTTTAAAGATGTCTTTCTCGGGACGGGTCAGCGCCCGTACACCCGCGCTGTCGACACCCAGAAGTGCCTGCGGGTGTCGGGCAAGCACAACGACCTGGAGGAGGTGGGGCACGACACCTACCATCACACCTTCTTCGAGATGTTGGGCAACTGGAGCTTCGGCGACTACTTCAAGGCCGAGGCCATCCGGTGGGCCTGGGAGCTGCTCGTCGATCGATGGGGCCTGGAGCCGGATCGGCTGTACGCCACGGTGCACGAGGGCGATGAGGCGCTCGGCCTGGAACCGGACGAAGAGGCGGCCGACTTGTGGGCCTCCCTGACACCCCTCGAGCCGGAGCGCATCCTGTACGATTCGTCGAAGGAAAACTTCTGGTCGATGGGCGACACCGGTCCCTGCGGCCCCTGCTCCGAGGTGCACGTCGACCTGCGCCCGGACGAGGCGCGGGCGGAGACGCCGGGCCGCGAGCTGGTCAACGCCGACCATCCCCAGGTGATGGAGATCTGGAACCTGGTCTTCATTCAGTACAACGCACAGTCCGACGGCACGCTGGAGCCCCTGGAGGACCAGCACGTCGACACCGGGATGGGCTTCGAGCGCATTGTCGCCGTGCTGCAAGGGAAGGAGTCCACGTACGACACGGACCTCTTTGCCCCGCTCCTGCAGGCGATGGCCGACCTGTCGCCCCGCACCGACGTGCAGGGCTACGACGATCTCCACATCGACGATTCAGACGAGCGTGAGCGGGTCCGGGTGGCGCTCCGCGTCGTCGCCGATCACATCCGCGCCATCTCCTTTGCCATTTCCGACGGCGTCATGCCGGGGAATGCCGGGCGGGGCTACGTGATTCGCCGCATCCTGCGGCGGGCCGTCCGCTATGGCTACCAGACCCTGGAGCTCGATGAGCCGTTCCTGCACCGCCTCGTGGAGCCCCTGGTTCGGAAGATGGGCGGGCAGTTCGACGGACTCGCCGAACAGCAGGAGTACATCGAGCAGGCGATCCGCTCGGAAGAGGAGAGCTTCCTCCAGACGCTCGGGACCGGGATCGAGTTTTTCGAGCGCGTCACTCCCTACGTCATCGACTTCAAGGACAAGGACGGAGAGGTGGCCGATCGACTGTTCGCGGAGATTCAGCAGGACAGCCGGGCGATGGATCTGCTCGACAAGGCCTACGTCGACACGGAGGACCGGAGCGAGATCCTCCGGGATTTTGCCCGCGTAGCCCGAGAGGGGACGCTGCCGGGGGAGGTGGCGTTTCTGCTGCACGACACCTACGGCTTCCCGATAGACCTCACCCAGCTCATGGCTCGGGAGCGAGGGCTGAGTGTGGACATGGAAGGCTACGAAGAACTCATGGAGCGGCAGAAGAACCGGGCGCGGGCGGCGTCTCAGTTCGAGGTGGACCAGAGTGACGTGCACGCCTGGCAATCCATTTCTGAGGGAGACGCCTCTGTCTTCGTCGGCTACGATCAGGAGCAGGTCTCGGACGCCGAAATCCGAGCGGTCCGGGCTGTCGAGGAGGACGACGGTCAGCTCTACGAAGTCGAGTTGAGTCATACCCCCTTCTACGCCGAGGCAGGGGGGCAGGTCGGAGATACGGGAATCCTCCAGGTGGGGGAGGACACGATTCGTGTGCGGGACACCCAATACCAGGGGGACCGAATCGTCCATCGCGTGGATCGCCTGCCGGACGCGTTGGATGCGCCCGTCGAGGCCAGCGTCGACACGGAACGCCGTCGACGCACTCGCGCGCACCACACGGCCACCCACCTCCTGCACGCGGCCCTGCGACAGACGCTCGGCGATCACGTCCAGCAGAAAGGATCGCTCGTGGCGCCGGACCGGCTCCGCTTCGACTTTAGCCACTTCGAGGCGGTCGACGAGGAGACCCTTCAGGACCTCGAGCAGCAGGTCAACGCCGCCATTCTGCGCAACATTTCCAAGCAGGAGGAACGGGAGGTGCCGATTGACGAGGCGCTCGATCGAGGGGCCGTTGCCCTCTTCGACGAGCAGTACGACGATCGGGTGCGGGTGATTACCTTCGACCCGGACTACAGCATGGAGCTCTGCGGCGGCACGCACGTCGAGGCCACGGGCGAGCTGGGCCTCTTTCGCTTTCTCTCGGAGGGGTCGGTCGCGTCGGGGGTGCGGCGCGTCGAAGCCGTGGCGGGGGAGGCGGCCCTGGACCACGTGCAGTCGCAGCTCGATGAGCTCACCCAGGCCCGACGCCAGTTCCACTCCTTGCAGGAGCCCTTGCCCGACGCGATCGCTCGCCTGCAGGCGGAGCGGGAGGAACTGCAGGAGGAGATTCAGTCGCTCCGTCGTCAGCAGCTGGCACGTCGGCTCGATGCCTTTATCGAGGAGAATGCCACGTCCGTCGATGGGATTACGGTCGTGACCGGGCGCTTGGATCGCGCGAGCATGGACGATCTCCAGGAACTCGGGCAGCAGTTCCGAGACAAGCTCGGGGAGGGAGCCGTCGGTGTGCTCGGGAGCCTCGATGAGGAGGGAGAGAAGGCGTACGTTGTCGCGACGGTCGCCGACGATCTGATCCAGCAACGCGATCTCCAGGCTGGGGCACTGGTCGGAACGCTCGGCGAAAAATTAGGCGGAGGCGGCGGCGGTCGACCGCAGCTTGCCGCGGCCGGCGGGCGAGACACGGAGAAGCTGGATGACGTGCTTGTCGAGGTGCCGTCGATTGTGGAGGGGGTCGTGTAGTTCTTCTCTTTGGGTGAATGACTGTAGCTGCTACAATGAAGGCTGTTAGACGAGTTGTCCTTTGGACCGGTGTCGGGATTTTCCTCGTGGCGGCGGCGCTTCTGAGCTGGCAGTGGCTCGGACTGGGCAGTGCCTCTTACGAGACGGAAGGACGCGTGGCGGGCTTTTCCGACGAGGGGACCACCCTCTACCTCGAGCACGAGGGCATTGAGGGTTTTCGCGAGGCCACGACGACTCCCTTTCAGGTCGAGTCTCCGGCCGTTAGTGACAGCCTGACGATGGGGGATGCGCTCCGCGTTCAGTTTACGGCCGGGGCCGGACAGGCCCGGATTACGGACATTGAGACGTTGCCCGACAATGCCGTGTCCCGGAATCCGGCGCGGAGAGAGACGGAACAGGAGAGCGCTTCGGAAAGTGCTTCCCTGGACGTTGGGGAGGAGGTGCCCGACCTGGCCCTCGTCAACCAGAGTGCAGAGGAGATCCAGCTTTCCGACTTCCAGGGGCAGGCGCTCTTCATCACGTTTATCTATACCGAGTGTCCGCTTCCCGATTTTTGTCCCCTGATGTCGACGCAATTTGCTCAGCTCCAGCCCAAGCTCGAGGCCGAGTTCGGGGAAGACGCTCATTTGCTTTCGATCAGCTTCGACCCGGAAAATGATACGCCTCCGGTCTTGAGAGAGTACGGGAGAAAACATACTGATGACTTCTCGACCTGGACGTTTGCCACCCCGACGACCTCGGAGCAGCTGGAGGAAGCGAAAAAAGCCTTTGGCATCACGACCATGGAGCGGGACGGGGAAATCGTTCATAACCTGGTGACCGCTCTTATCGGCCCCGACGGACGTCTCGTTTGGGCCTGGCGTGGCAACGACTGGACTCCTGAGGATCTCCTTGAGGTTGCTCGAGAGACACTTGAAGGCAGCTCAGGAGACACTTGAGGAGGGTCTCGCACCGAAGCACGGAGGCCACAGAGGCGGATTCTTCTACATGTCGAGTGAAGACACCGGATTCAATGAACGAGACCCCAGGCCCATGAGCATAGACCAAAAGAACGAGCACCTCCCCAGTCGGCGCAAGTTTCTCCGACAGGGCCTGTCAGGACTCGCTGGTCTGGGTCTGGGAGGGGGGATGCTGCCCCTGGTCGGTTGTGAGCGCGGCACCAGTGACCCAGCAGGGAATGGACCTCTCGAGACGGGACATTCCACATCCAGCACCGGCCCGGTCCGCGAGGTACACCTGACAGCGTCCGTCGGTGACGTCGAGGTGGGGCCCGGCCAGACGTTCCGCACCTGGCTCTACAATGGCCAGTTTCCCGGACCGGAGATTCGCGTGAAGGAGGGAGAGCGACTCCACATCACGGTCGAAAACGACCTCCCCGATGCGGGGACGACGGTGCATTGGCACGGCCTCCCCGTCCCGAATCCAATGGACGGCGTTCCCGGCGTGACTCAGGAACCGATTCAGCCGGGAGAATCGATGACCTACGAATACGAGGCGGCGCCTGCAGGAAGCTACATGTACCACAGCCATGAGTCCCTCCAACTCGACCGGGGTCTCGTCGGGCCGCTCATCATCGAGGAACGGACTCCTCACGTCGAGTACGACCGCGAGCACACGGTCATCCTTGACGATTTTCTTCCTGAGGCCCCGCGCCCCCTTGAGGAGCTAGCAGGGCGCCGAGATGACGACAGTGGGGGACTGATGGGTGGGATGATGAACCGAGGTCGTGGCGGAATGATGGGGGAGGAGACCGATCCTAGAGGGGGGATGATGGGACGACAAATGGGAGGGATTGTGTCCCCCTACGAAGGCCTCCTCATCAATGGAAAGTTGCCGAGCGATCCATCCGTCTTTGACGTCAAGCGGGGCGAACGGATGCGCCTTCGGCTCGTCAACCTGAGCAGTGCGATTCCCTATCACCTGGCTCTGGCGGGACACCGACTGCACGTTACGCATGCCGATGGGCAGCCCGTGGAGCCGGTCGAGGTGGATTCGCTCGTTATCGGGATGGGGGAGCGGTACGATGTGATCGTCGACGCTGACAACCCGGGTGCCCACGCGCTCGTGGCACAACCGGTTGAGGGAGGTGTCCCCCCGGCCCGCGCCGTCGTGAGCTATCAGGACAGCCGACAGGCACGGCCCCCGGAGGGACAGCTCCCGGAGGGCCTTCGCGGCGAGGGGCGTCGGCTCCGTTACGATGATCTGCAGTCGGTGGAATCCCTGCCCGGAGGAGGGGCGCCGGATCGCACCTTTAATCTTCGACTCTCCGGTGGCATGATGATGTCACGGGGCGAATGGGCGATAGACGGACAGCAGTACCCGAATGCCGATCCGCTTGAGATTCGGGAGGGGGAACGGGTCCGCGTGAATCTGTCCAACATGAGCATGATGCTCCATCCCATGCACCTGCACGGACACTTCTTTCGGGTCGGAAATACCCTAAAAGACACCGTGCTGGTGGAGCCACACATGGGCCGGGCGTCGTTCGAGTTTGTGGCCGACAACCCCGGCGACTGGCTCTTTCACTGCCACAACCTGTACCATATGGAAGCCGGCATGGCCCGCGTGTTTACCTACGCCTGAGACCGGTCCACTTTCAGTACCGTCCTTCCTACTGAAAACACAGCAGCAAAATGTCTTCATTCCCCAGTGCGAAGCGTCATCTCACTTATTTTTCGGTCGGTGCCGTATTGGCTGCTCTCGCTCTGTTTGTCTACACCCAGGTCCGTGAGACGGCCCAGGATACACGACAGGCGCAGATACAGCAAGAAGTCCCCGCTGAACCTGAGGACCCGGTGACCGAAGAAGCGTCCGACTGGACCGTCGGCGACCTGCGCTCCAATGGCCTTCGCATCAAGCCAAGCGGTCGCTCCGACGCCTCCGCCGTACTCGATCCCGAACAGTTTGAACGGTCCGAGGTACGCCGCTCCTACCAGATTGCAACGGAGATTCCTGAGGTGATCAATCAGCTCTACTGCTGGTGTGGCTGTGAAAACCGTGGCGTCCACCGTTCAAACCTCGGCTGTTTTGAGGACAAGATGGCGGTGAACTGCGATGTATGTCGGGGGACTGCGGAGATCGCCTCTCGGATGACAGAGGACGGAGTCACGGACCTCGGGAAGATTCAGGCGGCCGTTGATAGGGAATGGGGGCCAGAGTGGACACAACGAGAACGATTAAACCGTCAGAAGTAGCGATGAAAGCACTTCTTAGTAGGAATTCCCTGTTATCACTTGTGCTTGGGGGGCTTCTCGTCCTCGGTGGATATGTCGCTCTGCAAGGAATCTTTCCCGAGAAATCCTCCGAGTCCAAAACGGTTTCTTCCGTGGAGGAGTGGCACCGGGCTCCGAGCTTTTCCCTCGACCGGCTGAATGGAGAAACATTTCAGTTGTCTGATCATCGCGGATCCGTCGTAGTGATCAACTTTTGGGCGACCTGGTGTCCCCCCTGTCGGGACGAAATTCCTGAGTTCGTCGAGTTGCAAACCGAAATGGAAGGGGACGTTCGCTTCGTCGGGGTGTCCCTGGACAAAGGGGACCCGGACAACGTCCGAGCGTTCGCCGAGAAGCTCGACGTCAATTACCCGGTTGGAATTGACGACGGAGAGGTGGTGGAAAAGTATGGACCGATTCCGGGGCTCCCCACCACGTTTGTCGTGGATCGGGAGGGAAACGCTCGACTTCAGGCCCTCGGAAAGCTGACCATGAGTGACCTCCGTCCCGTGCTTGAAGCTCTGGTAGAGGGGGAGAATCTCGACACTGTCCCCCCGACTTTTCGAGTCGTAGACCAGCCTCTCTAACAGAGCGACGTCCCTCTAGACTAGCTGATACATTCATTCACTCAGACAGCGAGGAAGGAAAGCATGAATGGCCTCGGGCTCACTACCATGTACGTGTTGTCCGCTCTTCTCATTGGGGGCGGACTGGGGATGATCTATTTAATTGTCAAAGATCGGCCGTCGAGGCGGCCTCAAGGCGGCATCGAGTGGACCGTTCTCGTCCTTTCGCTGCTGGTCGTGCTCGTCGGGGCTGGGTTTGTCACGTTGACCGTCACCGGCAACGGAGATCTCTTGCGTGGGGCCGAGGGAAATACGGTGAGGGGGAAACCGGCGCCTGACCTTTCCTTCAAGCTGGTGGAAAACGACGACCAACGGACGCTGAGTGAGTATCGGGGAAAGGTAGTCCTGTTAAACCTCTGGGCCACGTGGTGCCCTCCGTGCCTCGACGAACTGCCGGAACTGAATCAGCTACAAGAAAAATATGAATCGGAAGGACTCGTCGTCGTGACGATTTCGGACGAGCGTCGAGAGACGATTCAACGCTTTGAACGGCAGAAAGTACAGCTCCGAACCGTAAGCGGGTACCTGCCTACGGATCAGGATTGGCCTTCCCCGTACGACAAGGTCCTTGGCTCTCGCCCTATGAGCTTCGTGATCGACCGGCAGGGGCGAATCCAGCAGTTGTGGGCTGGGGCCGCAGACTTGGCCACGTTTGAAAACGCTGTGGCGCCGTATCTCTAGCTGCTTCTAGCCCCCTCTTCTCGTCCGTCAACGTAGCTTACGAGGATGTGGGCGTCCGAAATGGCCTTCCGATACGGGGTTAGCGTGCAGTTGGTGAAGGCCGAGGAGCCAGTTTTGGAGCCGGGCTTAACCGTAGGAGAGGAAGGCTGGCAGTAGCAACCTCAATCTGAAGAGGCGTGGGCGGAACAAATAGACTGGCTGATGGGACAGTCGGAGTTCGTCGAGGCACAGCTCGATACACTGGGAAGTGGTCGTGTATCATGAGCCTTGACCTCAGAGGCTCCGATCTTGCTTGTCATTCCAGATACAATCGGGGCGGTGCAGGTGACCGCCGAGTTGAATCTGGAGGAGGACGAAGGGACTGTCGAGTTCGTGTATAACCTTAGATGAACTTCGACTGCGAAGCCTCCTGAGCTCAGGCGCTTTCGCCGGAAAGGTAGGAGGCGCCTCAAGGTGTGAGACAGG
>CAYXAD010000102.1:0-11442 GCA_964462965.1 uncultured Salinivenus sp.
GCCGTGCCCACATCAAACCGATAGGTCCCGGGATGAACCCCGGACGGGTCAAAGAGCAGAGTTCCCCTTGGAGGCCCCTTCGACCGTTGCGTTACTGATTGCGGCGGACGCCTCGACGGCCGTGACGTGCTGAGGCCGTAGACCGGGACGATCACGGCCTGCCCGAATGCGGGTCAGCCGAACCGGTTGTTGCATGACCATCGACAGGGAGAGGGCCGTCCGGACAATTTGCCCTCCGCCCTCCCCCATCGAGCCATCAATCTCGAGCATGGCCGCGAATCTCCCGTCCGTCATCTCACGACGAAAATGTTAGGCGGGCGCCTGGACCGACAGGTCTCGCGTGCTCCCCTGCGCACGAAGCATATAAGAGGCTCCGGAACGATCGAGGGTCGGTGCCGAGCAGGGAAGCAGGTACACGTCATCCGATTCGAGCACGGAAACCTGAAGCGTAATCGGAGTCCCGTCCTCTTCCATGTCGCTCATCCGGTTGGAGAGGAAGAGATCGTTGAAGCGAGCCGAAATTCGAGCCGTGCCGCCGTCAACTGACAAATGCCCGGTCGTGAAGCCGTGCAGCGGACGCAATGTTTCGTCCCGATCTCGTCGGTTCCACTGAACATTCGTGATGAGGTATTCTCCGTCGCGAAGGTCGGCCATGATTTTCAAAAGAATGGTTCTGAAACGAGAATCTCTTCAGTGCAGGCGGAACGGCTCTGCTATAAAAACGAGCCCTACGGGTGTATTCATCATCCGGGACCTAGTTCGGGACGTCTTTCGCTCCGTCGTACGAGCCCCCAATAGAGCCCAATGAAAAAGGCACAGGGAAGGTCGTCGTCGACTGACGTCCGACGATGTTCTTACAGAGGGCCGCGGTTCTGCAGGAGGGTGGGTGGAATCATCCATCGAAGGGTTCCCTCGCCGAACACCACGTCGGCCCAGCGGTCTTTCGGGACATCGATCCGGACGCACGTGCCGGGCGACAGAGACACATTCGCGGCGCCTACAAATTGGCTCGTCGCGGTGCTCCAGGTCGGCTCGTGTCCCACGAGCAGGACGGCCTGCGCGTCTTTGCCCGTCGATTGAACTTCCTCGAGCACGTCGGCGGACTCGGCCTCGTAGAGGGCATGCGAGGCTCGAAGCGGCACGTCGGGGATCCATTCCGAGCTCTCGGACAACGCCTCCACCGTCTGGCGTGCTCGAACGGCCGTCGAGGTCACAAACTGATCGGGAATCTGGTGCGTGGCTGCCAGGAGTTCGCCGAGGCGGCGGCTGTCCCGCAGCCCTTGCTCCGTGAGCTTGCGGTCGTGATCGTCCTCGTACGAATCGGGGGCATCGGCATCGGCGTGCCGGAGCAGATAGATGGTTTTCATGATGAAGGGGAAAAGTGAACGGACTGTTGACTCGTGGCGCAGGCACAACGGGCGGGATCGGGCGGAGTGTCGCAGGGCTGCCCCGTGACGTCTCCGCGTCGTTCCTCTCACCTCAGTGCACAAAAATCCTCAACACCTGGTATTATAACAATCCTGCTATCCCGAATGGTACCCAGTCTTTTCCAGAAAAAACAACTATTCCGGCTCCATTATCCAGTCCCACATTTCCTCGGCCCGGTCGAGGACCCGCTCGCGATCGTCCGTCAGGAGAAAGCCGCGGCCGATGAGACGTCTTGTGGCTCGGCGCACCTCCTCGAGGTAGGCCTCTCGGTCTTCGTACAGGCTCGAGATGGCCGGCCGCGGGTCCAGGGTTGCCATCTTTTCGACCTCCGTGCGGGGTAGAGGAACGAAGCTCCCGTAGAAATCAGTCAGCTCGTCGCGATTGGTGGATGCATCGAGGCGAAGGTTCCAGGGCGTGTAGGTGGCCAGCGGCACCCGGACCTCGACATTCTGCACACCGGCCCGCTCGTTGCCGAGGCTGTCGACCTGGGAGACGAGCGACGAGTAGGCCGGCCCTCTCCGCGGCGGCTGTTTCCGAAGAATGCCCGTCTGTCGCCAGCGGGGGCCATAGTCCATGCGATAGGCCTCGTGGATCACGGAAGGCGCCTCGACGTCCGGGATCGACGGAAAGGTCAGCGAGTCTGGAGGAACGAGCGTCTCATCCACGCGCCGGGGATACCGGCTCGGAGGGGGCGTGACGTCTCGATCGACCCATCCCACCAGACGCACGAGCAGAGCCCGGTAGTTGACACTCTGATCGACCGGATTGCCTCGATACAGCGAGGGATCGGTTCGAAGCTGATTCTCCTCGGGCGGCGGAAAGCGCCACGGAAAATGCTGCGTGCTCGCCAAATGATAGATGCGCTCGTTCGGTAGGGGAGCCACGTCGGCCCGACCCTCGGGCGTCGTGTGAATCAGTGACGCTGCGCGGCCCCAGTACTCGTACCCGGTATTGACGTAGAACGTCTTCGGCCGGTGCTCGGGCCGAAGACGCGCAAGAAGGCCGTCGCTCCGCCACTGTAGCGAGTCAAACTGCGTCCGGCTCGTAAAGGGAAAGAGATCGGTCGGGTACTCGAAGGCGGAAAATCGATGAGCGTCACGGGAGGGTTGAGCAAACCGGTGGTTGAAGCTCCCTCGACCTGCTCCGGCGGTTATGACCATCAGGCCGTCGTAGGCCTGCCGTCCCCCTTCACTCGTGTTAAACCCCTGGTACAGAAAATGGCGCAGGAATCGCCCGGTCTGACTCACCCCCACCGCAAGGCCCTCGTCGACGGGAAACAGTGCATCCGGATCGTACTTGGCGTACGAAATGACGTCCCGAATGGCCGCCAAGCCGAGCCCAACCACTCGGGGATTCTGCGACCAGTACACGCACTCGTAGATGACTCCCGGCTCGAAACCATCCGGCTTGTAGATGTGGGTACTGTCCGGAACGACCGACCCATCGTCAGCGAGCCGGGCAAACTGCCACTCCTCGCGGGGAACGACGCGACGAGGCGCATCGCGACCGGATCGAACGGTGAGCACGTTGGCTGAATGATCGACGTCGGCCACGGGGTAGGTCTTGTGGCCCCGGTGCCCGAGAGACAAGACATGTGCGGAGTCGCTCAGCACCCAATCGCTTCGAACGGTTCCCTGGATGGGGGTGCCGTCTTCCCGTTTTGCGGTGGGCACCTCGAGACGGAGCCGATCGTCTCCGCTCGGCACGTCCCACTGCCATCCGACCCAGATCAAAGTGAGCCCCCGCTCCATCAGCAGACCGTCTCCAAAGGCCTCCGGGTCCTCAGGGTCGAGGCGCGCGCTGGCCCGGTTAAAGTACGACAATGAAAACTTTCCCCCGCGATTGCTTACCTCCACGAGACCAATTCCACGACGTCGCTCCGGATCGACCGGCTGCAACACCGAAAAGTTGGCCCGGGCCACCACGAGTCCCAGGGTGTCGCGAGGGGCCCGGCTCAAATCCACGATCGCTTGATTCTGGGAATCCCCTGGGTCTACTCCAAACACGATCGTGCCCTCGATCAACTCGTATGCGCCGTACGGGCCGAACGATTTGCCGTCGAGGACCGTCGTCCGACGATCGACCTCGACCCGAAGCACACGTGCCTCGGCCACCGATGCAAAGGCGGTGCAAAACACGAACACGAGAAGCAGCCAGCGGAAACGACTCATCAGTGAGCACCTCGATTCGAGACGGCGAACGGCCACCCCTAATATAGAACTCATCACTGACGATGTAAGCCACTCGGTTCTTCTTCGATGAACGCCCTCTGCTCGACTTCCGAACGGTGTTCTCTCTCGGTCAACAGCCCTCCGACACGCCGGACTTCTCCTTCGACTGACGTCCCATCTGTGGACTACTGCCGGGGAACGACCTCACCGTCCGGAGTAATCCGCTCGTCTTCGTCGGGCTCCCGGGTGGGAAACTGACTGACGGGGACGTCCGAATTTCGGTCCTTGGGCACGTAATGCACGTGATCGCCGTGGGGAATCTCCTCGAACCGCTGATTCCGGTACGGATTGATGACCTCGCGCAGGATCACGGCGAAAAAAACGAGCAGGACGACCAGGGCCACCCACCGTCGCCAGCGGCGAAAGTGGGAGGTCTCGTTGGAAGACGAGTCGTCAGACATAGACACAACAGACAAACACATTAGAGACGTGGAGCGACAGAACGCCTCCCCTTCCGTTCGAAGGGCCGCTAGAGCCGAGGAAGCGTGATTCCCTCCTGATGCTGATATTTACCATCCTTGTCGTCGTAGGAGATTTCCGGCGGCTCGCCGCGAAGGAAGACGACCTGGGCAATGCCCTCATTGGCATACACCTTGGCGGGGAGCGGCGTTGCATTGCTGATCTCGATGGTCACGTGTCCCTCCCATCCCGGCTCCAGAGGGGTTACGTTGACGATAATCCCAGACCGCGCGTAGGTCGACTTTCCGAGCACGATGGCGAGCGTGTCCGGAGGCATGCGAAAATACTCGATCGATCGGCCCAACACGTACGAGTTGGGGGGAATGAGAATGTGATCGTCCACGTCGTACTCGACCATCGCACGCTCGTCAATCCGCTTCGGATCGACCACGCTGTTGTAAATGTTGGGCGTGAACACCCGGAATTCCCCGGCCACTCGCATGTCGTAGCCGAAGGAGCTGAGGCCGTAACTCACGACCTCCTCCCGCACCTGTTCGTCCACGAAGGGCTCGATCATGTCGTGATCGGTGGCGAGGGTGCGGATGTGATGATCGGGAAGTATCATGGGCGAAAAGGTTGCAGGGGGCAAAGATCTCGCATGAGGAAGCTAGGGGGAAGTCCCAATCAAGTTCAACCGTGAATGCGATTCGCTCCGGATCTCACGGACAATCCGAAAACCGACGGGCCCTCCGTCCTCCTCCGAAGCGGAGTTTACCTCAGCAACGTCCGTCCCGTGAACTCCTCGCCCGGCAACTCGTGCCCGGGGAGAAGCGGGGAAGAACTGGGCCGACGAGCACGACTCAATCTCTTTCGGGGGGCTGTAAAAAAAGTCGCCCTAAGCTGCCGTCGACGAAGCGACCCCTTGAGCGAGATGTCGCTGCGCCTCCCGTCCATAATTAAACACGAGATCGGCCGCCGTCATGCCCGGTTCAAATCCCTCAAAGTTTTGGCGGTAGGCGGGATGCTCGTAGGAAAACGTCTCTACGGTCACCCCGCCCACGTCAGGCACCGATGTGTCCGCTCGCACGACCAAGGTTTCAGCACCGAGAACCTCGACTACTTCAGCCACGGTGTTGGGCGCCCCCTCCAGGTCCGACGCCCGATGGAGGTCCGTGTCCAGCCCAAACAACTCGGCCTGTAATTCCACCGACCGGCAGGTACAGGGACCGAGCCGTTCCCACTTCTGCTCGAAAAAGGGCCGGAAGTCCTCCTCGAAGTATTCGAAGTACATGGTCGTTCGGTAGTCGTACATGAACGACCGCCAGTGTTTTTCGCGCCACCGCCCGCCGGTCTCGATTTCAACTCCTTGAATCGGGGCGCCCTCGGGACGGCCAAACAATGGAATGTCGATCCAGTGCCACCCCTCAGCGTGACGGAGCTTGCTTCGGGCGTGAAAGGACGCCCGTCGGTACCGAAACGTGTCCGCCAGAACGAAATCGTCGACGTGCTGCACAAGGGCCATGTACTCTAACCGCGGAAAATACTCGGGCGCGCAAACGGCAAGCATGGGTTGAAAAGACACTGATGGAAAAGGGAGGAAATGAAGGGCATCCAAGAGGGAGGTGCCCGCGGCAAGGGCTACAAATGCCTCCGGTACGGCGATTTCTTTTATTCTCTCCGCCCCCGACCGGTCCTCCGGCCGTGACATCAGAACCCTAGTTTCGTGTCAAATCCCAGAGGAGCTACGGTCCATGGTTTCGAAGCCATCCCCCACTTCCCACAGTACGAAAGCGCCTCATCACGGGGATCCCTCAACCCAGTAGACATGGCCGTCCGTAGTTCTTAGCTTGCCTTTCCTCTTCGTGCGCCCGGCACCCGTTCCCTGAGCTCATGCGCCTCGGACTGATCTTCTCGCTCCTGCTTGCCGTCTTGGCTGTCATCTTTGCGCTCCAAAACCCGCAGACGATGGACGTGAACCTCCTCTTTTTCCAGACGCAGGGATCGACGGCGCTCGTGTTGATCCTTACTTTTGTGTTCGGCGTGGTGGTGGGACTTCTTAGCTCCCTCCCGGGACGGCTCCGGGCCCGACGCAAACTGAAAGAGCTCCAGCGAAAGCAGGCCTCGGGAGCATCCAGAGGAACGTCGTCCTCGAGTTCGTCCTCCCCCTCCTCTCCCGCCGACGGAAATCCCTCCGAGATTTCATAAGCCCCCCTTTTCAAGGAGCCGGTCCGATGTCTACCCTCTCCATTCCAATGCTGCGACGCCGCCGCCACAAGGTGGGGCTGCCCCCTGGGGCCGTCGTCCACGTCGGTGAATCTCGAACCGAGTCCGTCGAGTTTTCGATCATCAACTACGGCGCTGATCTTCTCGACGAGCACCTCACCGACGACCTGAGTGAAGTCAAGGCCTACCGGGAGACTCCGCACACGACGTGGATCAACATCAGTGGGGTCCACGAGCCCGAGGTCATCCAGGAGCTCGGCGCCCATTTCGGGGTACATCCACTAACCCAGGAAGACATTGCCAACACGGCTCAGCGCCCCAAGCTGGAGCTCTTCGAGGAGCATCTCTACATCGTGGCGAAGATGCTCTACGTTCAAGGGGACCAGCCCCGAGCCGAACAGGTCAGCCTCGTGCTCGGAGACAACTACCTGCTTTCCTTTCAGGAAGACCCGGGAGACGTGTTCGATCCCGTTCGGGAACGCCTCCGTGCCGGCCGCGGGCGCATACGCACGGCCGGTCCCGACTATCTGGCCTACGCCCTTCTCGATATTATCGTGGACCATTACTTCGTCGTCCTCGAAACCCTCGCTGCACGGACCGAAGAACTCGAAGACGAGATCTTGGACGACCCCTCGGAGCAGACCCAGGCCCGAATCAATCATCTCCGACGGGACCTCATCTTCACACGACGCATGACCTGGCCGGTCCGCGACCTGCTTTCGCAGCTCAGCCGGACGGAGTCCGACCTGTGGCAGGAGGCCACCCAGCCCTTCGTCCGCGACGCGTACGATCATGCCGTACAGGTGATCGACCTGGTCGAATCTCTGCGGGACGTCGTCGGCGGGCTCACGGACCTCTACATGACCACCCTGTCCCACCGCACCAACGAAACCATGAAGGTGCTCACCATCATCGGCACCATCTTTATTCCGCTGACCTTTCTGGCAGGGATTTACGGGATGAACTTCGACTACATGCCCGAACTCGAGATCTGGTGGGCCTATCCGACCTTGATCGCCGTGATGGGAACGATGGCGTTGACCCTTCTCCTGTACTTTCGTCGACACGACTGGATTTAACGCGCTTCCCCTCTTGTCTACCGACCCCTCTTCCGTCCCACTCCGCCGCCCCCTCTCCTTGACTCCCGGGGACCCTATTGCAGTGGTCGCCCCAGCCAGTCCGCCCCGGGATCTGGAGCGGTACCGGACGGGCTTGGACCGCCTCCGCGACCTGTACGACGTTCGGTTTGCCTGGTCCCCGGGGCAGGAGCGCGGCTACCTCGCAGCGCCGGACGAGGCCCGAGCCGCGGCCCTGCACCGAGCCATTGCCTCCCCCTCCATCCATGCAGTCTTCTGTGTTCGGGGCGGCTATGGGTCGTTGCGCCTTCTCCCGCGGATCGACTGGTCGCTCGCTCATGAACGGCCGACTCTCCTCGTGGGCTACAGTGACGTGACGGCCCTCCATCTCGCCTTCTACGCCCGCGCCGGATGGACGGGGCTCTCCGGCCCCGTGGTCACCGAATGGACCCATGCGGAGGCCGCCACCCTCGATCCCTTCCACGCCCTCGCCGCCGGGGAGACGCCTGTGCTCACAGGAGCCCCCGAAGCCCCGCTTCAGCCTCTGGTTCCGGGAAGTGCGACCGGTCCCTTGCTCGGCGGCAACCTGTCGGTCCTGACGCGGCTAGTGGGAACTCCCTACGCTCCTCGCTTCGAGGGCGCCCTTCTGGTCCTCGAGGACGTTGCCGAAGCCCCGTACCGGATTGACCGCATGCTGGCGCACCTCCGGCATGCAGGCGTGCTCGACGCAGTGGCAGGGGTGGTGCTCGGCCAATTCTCGACCGGCGACCTTGACTCGGACAAGCCAACACTTTCCCTGCAGACCGTCTTTGCGGACTATCTGGCGGACCGGCCCTACCCGGTCGTCACGAACCTAAACTATGGGCATCTCCTGCCCCGCTGTACCCTTCCGATCGGGGTCCCGGCCCGGCTCACGGCCACCGCCGATGGGGCCTCGCTGGAGCTCCTGTCTCCCGCCGTGGCCGCCTAATCCCCACTAGCACGAGACACTGGCCGAGGGCTGATCCCGCACGACTGTCCCAGGATGCGCTCTCTTCCGCTCAGAACCGCAACAAAAAACGGGCGGGCCTCGCACTCAGACGAGACCCGCCCGCAGGGGCGTTCCGATCAATGCCGGGCCGTGCCGACATCAATCGTCGACCATATCCTTCCGCTTCACCGCCTTTAGACAGAGTCATTGCTCGCGGTTGGATCCAGAAGGATGTCAATGCGAGTTCGGATGTCGTCGAGGTGGGTCCGCGTCACGGCGTCATCCGCACGCTGGTAGGCCTCATCCACCTGTTCACGCAGCGTACGAAGCTCGCGGCGGACGTAGGCCCGAATGTCGGACTGCGCCACATCGACCGGGGTGTGCACGACGAACTCCTCGTACTCCTCCGGCGGGGCTTCTACTTCTGCCTCCAGAAGAGACTTCATCTGATCGATGTAGCCCCGCTGAAGGTTGCGCCGGTACGGATCAATTGAGCGGCCTTGAGAGAGCTCACTCCAGATGCCGTCGCGAAGATCAGTGAACAGCTCGTCGAGGGTATACGGGCTGTTGTCCCCAATCGCCTCGGTTTCCAGGAGACGGGCCAGGCGCTGCGGATCGAGCACCAGCTCGAGCGCCCCAACTTGGGCCTCCCGAATGCGCTCCAGGGCCCCCGCATGCTCGATGCGACGCAGGACGTCTGCCTCGACCATCCACGTCGGGGTCTGGAAGGCGTACTCGTTCAGGAAATCCATCGCACGACGCTGCTCCTCGGCGGAAACGGGCTCGTAGACCGGGCCTTCCTGCTCGTACGTTTTCGGGGTTTCGTACACGCCGCCGATGTGTCGGGCTACGTGTCCCATGTAGCGCTCCCACTGGTTGACGACAGACCCATAGAGTTCCTCGAGGGGGTCGTAGAAGTCCCCGTCTTCGCGGGTCCACTCCACGAGGTTCGGCAGGATGCGCTTCAGGTTCGCCACGCCGAGGCGGCTGGCTTCGACGGCGTCCCGACCGAGATCCTCATTTTGGGAACGAGGATCCACGCGGGAGCCCGTCTGCCGGCCGTAGAAGTAATAGGGATCTCCTGCGTGTTCGAGCACCCGTTCGTTCAAGACCTCCTCTTTCTCATCGATGCCGTCGGCCTCAGGCAAGGGATCGTAGCCCCACTCGATGGCCCAGCGGTCGTAGGTCCCAATGTCCGGAGTAAAGTTCGTGACCCCGTCTCCCGGCTGAGCCACGTAATTGAACCGGGCATAGTCCATGATCGACGGGGCCGTGCCGTGCTCGTCCGTGTAGCTCGGCGATCGCAGAGAATCCACGGGGACGGCGTGACTCGATCCCCAGTTGTGGGGAAGGCCGAGGGTGTGCCCAACCTCGTGGGCGGCCACGAACCGAATGAGATTCCCCATGACCTCCTCATCGAACACCTGACCACGGGCGTCCGGATTCACCGCGGCCGTCTGCACGAAATACCAGTTCCGCAGCAGGTTCATCACGTTGTGGTACCAGCCGATGTCGCTCTCCAGAATTTCCCCGGACCGCGGATCGTGCACGTGCGGGCCGTAGGCATTCTGAACTTCCGAGGCAAAATAGCGGATGGTGGAGTACCGAACGTCGTCCGGATCGAACGTCGAATCTTCCTCCGCGGACGGGGGCTCCTTCGCAACAATTGCGTTTTTGAAGCCCGCCTCGCGAAAGGCTTCCTGCCAGTCTTCGACGCCTTGTTTCAGGTACGGCCGCCACTTCTCCGGAGTCGCTGGATCGATGTAGTACACGATGGGCTCCACCGGTTCGACCAGCTCCCCGCGGGCGTGGGCTTCCGGATCGGACGGTTCCAGGCGCCACCGGGTCACGTAACATCGCTCGGCGGCCTTTTGCTCTTCCGTGCTGTAATCCGTCATTTCGACACCGAAGTACCCGACCCGCTCGTCACAACGGCGCGGTTGCATGGGCTCCTTGGGCAGCAACACCATCGAGTGGTTCATCTCGACCGTAATGGTCCCTGACGATCCGTTCGACGGGGGATCCTGCGCCTCGTAGGTCAGCACGGCCTCGACGTCCGTGTTCTGCGGAAAACTCTCGACCCCCGTCACGAAGGAGCGCTCTGTGTCGAGGCGACGAACCCCGTATTCCTCCCGTGCATCGTCCGGAAGGCCGAGGGCCGGTACATCCGTTTCGAAGAGATCGGTCGCCTCGATCACCACACCCGTCGAGTCCTCATTGAGAGCCTCGATCGAAAACGAGTGAATAATGGGCTCGAAACTCGAATTCTGCACGGCCTCGTAGACGGGATCCTCCTGATTGGCCGTTTTCTCGTGGCTCACCACCCGAAGCAGCATTTGGTCGCTCCGGCGTTCCCAGCGAAGAACCTGCGTGTTCACCTTCTCCCCTCCGTACCCGAGGCCTTCCGGCGCCCGAGACTGACGAGAGACGGTCAAAATCTGCCGACCCATCACTGAGTCGGGAATCTCGAAGTAAAGGTCTTCATCGATGCGATGGGTGGTCACCAATCCGGAATCGGTCTTCGCGTCCTCCGTGATGACCTCGCTGTACGGCTTTAGGTCATCTTCCTCTTGGCTCGCTTCCGGCGCTGATTCCGATGCGGAATCCTCTGCGGAAGTGGAGTTTCCTACCCCTGCACAGCCGGTAATCAGCCCCGTAATGATCAGTAGAAGGGACAATCCCCAAGTTGTAGCATGTTTGAATGACATCGTGCGGCATGAAGTGATGAAAAGACATTGAGAGCCCGTCTGCGAAGTTTAACGGGAAGGCGAGACACAGCCGTTCAGTGCGATTCGGGGGCCTCTGCGAGGGGGGTAGCAGCGCTACTTCCCGAGCAGATAATCCTGGAGACGCCTGATTCGGCGAAGTCGCAGCCCGCGAAAACTTCATAGTCGAACTCTGAGGGCCCGAGTCGTTCGCCCAACCGCCTCGTAGTACATGCGTCCTCCGATTCAGATCCGAGGATGAAGACGCATCTGAGGGGATTTGGTAGCATCTCTTAGTGAACGCCCTCTAAAATCTGGATCCAGGGAGGCGGTCCGCTCGCTCGTCCCGAAGGCCTTCGAGGGATACGACGTGGACACCCCGCTTTCCTTCGCTGATGATCACAGGTGCG
>CAYXAD010000103.1:0-11352 GCA_964462965.1 uncultured Salinivenus sp.
CTCTGCTCGCAGGGCCTCTGCTCGCAGGGCTTTTCGTCGGATTGTTCGTGCTTGCAGGTTGCGGTGCCTCCGAGCCAGACGGATCTTCTCCCAAAGGAGGGAACGTGGGGAGAAGTGACTCTACGTCCTCCGCGACTCAGGCAGGTACCGGTCAAACTGGGGGAGGGGAGGTCGAGACCCCCGGGGAGCGTCCTGTTCGGAGGGTCCAAAGCCAAACCTTGTACGTCCCCACCTACTCCCGCATTCACTTTCGGGACGCAGGGCGCACGATGAACCTGACCTCGACCCTGAGCGTGCGCAACACAAGCCCAGCCGACTCGATTTCCCTTCTCACAGTCGACTACTACGACAAGGACGGCAATCTCGTCGAATCGTACGTCGATGGCGAACAAGCCCTTGGGCCCTTGTCGTCGACGGCTTTCGTCGTCGAGGAGGGGGACACCCGCGGTGGGGTGGGGGCCAACTTTATCGTGCGATGGAGGGCTGACGGTCCTGTTCGAGCACCGGTCGTGGAGACGGTGATGATAACGACCCAATCGACCCAGGGCATCTCTTTTACGAGCACGGCCCGCGTACTTTCAGAAGATGGAGGAGACGAGTCCGCGTCGAGCGATCTCCCGACTGACAGCTTCTGACGAGCCGGCGTTATTGCACTTTGTTTTGCGTCGATTTACCGGGTGCCGACTCTCTACATTTGCTCTTCCGAACCATTCTGAGCCCACAACTCCATGTCTGTTGCAACCGCCCCCCGGCCAACGAGACGAACGCTTTTTATTGGCACTGTACTCCTTCTGGGCCTTGCTGCTCTTTCGGTCGGTCCTCTCGGCTGCAATTCCGAGACGGAGGAAGCACGTTCAGAGAGGAGCGCCGCCGATGAGGCAATCGGGGACACCGGCAAGCGCGTCCAGCTCAACATGGGAATAGATGACCGGACCACCGAAAACCCTCCGTCTGAGGGGCTTGCCATTGAGGTGCCCGGGGAGGACCTCTGGACGCCCGACCTGGAGCACGGAGGGACGAGCCGGCTTTTTGGCGAGTATCCGGTTGGCGAAAGCTACGAATTCTACCTTTATCCGGAGGGAAAAGAGGGGCCTCGGCAAACGGTCTCCTTCTCAATGAAGCCGGATATGTCCTCTGCACTGGCCAGCTCGAAGACCTACATTCGGATTTACGACGATCGAGTTGTAATCGAGGGCCCGGCCGTACCAGACGGAGAGGTGACGTTGGATCGGCCCGCTTCAGGGGAAACGCCGTGAGAGAAGCGGTGCGATAACGTTTCTAGAGGATATGCCAACGCCTGCTTCTAGCGTTCGCTAAAAGGTACTCTCTACGGGGAAATCTCTTTGCGGAGTCGTGCTCTGAGGGCCACGAGCACCCCTTGTGGTCAGCATGCATAGAGTCCAGGCAAGTGAAATGACAGATTCGAGCCCAGCGACCGTCCTGGTGTGGGATCCGCCTTTTTCCCGCCTCTGCTCCTTCGAACGCTCTGTGCATTTGACAAGCTCCTGCTTGGAGGGGAGGAGGTGCCCGACCAGACTGCGTCCGAGCAGGCACGGCAGGAGTTCGAAGAAGAGGCCCGGGGTGCCTTAGAGAGCGTCCAGGCCTCCGTTGAAGAAGAGGGAATCCAGGCTGTCAGGAAGTGTTTGCCCCCAATTTTTTCGCTTCGATAGAACCGAATCAGAAGCAGGCCCCTAGCATTCTGGCCTGTCATTATGGAAACGACCAATTCCACTACGGAAGCTGCCTCCGACGCTGCCAGAACGCAGGGAAGCCCCAAACCTGCGGGGCTGGGCACGTTCCAGGGCGTATTTCGTCCGACCGTCCTTACCATTTTGGGGCTTATGATGTACGTCCGCGAGGGCTGGGTCGTCGGGCAGGCCGGGCTTCTCGGCGCCCTCTTGATCATCCTTGCCACCTTTCTGATCACCGGCGCGACGGCGCTTTCGATCTCCTCGATCACGACGAATATCCACATCGGGGCAGGCGGCGTTTTTTCGATTATCTCGAAGTCGCTCGGATTGGAGACAGGCGGAAGCATCGGTGTACCGCTTTACTTTGGCCAGGCCCTCTCGGGGGCTCTCTACATCTACGGGTTCACAGAAGGGTGGCTGCATCTATTTCCCGGCCACTCGCAGTGGCTAGTCGCTTACAGCGTATTTGCCCTTGCGCTGGCCGTGGCCTTTATCTCCTCAAACGTCGCCTTTCGCGTGCAGGGCATTGTGATGATCATCATCCTTGCGTCTCTAATTTCCATTCTGCTTGGGGCAACCGGGCTCGGCGAAGGGGCCACCTACGAGCCGAACTTGTGGGGGTCCTTCGAGGATGCCTCCTTTTGGACCCTGTTTGCTATCTTTTTTCCGGGGGGTACAGGGATCATGGTGGGGGCCAGCATGTCGGGGGCGCTTTCCGACCCGCGGAAAAGCATTCCCCGCGGAACCCTTGCGGCCGTGGGGACAGCCCTGGCCGTGTACGTCGGCATGGCCATCTGGTATAGCGTCGTGGCCTCTCCGGCAGAGCTTCAATCAGACTACCTGATCGTGGTCGAAAAGGCCGCGCTCGGCGAGCTCGTGCTGGCCGGACTCTTGGCCTCCACCTTTACGGCAACGATCAGCACGATGGTCGCGGCGCCGCACGTCCTTCAGGCGCTGGCGAAGCAAAACATTATTCCCAAAAGCGACTGGCTCAGCCGCAGGGCCCCGAGCGGCGATCCTCGCAACGCGACCCTCGTGACCGGCGGGCTGGTCGCGGCCACACTCCTCCTGGGCGGCCTCGATGCCGTAGCGGTCCTTATCACGATGTTCTTTCTGATCATCTATCTGACGATCAACGGCGTTCTCGCCCTCGAACAGGGGCTCGGGATGATGTCGTTCCGTCCCACCTTTTCAATCCCTGCCTGGATTCCCCTCTTTGGGGTTGGCAGTTGCTCCATTGCTCTCTTCATTATCAGTCCCTTTTTTACGCTGGTGGCGTTAGGCCTCATTCTTGGGGTGTACGTATACCTCGTTAGTCGCCAGCTACAGACGCCCTGGCAAACGGTGCGGAGTAGCATTTTCGTCTCCTTGGCCGACTGGGCCTCGAAGCAGGTCGCCCGCACGCGGCACGAGCCGAACGAGCGCTCCTGGAAGCCGGATCTGCTCGTGCCGATTACCGATCGGGCCCAGCTCGACGGCGTCTACCGCTTCCTTCGCCTCCTGACCGAGCCCAAAGGATCGATCAAAATCATCGGGGTTCGCCTCACTGAAGGAGATCGTCTCTCCGAGGGCCTCCTTTCAGCAGAGGACTTTACCGAAGGCACTCTTGAGGAAGGCGGTCGCGTCTCCGAAGAGAGTCGTTCTCCCGAAGGGCGGCGCCTCACCGGGGAGGCACCTGATTCTTCGACCTCCAGCGCGATTGAGATCGAGCAACTCAACGAGGCCACCCGTTCCTTTCATTCCGTCGAATTGATGGCCACCTCGGCGGTGGTGGAGGCCCCCTCGCTCCTCAAAGGCGTTCAGATGAGTGCCTCGGTGCTTCGAGGGAGTGCCTTTCGCCCGAACGTGCTTTTTGGAATGGCCCATCGCTACGATGAGGAGACGGTGCAGGGGTTTGTAGACGTGGCCGACCAGTACGAGATGGGGGTCGCTCTGTACTACGAACATCCCGATGCCGGGCTCAGCCAAGAACGGCGGCTCAACGTCTGGATTACAGATCAGAGCCCGGACTGGGAACTGGGGCTGCGATTGCCCAATCTCGACCTTTCCATTCTTCTGGGCCTGAAGATTTCGCAGAAATGGCAGGGCGAGTTTCGTCTCATCACGGTGTGCCGGGACTCCGAAGAAATGCCCCGTGCCCGTCGCTACCATGAGCGGCTCATCGAGGACGCCCGCCTGCCGGAGACGACACAGTCGCGTGTCTTACAGGGGGCTTTTCGGGAGAGTCTTTCTCGTGCCCCCGAGGCGGATCTCAATGTCCTCGGCCTTGCGCGCGAGGTCGACAAGTCCATCCTCGATTCGGGGGTGAGGCAAACCCGTAGCTCCTGTCTCTTTGTGCGCGACTCCGGCTGGGAGAGTGCACTCGCGTAGCCGCTGCCCCTTCTTCTCCGGAAGTCACCGACGGAGATCGACACAGAGGAGGGAGACATCAAAGAATGTTTGCCGAAGGGAATCCGATGTACGGAATGTCGCTGGGCACGTTCGACATCCGCTCTTCTGCCCGCCATCGAGTGTGCCTCTCCCTTGCTCCAACCAGGAAGCCGACCGGGTCCGTCGGCTCTTCGCTGTATGCGAGGGCAAAATGTACGCAACAGTCCTGTGCAGTCGGTAGAACGTGCGACGTAGGCCGAGACGTGATGACACAGGCGTTCTACAGGGTCGAAGAACCGTCCGGTGTGGGGTCAGTCAGTCTGTGAGGTCGAGGCGAGCTGTTCCGTAAACCAGTCCATGAAGGCGTCCGCTGCAGCATGAGAAAACCGGACGGGCGTCCCGCCGCGCTCCTCGACCCAGTCTGCTTCATGGTCTTCCGTCACCCGAACGAGAATGGGAACCTTATCGCTCACGTAGTTGAGAAGCGGACCGGTGGCGAACGGGTCCTGAATGGTCGAGACGATGATTCGGGCTTGGGCCGCGCCGGCCTCGAGGAGAATCGGTAGGTCCCCTCCATCTCCCCGTATTGAAGTGACGCCCTGGTTGCGAAGCAGGCCGACCACGCCGGGATCCTCATCAATGACGACGGGCTGAAACTCCGTTTCGCGGAGGAGGCGGATCAATGGTCGACCGCTTTCTCCTCCGCCTATAATCAGCACGTGGTCGCTCGGCACCTCGGGGAGCTGTCCGGATCGTCGGGAGGGATGCCATCGCAAGAGCTCCCACACCGCAGCGTCGCTGGTGACGAGGGGCGTGGCCGTCATGGTCAGCACCGTCGTCAGGACGATCACGGTGAACACGTTTCCACCGATCTGTCCTGCAACGAGTGCTTGCAGGCCTACCACGAGCGAGAGCTCGCTGGTCTGCGAGAGCAAAAGGCCGGCTTCGAGGGCAGGGCGCGCCACGAGGCCCGTCCATTCAGCGACGGCGGCCACGATGACGGGCGTAAGGAGAAGCACGGCCCCGGCAAACGGAAGCGCATGCCACAGCTCGCCCGTTTCAGGAATGCCCACGGCCACCCCGAGCGAGGCAAAGAAGATTGCGGAAAAGAAGTCATAGAGCGGCTGCATCTCGCTGTTCACAATGCCACTGAAGGGGAATTCCGAAAGCGAGACGCCGGCGAGAAAGGCGGCAGCGAAGATGGACACGTTGAGGGCATAGCCCGCCCCCAAAAAGCCGAAGAGGATACTGAGCACGACGAGGAGTTGCGTCTCGGCGTCCAAGTCTCGCTCCAGGAGAAAGGGAACGACCCCCTTCATCACGATTGCAGCCCCGGTGATGAGAAGGAACGTCCCTCCCATGCTCTGCAGCATGGCGTCAGGGCCGTCCGGAAACTGCGTGAGGACCGGGAGGAGCAGGACGACGAGCACGTCTTGGAGCAGCAGCACGCCGAGGGTGGTGCGCCCGAAGGGCTCGAACATCTGCTGACGACGCTGAAGGAGGCGGACCCCAACAATTGTTGAACTGGCGGCCAGCGCCAAGCCCAGGTACAGACCGTCGGTGAGGGCGTAGTCGAGCCAATAGGCGATGCCGAGCCCGGTCGTGGCGAGGCACACGAACTGTACGAGGCCGATTTTGAGCGCTGCACGTTTGAAACGGCCGACCCGTTCGAGGCTCAGGTCCGTGCCGACGACGAACAGCAGCACGGAGACGCTCAGGAAGAGAATGCCCTCTATGAACTCCTGGTCCTGCACGAGGCCGGTGGCACTCAGGGCAAGGCTTCCGACCAGCAGAAAGGGAATCTCCGGAAACTGCGTCCAGCGGGCCACTCCCATCCCGAGGGCGGCCAGACCAAGAAGAACAGCAATCTCCATCATGCCGACAACACCCCCCGAGACTGCAGTTCGTGGAGCAGGCGCCGCGACCCCTCGTGCTTGGAACGGATCAAATAGTCGGTTCCAATGTCGCGGAGGGTGTTCTCCGAGCTGCGGTCAAATGCGTGAATGCTACTGGGCACTCCCGCCTGCTTTGCGCGGTAGGCGAGAAGATTGTTTGTCCCCTCGATGTTGAGACTCGATACCAATAGCTTGGCCGTGTCCAGACACGCTTCGTCGAGAATTGCTTCGTGAACGGCATTCCCGTGGACGGTTGGCACCGAGAGGGGAGCAAGTCGCTCGCGACTGGTGTCCACGGCGACGACCGATTCGCCGGCTTCCACGAGCCGGTTCACGAGGCATCGACCGAGCGTGTTTATCCCCACGACGATCACGTGGTCTCGGAAGGCCACCTCAGGCGGCTCTTTTTGCTTCTGCTCGGCCCCGGCCCACGCCAAGGGATGATACGGTTGAACGGCGGCATAAAGCCGGTCGTTGTACAGGAGAAGAAAAGAGGACAGGGCAAAGGTAATCAGGCCCACCAGCGTTATGACGGAAAGGAGGGCCTCATCGATCAATCCTGTCGAAAGCGTGAGGGTGCCGAAAATGAGCGAGAACTCACTGATTTGGGCCAGGCTGATGCCGGTGCGAAACGAGGTTTCCTCGTCGTGGCCCAGCCAGGGAAGGACCCCAAAGAAGAGCAGGGGCTTGGCGATCATGACGAAGACGGAAAGCGCCAGGGCAAAGGGCCACTGCGCAAAGGCGGCTTTCAACTCCATCTGAAGGCCGAGGGAAACAAAAAAGACGATGATGAAGAAGTTCATCAGCGGGTTGACCCGAAGACGAAGCTCGTGACTGTAGGGCAGTTGCGCGAGGGCAATCCCAGCCAAAAAGGCTCCGAGTTCAGGGGAAAGCTGGAGGGCTTCTGCGCCCAGTACAATCAGGAAGCACCAGAAGAGGCTCCAGATAAAGAGGCCCTGAGGCATTTTCGAGATCCACCCAATGGCAGGAGGGAGGACGTACCGAGCCGCGGCCACAATTAGGCCTGCCAGGAGGCCCATTCCTACGAATGCTTGTCCCAACCCCCAGGCCACCTCGCCGAGGGCAAGCTCGTCTGGACTTGAAAGGCCGGCGATAAATGTGAGGACGAGGACGACGACCAGGTCTTGCACCAGCAGGACCCCCACCGCAATCTGCCCGTGCGTTTTGCTTAGATCGCCCCCTTTTTCGAGCATCTTCACGACGACAACCGTGCTGCTAAACACCACCGCGACGGCGAGCACGATCGACTCGGTTGGCCCGTAGCCGAAAAGGACGGCCAGGCCTCCGCCGCCCAGTGCCGTTACCCCCATCTGTACTCCTCCGGCAATAAAGGCCGTCCGCCCCACCTCTTTGATCTTGTCGAGACTCAACTCCAGGCCCACCAGAAATAGAAGGAGGATAATGCCGAACTCGGAGATTAGCTCGATGGTATGCGTCACCTCGAGCAGTCCGAGAATTGGACCCAGCAAGAGCCCGGCGAGAATGTAGGCCACGATATTCGGGATCCGAAACACCCGCATTCCCAGCACGACCCCCAGGGCCGCAAGGATCATGGCCCCCAGACTGTTAAGAAGTTCGAACTCGACCATTGGAAGACAGCGTGGTGGAAGAAGCGAAGACTCTAAGGGAGAAAGAAGGGCGGCTGAACGATTAGGCTGAGTGGGTCGAACACGGCACGTTGTACCATTTGCGGAAGATCACTGTACACGGTCGGCATCCGCTCTTTCCCCCTCCCTCTCTCCACGCAAGAGAGAGCCGACTGGCCGGTCGACTCTTCACCCTATACCAGAGCAGAACGTGCCCAATCGGCCGCCAGGATCGGGATTCGTTCTTAGCACGTCCCGTGTGCATTTCAGACGAGAGACCAGCACTACGGAGCAAAGTCCCCTCATTCATCTCGAGCGTTGCGGACAAAAGGCGGTTCCAGATGAAAACATAAGGATAACGGGGAGGAAGGGAGGACGCATCCCGTTTGGCCTAAAGCCCCCCACAAGAAGCCGAGCACCTCGTCGTCGGTTGCTTCGATAGATCCACCCGATTGGAAGCCCCCAAATTATTCACTCATCTTCTTTGCTACGGGGTCGATTCCCGTCCCTTTCGCACGCCCGCTTCTGAAAATAACAGGCAGGTCTTACATTGTGATTGTTCTGTGTAGATCGAAAAGGTCTTGACATCGATCATTCCGTTACCTACTGTACGATCGTCATGAATACACTCGTTGACACTTCCGCTGTGCCCTTTGCGGTCGACGCCCGAGTCGACGCGACGGGAGATCTGTATGCGTTTGCCTTTTTCTATCTGGGCTACGCGTATTTTTATTTTTATCTCCTGACGGCCGGCGGCACCTAGAACGAGCCTTTTTCTTACGCTTGCTTCTGCGACCCGCCGGTCCGACAGCCTTCGGACCCGGCGGGTTTTCTGCTTTCGGGGTCGAAGGCGACGATCCGGTGGGTTCTCCGACGTTCCTCTTCATTTACGACCTGGAGACCCATCCCATGTCTACCTCTTCCTTGAAAGATGCCCGCGACCGCATTGACGAGATCAGTCGCCACATCATTGAACTATTGGCCGAGCGACAGGCCGTCGTCGATGAGTTGTGCGACGTAAAAGCCGATGCCGGCCAGACGGTCCGCGACGCCGATCGAGAGTCCGAGCTCCTCGAGCACGTTCGTAGCGTTGCAGATGACGCCGGTATCTCGCCCGAGCTGGCGCACCGACTGTTCGAAGAGATCCTCGACCACTCCGTCCAGCGACAGCGTCGCCAGCGGCAGTCCTCGGAGTCCGAGGACTCTCCCGCCGAACCGGACGCGCCCGCAGAAGAGCCGTGTTCTAATGGTGTCGGCGCTCAGAACGGTCAGGAGGCTCCTTCGCCTGCGTCGACCGCTGAGCCTCTTTCTCCGCCGGAGGGGGCTCCGAGCGATCGACCGTACCACCGGGTGTCACGGGACTACCAGCCGGACGACACGATCGTACGCGTGGGCGGTGTGGCCATTGGCGGCGACACCCCGACCCTCATTGCCGGACCGTGCTCGGTGGAGTCTCGCGATCAGATTCTGAAAGCGGCAGAGGCAGTGGCTGATGCGGGTGGCGACCTCCTGCGTGGCGGATGCTTTAAGCCTCGCACCTCGCCGTACTCCTTTCAGGGGCTGGGGGAGAAAGGCCTCGATCTCATGGCGGAGGCCGGCCGGCGGTTCGACCTCCCCATCATCACGGAAGTGCTTGCTCCCGGCGACGTCGCGGCAGTGGCGGCCCGGGCAGACGTTCTACAGATTGGCGCTCGCAACATGCAAAACTTTCCGCTGCTGAAGGCAGTGGGGGCGACAGATCGTCCCGTCATGCTCAAGCGGGGCATGATGGCGTCGATCGACGAATGGCTGGCGGCGGCCGAGTACATCGTGGCGCACGGGAACCCCGACGTCTTTCTCTGCGAGCGCGGCATTCAGACGTTCGCGTCGGCCACGCGCTACACGCTCGACATTTCCTCCGTTCCCGTCGTGCAGGAACGGACGCACCTTCCGGTCGTGGTGGATCCGTCGCACGCCTGTGGAACGCGACGGTGGGTTCCGCCCCTTGTGCGGGCAGCACTCGCCGCCGGGGCCGATGGGGTGATGATCGAGGCCCATCCCAATCCGGCCGAGGCGCTCAGCGACGGGGCCCAGTCGTTGCACCTGGAGCAGTTGGATGAGATTGGGCGTCAATTTGCGCCTGTCGTGGCCTAGTCTCTGGCGAATCTCTCGCTCCGGACGAGCATTCAAGGGCTGGAGTATCTCTAACACGTTCCCCCGTAGGATATGAGTGACGCCCCATCGGAGATGCCGGACTTCGTGCCGGAGTATAACAAGCCGGATACGCCCGGCATCCACATGAACTTTGACAATACCGTCTCGATCTACCACATCGTCGATGACGACGACGATTTCGAAGCGGCCGCGCAGGATATCTTTTCACTTCTCAAAGAAACGCAGGAGGAGTTTCCGGACTGGCCGCGGGTCCTGTATCTCGACATCAAAGGCCACGTGCGCGACGACGGGCGCCTCGAGGAGGACATGGTCGAGCTCCAGCAGGAATTTCTGATTGCGGCGATGGGCAAGTTTTTTACGGCGTTGGCACTTCCGCTGGTCTCCGTGGTCAATCCCGACGATCAGGTCAATGACGTTCCGGATGAGCTCGTCCTCCAGCCCCCCGACGCCGAGCTGCCTCAGGAGACGGCCTGGCCGAAGGAGTAGTCCGGGTCTGGGAGAGGGGGAGTGTGGGGGAAGCGACAATGGATCTGCTTTCTCCGTCAGCGTAGAGCTCCGACATCGGGACTGATCGTTCTGTTATCGTTCGGAATACCGGCGAAGAAGGCGGTAGAAGAGGGTGGGCACCAATCGCTTCATGTAGGCGGCAAACACCTCCCAGCCGCCCACGTAGGTTTCGAGCTTTTCCGCCTCGATGGCCTCGGCGACGGCTTCGGCACACTCCTCCGGGGAAATGCCTCTCGCAACCCCTTCATCGCCCTTGGGCGTTCCGGTTTCCGTTAGGGCATTCTGGGCAATGTTGGTCTTGACGTAGCCGGGACACACCATCGTCACGCCGACGTTTTCGTCGTGTAGCTCCGTCCGAAGGGAGTCGAACCAGCCGTGAAGGGCATGCTTCGAGGCGGCGTAGGTCGATCGGGTCGGGAGTCCAAATTTCCCGAGGAGGCTGCTGACGACCACGATGTGCCCCTGCTGCCGGTCTCGCATGACAGGAAGAACCGCTTTGGTCAGATGGACGGTTCCGAAGAAGTTCACCTCCATGATCCGGCGCACCACACTCATTTCAGTCTCCGCCGCCGTTCCCCGCTGACTGATGCCTCCATTGTTCACGAGGACATCGACGGGACCGATCTCTTCGTGGACGGCATTGGCGGTCGATTCTAAAGAACGCGCGTCCGAAAGGTCGAGGGGATAGACGTGGTGGTCGGCCGGTCGAACGCAGCGCCGCCGAACCGCTTCGAGTGTGTCTTCGCGCCGCGAGGAAAGGACGAGGCGAGCGCCGCGGCGGCTGAGCTCATAGGCCAGGGCTTCTCCGATGCCGGACGAGGCGCCGGTGATCCAGATGAGGCGATTGCGAGGGTCCATACTGATGCGAGCCTAACGAGAGCCGATTGGACTCTCAACCTATAAGGGAGGCCGCGTGAGGGCAACCGGTCTTAAGTAACGACATATGCACGGTTTCGGTCTGCAGACATCTGTTCTTCTCCTCTGAAGCGTATCCGAGAAATCTCAGAACGAGGATTCTCTAAGTGCGCTCAAGCGTGAAGTAGGGACTTTTAACGTTTTTTAAGCGAAGCGAATCCGCCCTCGTGGAAGGACCGTCTTCCAGAACGGGCGGCTCCGCTTGCGACTAGA
>CAYXAD010000104.1:0-11306 GCA_964462965.1 uncultured Salinivenus sp.
ACCCGCACTCCATGCAGACTGCTGCGCCCGTACTGTCTACTGGCGGTGGTGAGAAGGCCTGCGACCTGGAGAGGTCCGCTCTTAACCACCTGATGGAGACAGAGCGTCGCGTCCTTGCCTCCACTCCAGTTGAGTACGACCTCGGACGTTGCCATGAGTGCACCTCAGGGGTGTAGAACAGGTGTCGAGTCGGAGGTGTACGAAGCGCTTCGCCACAACTGCGCAAGCCGGGACGGACGTGGACGGGTCGCGACTGAACCCGTCCACGTCACCTTCCGGAATGAGAAAACCGTCTCCGGTCGAGGGTCACGCCGATTGCTTCGCGACGCGACCGGTGTAGGTAGCACCCGGAGAACGCAGCCTTACTCCTCCTCCAGTGGATCCCCGTAGAACCGCCAGCTGGTCTCGAAGTCTCTCGGAAGGGGTTCCTCCAAGAGACGCGCCCGAACCATCTCGACCGGCATGCGACCGCCCTTGAGGATGCGATCGTGAAACTCCCGATTGGTCATCTCCCCATTCTCGACGAACTCCTCGTGGAGCGCCCGAAACTGGAGCCCGCCGAGCATATAGCCGGCCTGGTACAAGGGAGGGTAGGTGCCGATGATGGAGCGCCGGACCTCCGCTTCCGCATTGGCCCGTTCGTGCCCCACCTCCTCTACCAGAAAATCGACGGCCTCCTCGCCCGTCATTTCTTCCAAATGGAAGCGAAGGGAGAAGATAATACGGGCCGCCCGGTGATTGCGCCAGAAAAGCATCCCGATTCGATCCTCGGGGGACTGGGGAAAGTCGAGGTCCCAGAGGAGCATCTCCCAGTAGAGCGCCCATCCCTCGCCCCAGAAGGGGGTCGAAAAGAGATCCCGGTGGGCGTTGTACCGATCCGTCATGAACCCCTGTAGGTGATGCCCCGGGATGAGCTCGTGATGAACGACGGCCCGTGAGAAGTGCCGGTTGTTGCCCCGAATGCTCATGAGCTTGTTCTCGTGGGACATCCCCTTTGTCGGGTACGCGACCCGGACGATCTCTCCCCCCAGGAAATACGGAGCCCTCCGTTGCCACTCCGGAGACAACATCTGCATTCTCCAGACCTCCTCCGCCATTGGCGGAACCGTCACCAGATCTCGCTCCCGAACGAAAGAAACGGCTTCCTCCGCCAAGGTTTTTGCGAGCTTGGGTTGCTCGCCCGGCTCTACGTGCCGCGTTTTGACCTCCTCCAGGGCCGCCTTCCAGTCGTCGCCGTGGCCCATCTCGCGGGCCGCCTTCCTCATCTGTTCTTTTCCCCACGCCAGCTCCTGCTCGGCGATGGCAATGAGCTCTTCGGGGGAATAGGGAATCATTTCGTAGTGGAGATCCTGCTCGAGGGCCTCCCTCCCGATCGGATCGCCAATCAGCGGTTCCTCCTCCCCTTCCTCGACGCCCACCACCTCGTGACGGAGAAAGCTGCTGTACTCGTCCAGGCGCTCGCGAGCCGTCCCATAGGGCTCCTCGGCCCACCAGGTAAACTCCGGATGGTACCCTTCATAGAACTGATACCACTCGTGTAGCTTTTCCCGCAGTTCGTCGACGGCATTGGCCGCCCGGTAGGCCACGACACGCTCGGCGGAGGACTCTGCGCTCTGCCCCGATAGTTCCTCTCTCCGCTGCTCGATGCGCTGTGTGAGGGCCGCGAGCGTATCCGCAGCGGCCCGGGGATCGATGGACGGATCCTTCCGCCAGTCATAAAACAGATCCGTCACGGTCGAGGCAAACGGAAGATACGACTCCATTTCGGCGTGGCGACGCCCCTGCCGGTCGAGCTTGTGCATCCGGCTCTGAATCTCGTGCCGGAGGAGCACGTGGTCGATCTGCCCTTCCACCCCGAGTTGATCAAAGTCGACCGCCTCTAGTTTCTGACGCCAGTCCTCGTAGAAGGACGCCAGGCGTTGGCGGCGCTCCGGGGCATACGGCGCATCGTACCGGCGGAGCAGGGCTTCGCGATCCTCGGAGAACCGATCGACCACGGGGGCCATCGCATTCGAAGGGGCCTGCATGAGAACGTCCAGGGCAGGAGGCGACGGGGCGGCCTCGGCTTGGGGGGGCGCCTCTGGCTCCTGAGCCAGCACTCCCTGCGGAACCAGGCCGGCAAGCACGAACAGCAGGCCCACGGTCAGGAGGGAACGGAACCGCCTCGTCCTCGCCCTTCCAGGTCGGAGGAAACGATCGAGCGCAAACGGGACACGGTAGCTGTTATCCATGTAGGAGATCTCTCGTCGTAAGCGAAAAAAATGAATGCCCTCCTTGACCGTGCAATAAAAAGACTAGTTCGTCCCCTCGAAAGGGGATTCCTCTGACCTTCGCCCTCTTTCGCCGCAGCCGGAAGGTCATCCGCGGGGGAGGGAAAATCCTCGGCCTCCTCGAATCCGGGCATCGAGAGGTCGCACCCGTCCCTCCCGAAGCGACGCCCGTGGTACCGGCACTGGAGCGAGGAGCCGGGCAGAGGCAGGGATCGTCCCTATTCCTCGGTCGTCCACACTTTTCCGTCCTGACGGAGGTGCACCGTCGAGCCGTCGACCCCGGAGGCCGTGATCTCGTACATCGTCTGCGTGGCCTGAAGGTCTGGATCGAAGGGACGATCCGGAATCGAGATGTCGCCGGCCTCGAGTTCAGAAAGGGTCGTCGCGAAGCGGTCGTGCGCCTCCCGAAACTGCTGCTGGCGGTAGTAGAGCTGGCGAAGGGCCCACTTCACGGACTCATTTGGGGACACCTCTACAGGAACCGGTTCTCTCCCGACCTCCCGCTGTGAAAACTGCACGATGCCCCACCGTTCGGGCGTGTGGTAGCCCCGCTCACCATGCGGGGACCACGCAATCGACTCGTTTCCTGTCGAATCTTGTACATACTGCCCGTCGACCACCGACACCGGCCACTGCATCCGCGTGAGATTGAGGCGCCACTGTTCGCCGTCCTGCGGGGGTCGCCCGCCGGGCGCGGCCTCTTCGAGCACGGACCAGGGCAGGGCCAGCTCCACCGTCCACCCCTCGTCTTCGTCGGACGGGTCATTGAGCGTCCCCTGCACGTCGGTCGCCATCTTCAGACCCCGAATGTCCCACGCACTCAGGGACCGGCCCCCGTCCCGGTAGGGCTTGGTGAGCAGGAGGTCCCATCGGGTCTCCCGCGCATTGATCTGAAACTCGTAGTAGTTGTGCGTATCGCCCGTGGGGTCAATGAACAGCTCGAAGGCATTCTCCCTCCAGATCGATGTGTCGCGCGTGGTGAACGACGCCCGCACGTCCGGCTCCTCCAGCTCGGCGGCAATGTAGAGGAAATCCTCGTCCCACATCATCTTGGCCCGGGTTTTCACCGAGGGAGGATCGTGGTCGGGGCCTCGATTGTTGACGAACGGGGCAGTCCACTCCGTCTCCTGCCACTCCTCGTCCTCCAAACGGCCATCGATGTCGGGAGACGCGGGGGCACGCTGAAGGACGTACGTTCGCGGATTGAACGGGAGGGCAGGCTCCTCCCAGTCCGGGGGGGAGGGAGATGAAGAGGTTTGGGTACATCCTGCTAGGACGAGCAGGCCACTGAGGACTAGGCCCCACGGGAGTCCTTTGCAGGTCTGTAGCCGGAACCAATCCCCTGTGGATCTACGGATGGCGGAGGTCAACATATTGCCTGAAGACGGTCTCTACAAATGGAAGGAGGATTCTCGGGCCCGCGGAAGGGAGCGGTTTCAGAACAGACCGAGGTTGGAATGCCCGGCGGTTCATTTCTCCGGCCCCGAACAAGTCCGTATCATTCTACAAATCGCGAGGCAGAACATTTTAGCAGTCCACTCGCTCCAGGCGCAGGGGTCGCAACGGGCCATCCGAGATCGCCGGTGTAGTATTCTGCGACCATCGAGGACAACCGCGTCTACGGGCGGGGCAGGGCGAACATGCGGCTTCTGGTGAACCAGGGGGATACGCCCACTCTCCTCTTCGCCGCTGCGGTTTGGCACTGCCCCTGTTCAGAGCAGAAGGCGCCTACGCCCACGCGCCCCTCATCCAGCCCAACACAGTGCCTCCGTGCTTGCGAAGCGGTTCGACGTGAAGCCGCTTGCCCCCACCCCACTGTTTGCATCTGCGCCAGCCCCTCCCTTATCGTCTTACAGATCAATTGTCTAAACTCCCCCGCCCCTCTGTGATGCAGCGAAAGCTACCCCTCCTCTTCGTACTCCTGCTCCTCGTTGGCACCCTCACCCCCCTGCTCGCTCAGGACGAGGGAAGCATCGTCTCCGAGACGAACTACAACGCCCTGGAGCTGCGCAACATCGGCCCGGCCATGAACAGCGGCCGCATCGCCGACATCGACTTCCACCCCGAGAACGACAACATCTGGTACGTGGCCGTCGGCTCCGGCAACGTGTGGAAAACCACAAATGCCGGGACGACCTGGAATCCCATCTTCGACGACCAGTCCTCGTACTCGATTGGCTCCGTCACCGTCGACCCGAACGACCCCAGCACCGTGTGGGTCGGCACGGGCGAAAACGTCGGCGGCCGACACGTGGGCTACGGCGACGGCGTATACAAGAGCACCGACGGCGGCGAGACGTGGGAAAACATGGGGCTCGAAAACTCCGAGCACATCTCCACGATGATCGTCCACCCCGAGGACTCGGACGTGATCTGGGTCTCGGCGCAGGGCCCCCTCTGGGACAGTGGCGGTCAGCGCGGGCTCTACAAGTCGACCGACGGCGGCGAAAACTGGAATAAGGTCCTGGGGGGCAACGAATGGACCGGCGTGACCGACCTCGTGATGGATCCGCGCGACCCGGACGTCCTGTACGCAGCCACCTGGCAGCGCCACCGCACCAAGGCCGCCTACATGGGCGGCGGCCCCGGCTCCGGCCTTCACAAAAGCACCGACGGAGGGGAGACCTGGGAAGAGCTGGAACAAGGAATTCCAAACTCCAACCTCGGAAAAATCGGGCTGGCGATCTCCCCGCAACGCCCGGACACCGTCTATGCGGCCATCGAGCTGGACCGTCGCACGGGCGGCGTGTTTATGTCGGGGGATCGGGGAGGCTCGTGGCAAAAAATGTCCGAGACCGTCTCCGGAGGGACCGGTCCTCACTACTACCAGGAGCTGTACGCTTCGCCCCACAACCACGGCGAGCTCTACCTGGTGAGCGTCCGCACGCTCGTCTCCAAGGACCACGGCGCGAACTTCGAGACCATAAACGTCGACAACAAGCACGTCGACGACCACGCCATCGCCTTCCGGGAGGACGATCCCAACTACATGATGTTTGGCACGGACGGCGGCCTGTACGAGACCTACGACGGACGGGAGACGTGGCGGTACATCGACAACCTGCCGGTCATGCAGTACTACAAGATCTCGGTCGACGACGCCGAGCCCTTCTACAACGTCTACGGCGGCACGCAGGACAACGGCTCGAACGGCGGGCCCTCGCGCACCGACAACGAGAGCGGCATCCGCAATGCCGACTGGTTTAAAACCCTGGGCGCCGACGGCCACGACTCGGCCACCGACCCTGAGAATCCGAACATCATGTACGCGGAAACTCAACAGGGGGGATTGCACCGGATCGACCGTGCCACCGGCGATCAGGTGTTCATCCAGCCCCAGGCACGGGAGGGGGAAGACTTCGAGCGCTTTAACTGGGACGCCCCCATCGAAACGAGCTCGCATCAGCCCGAACGATTGTATCATGCCTCTCACCGCGTGTGGCGCTCCGACAACCGGGGCGACAGCTGGACGCCCATCTCCGGCGACCTGACGCGCGACCAGGAGCGCCTCGAACTGCCCATCATGGGCAAGCAGCGAAGCTGGGACAACCCCTGGGACGTCCTGGCCATGTCCAATTACAACACCATTACCTCCCTGGCCGAGTCGCCGCAGGATGAAGACGTCCTCTACGCCGGCACCGACGACGGCCTTCTCCACGTCACGGAAGACGGGGGGGAGAACTGGCGCCGCATTGAGCTGGAAAACATCGATGGAGTGCCCTCCACTGCCTTCATCAATGACATCAAGGCCGACCGCTTTGACGCCAACACGGTGTACGTGGCAATGGACGCCCACAAGAACGGAGACTTTTCGCCGTACCTCATCAAGAGCACCGACCGGGGCGAGACCTGGACCTCCATCGCCGGGGACCTGCCCGACCGTCATCTCGTGTGGCGCCTGGTTCAGGACCACGTCAACCAGGACCTTCTGTTTGCCGCCACGGAGTTCGGCGTCTTCTTCACCGTCGACGGGGGCGAGGAGTGGGTCCAGCTGGAAGGCGGCGCGCCCACGATTGCGTTTCGCGACATCACCATTCAACGGTCCCACAACGACCTGGTCGCGGGCTCCTTCGGCCGCGGCATCTTCATCCTGGACGACTACTCGCCGCTGCGAGAGGTCAGCCCCGAGCTGTTGAATCAAGAGGCCCATCTCTTTTCCCCCCGAGACGCCAAGTGGTACGTGCCCGACGAGATCTCTGACTCACAGGGAGACAACGACTATCAGGCGGAGAATCCGCCCTTCGGAGCCGTCTTCACCTATCATCTCAAAGAGGGCTACCAGTCCAAGGAGGCCGAGCGGAAGAATCGCGAACGAGAGCTCGAGGCGGATGAGGACGTCCCCTTCCCTGGATGGGACCAGCTCGAAGAGGAGATGCGCGAGCAGGGCCCGAGAATTCAGATCGTGGTCAAGGACCAGGCCGGAACGGTCGTCAACCGCGTGGACGGGCCGACGTCTGAGGGCTTCCACCGCGTCAACTGGGACCTGCGATACCCGCCCAAAGACGTCGTGGAACCGGAGCAGGTGGAGGGCGAAGGATTTACGGTCAACGGAGACGGATTTATGGCGACGCCCGGCACTTACACGGCCACCCTCACCAAGATCGAAGAGGGCGAGGTGACCGAGCTCTCCGATCCCGTCGAGTTCGAGGTGGAGCCGCTGCGAGAGGGAACCCTCGAGCGGGCCTCCGACGAGGAGATTGCCTCCTTCCGCGACGAGCTGGAATCCTTTCAGCAGGCGCTGACGACCACCTCCAACACCCTGGAGGCGCAGCTGGACAAGGTTCACGCGATGCAGACCGCGCTCGCCCGGGCCGACGAAGAGGCGCCTGACTTGGTGAGCCGACTGTACGACGCTCGCCAGCAGCTCCTGGAGCTGAGGGAAGAGATGGAAGGCAGTGAAGCCAAGAACGAGATCGGCGAACGAAATCCGCCGAGCCCCACCTCTCGCCTGTACGTCGGCTACCGGGCCCTCGGCACCACCTACGGGCCGACGGAGATGCACAGGCAGACGGTCGAGGCCGGGCGGCAAGAACTGAACGACCTGCAGGGCCGCCTGAACGAGCTGGCCGAGACGGTCATCCCCGAGCTGGAGCGCGAGGTGCAAGCGACCGGCGCCCCGCCCGTTGAGGAGAACTAAGAGCAACTCCCCCAGGCTGCGGGGGACAACCGTTCGGTCTGATTGACGGCCGACGGCGGACCGCTGACCGCGCCCTGAGCGAAGTGAAGAAGTCGTTTTAGACTAGGAAGGAGTCCCCGGGCTGCTTCTATCGCTTGAAATCGGCGGGCTGCGGTCTGATCCGTCGGCGATCGGGGGCCGCCGCTCGATATCTCGGTAAAAAGAGCACGTAGGTCGCAACTTCCACCACCTACTGAAAACTCTTGGCCGGAGGGAGCCGTGCAGTGTCGATGTCAGGGCCCGCTCACCTGCCCCCGATGGAGCCAGATGTAACTCGCATCGCCGCGATCGAATGTGCTATTCACGACGGCAAGGGCTCCGCGGTCATTGAGGGCGAGCTTCTCCATCAGCAGCCCCTGCTGGCTCCCGTTAAAGCCGAGCGCCGGATCGGCACTGCCCGGCACGAGGGTGGGCGACGAAAAGGTGGATCCCCCGTCTGAAGATACCGTGAGCCGCAGTCCCAGGGGCCGATCGTCGTCTCCGGGATATCGCTCCCACAGGATCGCAACGGTATCGCCAGTGACACGAAGCGTCGGAAAATGAGCACTCTCCGCCTGTTCTGTGTCGTCCCCCGAGAGGGATTTGGGCGCCTCGAAGGATGTCTTGGCCGGAGGCTTCCGGGTGTACCGGATGTGCCCCCTCCCTGAGGAAGTAGGCAACTGCTCCCCATACGCCAGATGGAGCGTACCCGACCGATCTACGGCCAGCGACGGCGCATCCGAATGCCCCTCGCTTTCGGCCACCACCTGCGGCTCGCTGAAGGAGCGCCCCTGATCGGTGGAGTACGCGTATCGAATGTCGGCCGCCGGGTCTTCGCCGACGGCCCACGCCAGGTGAAGCGTCCCCTGCCCGTCGACGGCCAGGCTCGGTCCCCGAGCGGGCATCGTGTCGCGTCCGGCCACGTGGAGCGGCTCGGAAAAGTGGGCGCCCCCGTCGGTGGAGCGACTCAACCGGAGGGGGCCCTCGTATTCGGTCCAGGCCGCGTAGATAGTGTCCGGCGACGGCACGGCAAGATCGAGGCTCCCGTTGTGCCACAGGCGCCGGCTGAGGCGCCCCTTGCCGGCCCCGGCCTGCGTGGTCGACAGGTTGATCGGTTCCGAAAACGTGCGACCGCCGTCGGTCGACCGCGCGAAGAAGATCTCGCCCCCGTGCGTCCCGCCCGAGAAGACAATCTCCTGCCACAAGACGTAGAGGGTGCGGGGCTCCTCCTCGGGAATGACCATGCGCGGAAGCCAGGAAAAGACGTCGGGGCTGTTGGAGACGTTCACGGGCGTTTCCAGCTGCGGCTCGCCTTCGTCGTCATAGCGCTGAAAGAAGAGATCCTGCTGGACGTGATCGGTCCATGCGACCCCGATATCCCCCTCGTTGGTCAGCGCAACGGTCGGATCGTCGACGAATCGCCAGTCCGAGTCGTTCATTTCCCACGGCCCCCGAAAGGCCTCTCCGGAGGCCACCTGTAAGGGCTCCAACCATTGCACCGTGGGCGAGGACTCGGGCTCCGACGAGGACGATAGAAGAAAAAGAACGGCGCCCCCAGCAAGGGCTCCAACGGCAAGACACGAAGTGACAAGGATGCCTTTTCTCGCAAAAAGGTCAGTCATTGGAGTCCTCACGGGTCGATGTCACAGCCATCTCTTGCGGTCCTCCGCACACCAATGTACACACAGCGATTCCAAAACCGGGGACGCCTCTCCGTAGAACGGGCGACTTGCTCCAATCGAGCAGGGGAAACACCCACGAATGGATTACCGGTCTCAGGGAGAAAAAGCGATGCTTTACATGAGACGCGCCCTCAACCTTCGAAGCGAAGAGGAAAAGGGGTTCTGCTCCTTCTCTAGAGAGTCCCACCTTCTGAAAGAACACTCTCATTCCGAACGACTCTGCAGACCTCCGAGGGAGTTCCAGCAGGCTATACGCTGGTGTGTCGTCTCCGCGCTCCCCGACCGGTCAAGCAGATTCCTCGAGCTAGAGCTATCATCGCCCCTCTCCCCAGCCTCTATGTCTAGCCCAAGCGTTTCCACTCGTAGCTGCTCCGTACCCACCCAAAGCCCCTCCCCCCGTCACGCTTCCGGTGGACACATCGACGTCTACGTCGTTGACGACCACCCGGCCGTGCAGGAAGCAATTCGTGGTGCCCTCACTGCCGAGATCGACCTCAACATCTGTGGCACCGCCCCCTCGGTAGCGAAAGCCCTTCAGGAGATCAAACAGCTCGATCCAGACGTGGTGATCGTCGACCTGCTGCTGAAGGGCGGCCACGGCCTCGACCTCGTCGAGACAGTGCGCGCCGAATGCCCGGAGACGAAGCCCATCGTCTACTCGATGTACGACGAGCGCATCTACGCCGAACGCGCCGTGCGGGCCGGGGCCGCCGGCTACCTCATGAAGAATGAGCCGACCGAGCGGCTGGTCGAGGCGGTGCGTCAGGTCGACGACGGAGAACTGTATTTGAGCCGCCAAATGACGTCTATCGTGCTGGGCAACTATGCCGTCGCTCAGGCCTCCGAGCCCAGCTTCCCAATCGACGAGCTTACCGAAGCGGAACTGCAGGTTTTTCGACGACTGGGCCTGGGCCACAGCCTGGAAGACATTCAGGAGCAGATGGATCTTGCCCGCAAGACGGTCGAAACCTACCGGCGACGGGCCAAGGAGAAGCTGGGGCTCGACTCGGTGGATCAGCTGCTGCAGCACGCGGTGCTCTGGGCCTTGCGGCAATGGGATGAAGAGACCCTCTCCTCGGCGAAGAACGGCACAGCGCCAGCCCGTTCCCAGCCCAAAAATGGGACCCCCAACACAGATGCTTCCGAGTCCTCAGAAGACAAACGAACGGTCGTTGCCTAGTTCTCACCTGGGACCGGAGTAGAGAGCGCCGTTTGGAGTCCGCACAGCTCTTTTTGGCCTTCGAGGTCGACCGGGACACATGGTAGGGAGAGACCGTCCCCCATAGCTAGTGGCCCCAAATGCACATCGACCCTTTACATGAGGTGCACTCCACGGCATCGACGTTTCAACCGGGGATAGACCCCCCTTTGACGTTGGTTGCATAGACTCATCGGTGACGCAGACCTCGAAGACAAGAACTCAACCCGGGGAAGAACATCGATCGTGCGCCCCCTCATTGGCCCCACGGGAAAAGCGATTGTGGAGAAGTGAGGCCCCCAAGGGGGCGGATCGTTTTGTTTTCATCTGTCAGAGCGTTATCCTGGCGTCACGTCGATTTTCCGTCCACCCGGCCCGGTCCTCCTACCCATCCTCACGTCCCATGGAAGATGCCTTTGCAATAGGAATCTTTGCCCTCATCCTCGCGGGGTATCTTGGGCTCTCAGCTGCCGTCGGGGTCTATGCCTCCAGAAGCAACCGGAGTTTCCTGCTCTATTTTCTCCTGGCCCTTTTTATTAGCCCGTTCCCCATCTTCTTTCTCGTGTTCTTCCTGAACATTGTCACGGGACCAACCGCCAGCGCAAACTCCGACCAGCTCCAAAACGTCGCCGAAGAAAGGACCGACCGTAGCAAGGACGAAGGCCCGCCGAGGGACCCCGACATCGTAGAGAGCAGCCCAGGAGCGGAGACGATGTCGGAAGAGCCAGTCACCGAGACGTCCGTCGAGGAAAACCGAGACACAATTCACTGGGAAGGAGAGGAAAAAGTTCGGTGTGAGAACTGTTACAGCCGCATCGACGAGACGGCCTCAGAGTGTCCAGCGTGTGGGACCGATTTGGGCGGTTCAGGATGGTTCTCCTAGGGGACGAAACCCTCCTCAAAAACAGCTTCGTCGGACGAGTCCTCCTGTTCGACCGCCTCTTCCAGGGGGCGACAAGATGAGGGGACCGACATCTACGACGAGATCATCTCCATCACTC
>CAYXAD010000105.1:0-11286 GCA_964462965.1 uncultured Salinivenus sp.
AGGTCGTGGATGAGCTGAGCCAGATCCTCGATCGAGTAGATGTCGTGGTGCGGCGGGGGCGAGATGAGCGACACGCCCGGCGTGGTATATCGCGTTTCGGCAATTGTCTCGTTCACCTTCGCGCCGGGCAGGTGCCCCCCCTCTCCGGGCTTCGAGCCCTGCGCCATCTTGATCTCGAGGGCGTCGGCGTGCTGGAGGTAGGTGCTCGTCACGCCGAAGCGACCACTGGCCACCTGCTTGATTCGACACGTTCGTTCCGTGCCGAAGCGGTCGACCTGCTCCCCTCCTTCACCGGAGCTGGCCCGTCCGCCGAGGCGATTCATTGCCACGGCCAGTGTCTCGTGAGCTTCGGGACTGAGTGAGCCAAACGACATGGACGCCGTCACGAATCGCTGCACGATGGACTCAGCCGGCTCCACCTCCTCCACCGGAATGCGCTCGTTGGGATCCGACTCGAAGGTGAGGAGCCCTCGGAGGGTCTGATTCTCCGCCGCCTGCTCGTTGATGAGCGTGGCGAATGTATCGTACGCCGCACGCTTGCCGGTTCGGGCGGCGTGCTGGAGATGTCCAATCGTCTGTGGGTTCCACTGATGATATTCGCCGTCGCGCCTCCAGTAGAGATCGCCGCCCTCCGCAAGGGCCGGAGACCCCGGTACCGTCTCAAACGCTCGCTCGTGACGCTCTCGCAGGTCCTTCTCCAGTTCCTCAATTCCGCGCCCTTCGATGCGGGCCGTGGTGCCGAAGAAATATTCGTCGACAAACTTCTCGTTGAGCCCCAGCGCTTCGAATACCTGCGCGCCCCGATAGCTCTCCAGAGTCGAGATGCCCATCTTGGCCATCACCTTCAGCAGCCCGTGCTCCACCGCCTCTATGTACCGATCGAGGGCGGCCACTCCGTCCGAAATCTCGTCGCTCCGCGTGGCAATGTCCCGAACCGACTCGTATGCGAGGTAGGGATGAATGGCGTCGGCACCGTACCCGATGAGCGTGCAGTAGTGGTGCACGACGCAGGGCTGCCCGCTGTGGAGTACGAGCCCGGCCCGGGTCCGGAGGCCGTGTCGAATCAGGTCGTGGTGCACCCCAGCGACCACGAGCAGGCTCGGAATGGCGAGCCGATCGGGCCCGGCCTCCCGATCGGAGAGAAGGAGCACCTCCGCCCCCTCGGCAATGGCCTCCCGGGCCTCTGCTCGCACCCTTTCCATGGCCTCTTCCAGGGAAACGTCCGGAGGAAAGGTCGTGTCGATCGTGTGCGACCGGATGCCGTGAACGTCGATCGTCCGAAGGGCCTCCAGCTCCTCGTCGCGAAGAATGGGCGACTCCAGGAGGAGCTGGCGGCAGTGCTCAGACGTTTCTGCAAGGAGATTTCGCTTGCGACCGAGGTGCCCGCGAAGAGACGTAACGAGGTCTTCGCGGATGTAATCGAGGGGTGGGTTGGACACCTGGGCAAACAACTGCCGGAAGTACGTGAACAAGGTCTTGTTCTGCCCCGAGAGGACGGCCGGAGGGGTGTCGTCGCCCATGGCTCCCACGGGGTCCTTGCCCTCTTCGACCATCGGCGTCACGAGACGCCGCACGTGCTCGATTGTATAGCCAAAGGACGCCTGTCGACGCTCGAGGGAGGGCGCATCGACGTCCGCCGTCCCATTCGAGCGCACCGTCCCATTCTGAGAGAAGGAAGAAAGTGAATGTGGATCGGGCGTCTCGTCGTTCACGACGTCCCGTAAGGAGACGCGGGTTTCCTCGAGCCATTCTCCGTACTTTTCGTCCGTCAGGCGGTCGAAGACCTCCTCTTCCGGGACAATACGTCCCTCGTCGGCGTCGGCCAGGAAGAGCTGACCCGGTTGCAGGCGATTCTTCTCGGCGATGCGCTCGGGGGGGAGATCGACCACGCCCGCCTCACTGGCCATCACGAGTCGGTTGTCGTGCGTTACCCAGTAGCGGCACGGCCGGAGTCCATTGCGGTCGAGCACCGCGCCGACGCTCTCGCCGTCGGTGAAGGCCACGAGCAGTGGACCGTCCCAGGGTTCAACGAGCGTCGAGTGGTAGTCGTACCAGTCGCGTCGTGCGGGGTCCATCTGGTCGTCCTTCGACCAGGCCTCCGGAATCAGCATCCGGAGCGCATGGGGAAGGGAGCGACCGCTCTCGACGAGCAGTTCGAGCACATTGTCCAGAACGGCCGTGTCGCTCTGCGCCTCCGTCGTAATGGGACGAATCCGGTCGAGGTCGTCCCCAAACACAGGGCTCTCCAGATCGCCCTCCCGTGCTCGCATCCAGTTGAGGTTCCCCCGAAGCGTGTTCACCTCCCCGTTGTGGACGATGGAGCGATACGGGTGGGCCAGACGCCAGGCCCCCAGCGTGTTGGTGGAAAAGCGCGAGTGGACCAGGGCCAAGGTGGAGCGCACGCGCTCGTCGGACAGATCGGGATAGTAGGTGCGCACCTGGGCATTCGTAAGCAGCCCCTTGTACACGAGCTTGCGCCGGTCCAACGAGCAGACGTAAAACTGCTCACTGCCGGGACGGTCGCTGCTGGCCACCTCGTTCTCGATGAGCCGACGCAGGAGGTAGAGTTGCGTGTCGAGCCGCTTCGGCGCCGTCGGCTGGCCAGGACGTACGAAAACCTGCCAAACATCCGGTTCCGTCTCGCGAGCCGTAGGCCCCAGTTCCGACGCATCCGTCGGCACGTCGCGCCAATGGATCACCTCGAACCCCTCCGAATGAATCCGTTGCTCGATCAACTCACGCAGGGCCGCTCCCTGATCCGAATCGGGCGGAAAGAAAAGTTGCCCCACCCCATATGTATCTGGGGCTCCGAGCCCGGGAATCAAGTCGGCAAAGAAGGCGTGCGGCTTTTGGAGCAAAATGCCCGCGCCGTCTCCCGTCGTGGGCTCAGCCCCTCGGGCGCCACGATGATCGAGGTTCTCGAGCACCCCCAGCGCTTCCTGCACCATGACGTGGCTCTTTTCACCGTCCAGATCCATCAGGACACCGACCCCACAGTTCGCCCGTTCCTGAAGGTGGGGTGTAAGAGTACCGCCTAGACCCTGCGATGGCGGAGCATGGAGATTAGATTCCATAATAACAGTCCCCTTCTCGGATCAGGACAGAACGGACCAGTACGGTGCCTGCACGCACTCTTCGCTCGATCATACAGACATCAGGTCACCGGACCACACTATCTCCTTGTGGGAACGGTTATTATCAAACGGACCCTCCACCAAAAGCGCTTCTACTCATCTTTTCTTCACAAATGATCTTCCCCTCTTCTGAGGTACAATGGTATATGCCGTTCTTTTTTGCTTTCTGCTGATTTTCTTCTTTATCCTCCATCATGATTTCCGCTTCGGCTGATCTCGTCCTCCACAATGCCAGGATCTACACCGTCGACGAGACTGAACCCACAGCGACGGCCCTCGCAACATCCGGTGGGGACATACATGCCGTGGGGTCGAGCGCAGACTTGCTCTCCGCCTTTCCGAGTGCACGTCAGATCGATGCCGGAGGCTGCACCGTAGTGCCCGGCTTCATCGATGCCCACGCCCACCTCATGGCGCTCGGCCACACCTTGCTCCGGGTCGATCTCAGGAAGATCTCGTCTCCAGCAGCGGTCGTCGAACGATTAAAAACGTTCGTGGCCACCCAGGAGCTGCCCGAGGGTGCATGGCTCCGGGGCTACGGCTGGGACCAGACCGAGTGGTCCCCCTCTCGCTTTCCGACGCGTGAACCTCTGGACGACGCCTTCCCGAACCGACCGGTCTGGCTCACCCGCACCGATGGGCATGCGGGATGGGCCAACACCGCAGCCCTCGAGGCCACCGTCGGCCTCGACCGGCTCCAGGGGCTCGAGAATCCTGAAGGCGGGACCATTTGCCGTGACGCAGGCGGCCGTCCGACGGGCCTCTTCATTGATCGAGCCATGGACCTGATCGAAGAGGAGCTTCCTGCCCCGAGCGAGAGGACGTGCGATCGAGCTCTCACGAAGGCGCTCCATCATACGGCCCGCCACGGGCTGACGGGATTGCATGACGCCGGAACTGACGCACAGACCCTCCGCCGCTTTCAGCGGTTTCTCGACGATGAGAGGTTTCCTCTGCGCGTATACGCGATGATCGACGGGCGGGGCGACCTGTTTGACCGCATTTGCACCCGCGGCCCCATGGCGAGTGAGCGTCTTCAGGTGCAGTCCGTGAAATTCTTCGCCGATGGAGCCCTCGGGAGCCGAGGGGCTGCCCTCCTCGAGGACTATGCGGACGCTCCGGGCACTCGGGGCCTGCTTCTACAATCTCCCGACGAGTTTCAAGCGGACGTGCAGGCGGCGATCGAGTGTGGCTTGCAGGTGAACACCCACGCCATCGGAGATCGTGCCAATCGGCTCGTTCTCGAAGCCTATGAATCCGCACAGAAGGAGGTCGAACAACCGCTCCGGCGCCCCCGCATCGAGCATGCACAAATCGTGCATCCCGACGACCTCGCTCGCTTCGGTCGCCTCGGCGTGATTGCCTCCGTGCAGCCCCTCCACGCCACCAGTGACATGGACTGGGTGCCCGATCGGCTCGGCCCGGAGCGCCTCGATCGGGCGTATGCATGGGCCAGCCTCTCGTCAGCGGGCGCACGCCTCGCCTTCGGGTCCGATGCCCCGGTAGAGCCCATTGATCCCCTCCGCGGATTCCACGCTGCCGTCACTCGTACGAACGACCACGGCGACCCTGAAGGGGGCTGGCACCCCTCGGAACGGGTTTCTCGTTCGACCGCCCTGCACGCCTATACGCAGGGGGCTGCCTACGCCGCCTTTCAGGAGGACTTCGTCGGCTCCCTCACTCCCGGCAAGCGAGCAGACTTTGTGGTCCTGTCCCAAAATATCATGGAGATCAAACCGTCCCACCTACTCGACACTGAGGTCGTTGCAACGTATCTTGATGGACGTGCGATCTACACTCGCAAGGACTGGCCCGATGCATGAAAAGTGACCTCCCGCGCCGTCCCTCTGGATTTTGATGAGCACAGGCCTTTGAAACCAATATTCCCCCTTTCGATTCGAACGATTGTGATGGCCGCGCGCCTGATGAGTCACAGTGGCGTTCCGGGAGACGTGCTCGGACGGACCGCACGCCGTTATTCCTTCACCGACTGTTGCCGATGACCCATGGCTGACTCCTCTACGCTTACTCACGTCGATCCGGAAGGCGGTGTCCGAATGGTCGACGTTTCTGGAAAATCTGATTCCGCCCGAACCGCTGTTGCTGGTGGTCGAGTCTACCTCGGCGACGAAGCCTTTCAGCGCGTCCGCGAACACGACATTGACAAGGGGGATGTCCTGACCACCGCCCAGATTGCCGGAATCATGGGGGCCAAAGAAACGAGCAATCTCATTCCCCTCTGCCACGACGTGGCCGTAAATGGCGTCGAAGTGGATTTCACCTTTAACGAGGAAGAAAAAGCCATCGACATCCGGGCCTTTGCAAAGTCCTTCGGCGTAACCGGCGTCGAGATGGAGGCTCTGACGGCCGTTTCCGTCGCCGCCCTCACGATTTACGACATGTGCAAGTCGGTGACCAAAGACATCCGCATCGACGACGTGCACCTGCGCGCCAAAACCGGTGGACAGAGCGGCAACTGGAAGAGTGAAGCGAGGAATGATTTGTCAGCGAACTAAGGTACGATCCGCTCCTCATTCCGAATGCCTTCTGGTGTTCTGCCGCCGAGTAGGCCGTTCTAGTTGCGTATTTCGTACTGCGTACCCGGCCTATTAGGAGGCAGTCGCATTTGTTTTGGCCATGTCGCTGCCGCCAATCGATCCGGTTGGGCGACCGGCTTCCGATGAACAGACTTCTCTCGCCGCGCGCCTGGGGCGGGCTATGTGCCCGAAACGGCCCTTTTCATAACTTTACTCCATTCGCCTTATGCCTTCTTCTAGCGTCACGGAGGAGTCGCTCGACCGCGTTGCCGGCTTCACCTCGTTTGCCACCGTCGGGGCTCTCGGCCTCACTCAAGATCTGACCCACGCCGTACTCGGGAGCATTGGCGAGATGGAGGGGACCGATCCGGAGCTCGTGGCGGAAGAAACGCTCAGCCTCGTGGCCACGGCCACGGCGCGGGCTGCCGAGGTAGGCCTCGAAGACGAACCCGAACACGCCCCGTCCGTCATCCGCACGCTTCTCGACCTTCCCTTCACCTATCGCGATTACCTGATCGGAAAGGCGATGGTGGCAGAGAATGACCCGGACCTCTCCGAGGTGGGCGAGGAGGTCCGAGAGCGCCTGCAGAGCAAGCGAGACTTCTACACGACCCATCTTCCCGCCGGACAGTTTCCCGGCCCACACGCTCTTCAAGACAAGATGGAACTGTGGATGGGTCGAGTGAGCCCGCCCAAGCTTCCAGAAACCCCGCAGGAACGCCTCGAGTCGCTCGGCCTCGTTGATCCGGCGGTGGCCCACCTCAAGCTGGTGCTCGCCTACGGGCGTCGGGGCGCTCCGGCGATTGATCCGAATGAAAACGGCTCCGACGAGCGAGGATAGCCTCTCTGACTCGTCATTCTCGAATGCGAGACTGTCGAGAGTCAGAGGACGACGACTCCTCGGACACAGATACATCTTCGAAGTCGAGGTCTTCCTCGGTCGCCGCATTGAGCTCCCGGTCCAGCTCCTCCAGATCGTCGCCGATGTACTCCGACGGCTCGGCAAAAACGTCCTCGATTTCGTGAATCGAGCTTCGGGTTGCTTCCACCTCTTCGAGAAGGGAATCGAGCTGCACGGTGACCTCTTCCGGATCCTGGAGGGTCCAAGATTGCTCGTGGATGTACTTCACCACGTCCTCGATGGTCCCGAGCTGAGCGCCAATGATCTCCAGATTCTCCTGGGCCTTGTGATACCGAGCCAGACGCTGCTCTAAGACTTTGAGCCGTCGTTCTTTCACGGACCGCACCCGGTCCGAATCGTCGGCCATGTCTCGCTTCAAGGCCTCAATCGACTTGATGATGCGATTCTCTGTGGCACTGTCCCGAAAGTCCCGATAGCGCTCCCGCTGATGCAGAAGCTCCAGGTACGACTCCAGCAGTCCGTCAATCTTCTTGAGGTGACTGTCCAGGAGTCCTTGTGAGGTATAGCTGAGCCGCTGATAGTTGCTTCGGATCTCATCCTTCAGTTTCCGCAGCTTGGCGTATCGCCGCTGGCTTCGATTGCGAAGCTGACTGAAGATCTCACGCTGTGAGGGCGCTTTCCGACGTTCCGCCATCTTCTGTGACCGCACGTGGCGCTGAAATCGCTCGTGTCGAGGCATTACGCCCAAATACAACAGCTCCAGCCCTGCACCGAGCACGAGGATCAACTCTGGAAGCCAAGCAGGGACAGTGCCCAGAAGACCAGTGCCCGTGGCCACCGCCACGACAGAGATGAGAAACACCAGATTCCAGGTGTTGAAGAGGGCTTCCTTTGTGTAGTTGATGTCGTCATTCATGCCTGTCGCACGAGCGGGTGCCCGATGATCGATGAGGGGCCACAAAAAGAACCGTCGGGGTTAGGATTCGGAGCCGGACGACGGAGGCTCTTCCATTCGCCCAATGGTCTTTTCGGGTTTATTGGGTTGCTCCTCCGTGCGTCCTTCGGCCGTAGACCCGGGCGAAGCACCCGTCGTGTGTCGCTTTTCTGACTTGAGCCGACGAACGATCTCTTCGGCCCGCTCCTCACGAAGGGCCTCCTCTGCCTCCTGCAGGTCTTCCTCCGCCCCGGAGTCCTCAAGAGACAATTCGAGGCGAGCCGCCTGGCGTCCGGCCTGCTCGGCAAGGGTCTCGGCGAGGGCCTCCGTTTCCCGAAGTAAATGTTTGGCTCCCTGGCTCATGCGGCGCACGATCGACTGCACCTCGTTTCGGCGCTTCAACGCCTCCAGGGTGCTGCGCAGGCGCTTCTGAGCCCGCAGTCGATCCTTCTCGGCCTCTTTGATGCGCTGAAATTCTTCGTCGGTCATGGGAATGTGGAGTGTGGAATGCGGAGTGCGGAATGGAAAAAAGATTCCTCATTCCAAATTCCCCATTCCACATTCGTTATTCGGATTTTGTGCGTTGCTGCCCGATGGTCTTCGACGGCTCTTCGACCTCTTCCTCCTCGGGAACGTCAATGCCTTCGTCTTCGGCCGAGACTTCTTCCTCCCCTCGGTCGATCATCCCCATATCGGCCTTGAACTGGTCGACGACCTCCTGGGCCCGAAGCTCTTCCGCGTCCTCTTCGATCTGCAGGGCCTCGGTGTCGACGGAATCGAGGGCCATCTCCATGCGCGCCTCGTTCTTGGCCGTCTGCTCGTTGAGTCGGTTGACCATCTCCTCGTGCGTCTGGTCCAAGCCCGCCACCTCGAACTGCTCCATCGTATCTGCAATCTCCGCCTGCCACTGGGCCCGTTCGTGCTGACGGAGTGCATCTTTGGCCTCCTGAATTTTCTTCTCCTTCTCTCGCATGAAGGCCTTCTTGACCTTGAGGGCCTTTTCGTAGGCTCGCTCGGCGTGCTTGAGCTGCTCCTGAGTCCGCTCCAAGTTCTCCTTCTCGTCCTCCAGCCGCATCGCATACTTTTTCGCAATGTCGTCGCGATCGGACTCGATGGCGGTCCGAATGCGGGCGGTGAGCTGTTCGACTCGATCCTCCGTCTTGTTTACTTCCTTCTCGAGCATGATCATGTTCGCCTTCACTGTGGCGATGTTCTCATTCATCTCCGGAACCTGATCGTTGAGCTCCCGGATGTTCTGCTCGAGAATCATGCGCGGATCCTCCATCGCGGAGATTGCACCCCCGAAAAGGGACCGAAAAAATCGTTTAAAACGAGACCAGACAGACATGGGCAGGCGTGAGCGTTGCGAAGCGGATTGCGAATGTCGATTTTATATACCCCGAACCAGCAAGAATTGTTACAGATTTTGCTCGGGTCGACGAAAAATGAACCCTTGCCCTCCCTCGTAAGACCATCTACCGAAGATAACTGTGCAGTTTTGTCTTCTCTCGATCAGAGGCATCGCCTCCTGTGAGGCCTGAGGATTTCGACACTCGTTCCCGACGGAAGGGAGAAATGGACGTCTATGAGCGCCTCTACCACCCGGTCCATCCCTCTCTCGTGTAGCGAGCCTGGACAGCGGGTGCGAGGTCGGGGGGCGATTCGGCAAACGTGTAGGCCCCTCGGACTCGCTTGCGGACGGATTCAACCCTTTCGGGCTCACTCGTATGCAGGCGGGCGAGGACGTCGCCGGGCTCTACCCGATCACCGGGCTTCTTGAGCTCGGAAAGCCCCGCCACAGGATCCACGGTGTCTTCTTTCGTTCTGCGTCCGGCTCCCAACTCGACGGCGGCCCGGCCAATGGCCAAGGCATCGAGGTCCGCCACGTATCCGGACGCCCCCTCAGGAGCTTGTATCACGGCCACCGGTGCACTGTCGGGGCGGGCCTCCGGGTTGTCGACGATGTCCGGATCTCCCCCCTGGGCCTCGACGAGGGCCCGAAAACGATCCAGGGCGCCCCCCCTGTCGAGGGCTGCCTGGGCCCGATCGCGCCCCTCCGACGGAGTGTCGGCCTGCCCCCCCAGCGCAATCATCTCTCCCGCCAGCGCCCGAACGATCGTCATCAGAGGGGTGTCGTCGTGCTCGCCCCGGAGGCAGGCGATGACCTCCTCCACCTCCGGCCAGTTGCCCACGGCCCGACCGAGCGGGACGTCCATGTTCGTCGTCAGCGCCACGACAGAGGTGTCATGCTCTGCTCCAATGGCCACAAGCGCCTCGGCCAGCGCGCGTGCATCCGACTCTGTTTTCATGAATGCCCCGCGGCCTCGCTTGACGTCGAGCACGAGCGCGTCGAGCCCTTCCGCCAACTTCTTGCTCATGATGGAGGCAGCAATGAAGGGAATCGAATCGACGGTCGCCGTCACGTCTCGGAGGGCGTACAGCTTCCGGTCGGCCGGGGCGATGTCGGCCGTCTGTCCGGCAATGACGAGGCCGACGTCGTCGACCTGTTGCCGGTAGGCGTCGATCGAGAGATCGGTCCGCAGTCCGGGGATGGACTCGAGCTTGTCGAGGGTGCCCCCGGTGTGGCCGAGGCCCCGCCCACTGATCTTCGGCACCGGCACCCCGCAGCTCGCCACGATCGGCACGAGGATGGGGGAAACCTTGTCCCCCACGCCCCCGGTCGAATGCTTGCCCACCTTGGTCCCCCTCACACCGGACAAATCGATGCGGGTCCCCGAATGGAGCATGGCATCCGTGAGGGCAGCGGCCTCCTGCTCCGAGAGCCCATTCAGGTAGGCCGCCATCAAGAAGGCACTCATCTGGTAATCCGGGATGGCATCGTCCGTATAAGCGTCGACAAAGGCCTTCAAATCCGCCGGGGCAAGCTCACCGCCGTCGCGCTTCGTGGAAAGGATCTGTACCGGATTGACGTCACTCATCGTTGCTTGATACGTACTCATACTCAAAGACGAAGCCTCCCCCACGCTGGACGCCGAGCTCGCTACGCCGGCCAAAAACAAAAAGGCCACCCGCATACACAGGTGGCCTAGTCAATGGAACCAAATGGAGGACTGGAGGCCTACTCTTCCGCCTCCTCTTCTTCCTCTTCGTCTTCGTCGTCCTGATCGAGGCCGTACCGGCGATTAAACTTCTCGACGCGGCCTGCCGTGTCGACGAACTGTCGGCGGCCGGTGTAGAAGGGATGGTTCGTGGAGTCGACCTCGGACTCGTACACCTCCTGGTCCATCGTCGACCGGGTCACGAACTCCGTGCCGTCGGCCAGCTTGATCGTTACTTCGTCGTAGTCGGGATGCATGTCGTTTTGCATGGGCGTACCGCAGGTCTTGCGTCACACAAATGGGTCGGTTCAGCACTCAGAAGTTGATACACGACACAGAGGCAGGTCAAGTTTCAGCCTCCAGCTTCCGTTCGATGAAGAACGGGCGAGGGTTGTGCGGGCGGTCTGCCTTCTACATTCTGAAGAGGCTTCAGTGACGGGAATGCTCAATTTCGCATGTATTTGCTGAAGGTACGAGGTGACGAGTGATGAGAAAGGTCCCCCTCTACAGCCGCTAGGGCAGTTTCGAAATTGGAGAAACTCTCCTGGAGAGTCCAGCGCCGAAGATTCGGGAGAGGGCGATCTGCCAACACAGCCAGGTCGCGATCGCTTTCGATGTGCTCTCCGATCTCTCCGACCGTGGATCCAAACTGATAGACGGCAATCATGTCGGGCACTCCTTGAGTGCGTCCAAAACCACGATCTGCCCGGTCGAGTCGAAAGAAGAGACCATCGGATAGAAGTACTTAACGGCGTGTGCA
>CAYXAD010000106.1:0-11265 GCA_964462965.1 uncultured Salinivenus sp.
GCACATCTTCTTTTGGCGCAAGAGGGTACTCCAATTCTAGATGGGATGGTGCTCCGTGGTGCATTTGGAGACTTGCGCATGCCGTGGTCGCACAAGAACGGGGAGATCGAAGAGAACCGATGGAAAAGAGGAATCCGATTTGAGGTACGGAATTTTCGTGCGTACACTTTGCAGTGGAGCATTTGAATACGGCGACTGAGGAGCACATCGAGACAGTCGCCGCACGTCACTCTCTAGGAATTATTGGTTCGGCCCCGGCGGGCCTGCAGGTACTCCTTCGCTCATGTCCAATTCTACGGCTTCTTCTACGTCCAATGTGGCATCTCTTCAAACGTGTGCCCGGCTCATTGATCTGACACGTCCCCTTGCCCTCTTGGACTTGGAGACGACGGGAGTCAGCCCAGAGGAAGATCGAATTATTCAGGTGGGCATTGCTCGCATCACGCCGGGGGGAGACGTGGAGACCTACAGTCAGCTCGTCAATCCGGGGCGCCCGGTCCCACAGGACGTACAGGACCTTACCGGCATTACAGAGGATCAACTCGAGGACGCCCCACCGTTCTGCGACGTTGCTCCAGAGGTGAATCAACGTCTCGGAGACGCAGACCTTTCCGGATACAACGTCGAGGACTTCGACCTGCCGTTTCTCACGTGTGCCTTCGAGCGAATTGGCCTCCCCCTGGAGGCGCCTCCTCAACGGTGCGTGATTGACGTCTACGAGATCTTTCGAAAGAAGGAACCGCACTCCTTAGAGCGAGCCGTCCTCCACTATACGGGGCGCCCTCCGGAGACGTCCCACCAGGCCCTCAGCGACGTACTGGCTACCGGCGAAGTTCTTGCCTCTCAGTTGGCTCGCTACGGGTTTTCGGGCACGCCGGAAGAGATTGCGGCGGAGGTGCGACATCCCCACATTGATGCCGACGGCAAACTGAAGCGGGACGGAGAGCAAATTCTCCTGTGCTTCGGAAAGTACGAGGGGTGGGCAATCGAGGACGTAGAGGCGACGGATCCCGGGTATCTCGACTGGATCGTGCGCGAGATTGGGGGAACGGTGGGAGACACCGTGGCCGATCGCCGAGCGGAGCTGGAGGCCAGCCCCCTTTCTCCGACCGACGACCTGCCGTTTTAGCCTCTCGAATTCCAAGCTGCATGGGGGCAGCCGATGGGGCTCCCCCCGGCGAGGCACGTGCAGGATCGACTGAGGCCCGTCTTGCTCTGTGCACCGGCCCGGTCTGGGGGCGCACCCTGCTCTATCGTCACTCAGCGGGAGAACTGTGGCGAAGGAGGGGCTTACCGAGTGGGACGCCTTTGTAGAGTGTTGGCTCGCTTTCGGTTATCGCGGCCCTCGACGGCCTCGGCCGTCCTCTTCGTTGCTCGAGCCCGAGCCGAAGGAGTATTGGAAGGTCAGGGAGACCTCACGCGCTCCCCACTGGGACGTCGATTGCTGGTAGATGTCCTCGTCCTGATACCACATGTTCATTCGGGTATCGTTAAGGAGGTCGTCGACCCGAAGCGTCAGGCTCCCGTCGCCGCCGAAGAGATTCTTCCGGAGGGCGAGCTCTGTACTCGTGAAGCGGTCCATTCGGCCCTGTGGAGGAATGTCTCGTGCAGGTCGGTAAAACTGACTCAGCTCCAGCTGTAGGCCGTCCAGAAGTTTGGCCCGAAGGTTGGCCCGACCCGAGAAGAGAAGGGCATCCTGACTGAGATCGGTCGTGAGGTTGGATCCGTCGGTGACCGAGCGGTACAGGTTTCCGCTCAGCGTTCCCTCCAGCCGCTCTCCGTAATTAAACGTGGTCACGAGCTCCGTGCCGTAGGACGTGCTGGACGCCAGGTTTTCAGCCCGCCGGACGATTACAGTGTCACCCGCCTCCGTTGTCTCCTCTCTTCTCACCTCTTCGATTTCGTTGACCGTGTGGCGAACATACGGTGATACCGTCACCGAGGCCACGTTCCATCGCTGGGTCGCGCTCAGCTCGAAGGAGTGGATGTACTCCGGATCGAGGCCCGGATTCCCTTCCTCCCGGAAGAGCGGATTTTCATTGTTCTCGATCGGATTGATGTCCCAGAGGCTGGGCCGGTCGACCCGCTTGCTGTACGAGAGCCGGGCCTGCCGTCGTTGGGAGGGTTTGTAGGTGAGGAACGCACTGGGGTAAAAGCTGACGTAGGAGCTATTGGTCACCTCATTCTCGCTACTCAGGTCAAAGGTAGTCTGGACGGTCTCGGTCCGGAGGCCGGTTTCCAATTCGAAATCACCGATCCCCTTCCTCAGGATGCCGTAGGCCGCATGGATGGTCTCGTCGAAGGTGAAGACCGTTTCGTTTCCTTCGTAGGTCTGGTCGCTGTCGAGCCGACGAAGAGTGCCCCTATACCCGGTTTCCATAGACAAGGGGCCGAGCGAGCGGGTGTAGTCGATTTCGAAGGAGCCGTCCTGCTCGTCCTCGTTTACGATGTCGATCTCTTCGTCTCGGAGATCGCCGCGATTTCCGTCTTCGAGATCATACACTTCGTACGTTCCATCTTGCGTTTCGAGGTCGCGGTCGTAGCGGAGTTCGGCGCTGAGGGTATGATTCTCCGTGAAGTCGTGGTTGAAGTTGAGGCGCCCGTCGACGCTTTCGTCGGAGGATGAATTGTCCAGAATGCGGACGTATTGATCTTGCAGGTTGTTTGAGGACCTGTTCCCCCTGTACTCGCGGTACTCGGTGCGACCGCTTTCCTCGTCCCCGCGGAGGCTGAAGGTGGTTTCGAGGCCGAGGGACGTATTCTCTGAGAAGTTGTAGTCGAGCTGCGAGTTGAGAGAGTGAGATCGGTCTTGCTCTTCTTCGAGGCCAGACTGGTCGACCCACGTGTTGAGGCCGCCCCCATTGAACTGTTCGACCAGGCGCGAATCGGTGTCCTCTTCGCTGTCCCGTCGATGGGAGTAGCTCGTCATGAAGCGCCAGCCCCCTCCCTGATAGCCGGCATTCACAGAGCCGTTGCCACCGTACCGGTCGTTGGCGTCTCGTTCTCCCCCGATCGTGATGCCCCCATTCCACCCGACGTTGAGGTCGTGGCGAAGGACGACGTTAATGATCCCGGCCATGCCTTCCGGCTCATACTTCGCCGAAGGGTTTGGAATGGTCTCTACGCGCTCGACGGCGTCGGCCGGGAGGCTTTGCAGGTAGCTTACGAGGCTTTCGCCGGACAGGGAGGCGGGCTCACCGTTGATGTGCAGGGACACGCTCTCATTTCCCCGAAAACTAATGCTTCCATCGACGTCGATTCGGATCGAGGGCAGGGTCTCGAGCACGGTACGGGCCGACCCCCCGGTGCTCAATGCTCGATCGGAGGTGTTGTAGACGGTCCGGTCGGTCTCAATCTGAGCGGCAGGGCGGTCCGCGACGACCTCAACGCCTTGGGCCTCGGCAGTTTCTGGAACGAGGCGGAGGGTGCCCATGTCAGCGTTCTCAGCGTCCTGAGCCGGACTGACGTCCGCGATTCGCTTGTCTGAGTAGCCGACGTAGCTAACTCGCAGCACGTAAGTGTCCATCGGGACGTCCTCCAGCACAAATCGTCCCTCCTGGGAGGTTGCCGTACCAGCAACCATGGTCGAGTCGCCGGCGGTTTCTTGCCAGAGGGCGACGGTGGCTCCGCTCAGGGGGGCTTCGGTCTCGGCGTCAAGGACACGGCCCGTAAGAGATCCCTCCTCGTTCTGGGCCTGAACGGCGGCTGGATTGACGAGAAGACCGCCGAGCAGGAGCAGGCTCAGCGAGAGGCAAAGAGGAACGAATGAACGAGGAGTGCACATAGAGGGGAGAGGGTGAGTGAGAGTCATACACCTCGTCCCTTGTCATGCGCCGATCCGGCGGAGGATTCAGTGGATTTTATGAGTTGCACCCTCGTGCCGTGCACTTCATGAGGCAGGGACAACGGTGTTACGGAACGCACATCCGTGTTATGAGCCTCACCGTTTGAAGAGGAGGAAACAGAGGCCACTCCGTATATTCCCCCTAGGCTCTGTCTGGCAAATCCCTCAAGGGCTGCACGTGGGCCTTGCGGAGCCCACCAAGTCCGAACGTTCACCTGCTTTCGGAATTCTCAGACAGAGCCTAGTTGCGAGGGAGCACCGTGTTTGGGCGGTCGGCGGTCCGTACGGGACCTGCACGGAGGGGGCACCCAGGGTGGCTTAGCGAGAGGAAGGGAGAGGGCTACAGAAACACACATCGTGAGGCATCTTTTGGAAGGGGGATCGATGCGCATTTGGACATTTCCGGAGAGTGTCTGGGGGCGGAGGGGGACCCTCTTCGATTGTATGGCGACCAATCCATACGACAGTGCATTGAAAAGGGCTCCAGTGATGAGAAGAGCTGGAGACGATTTCCAACCAACAGACGGGACAGCAGGAAGCCACATGGGAAGGTCGACGGCAGCAACGCCCGCAAAGACACTTTCGATCACCGATGTCATTGCCATCATCGTCGGCGTCGTCATCGGGGCGAGTGTCTTTCGAACGCCGGCCCTCGTGGCCGAAAACACTGGCGAGGCGTGGATTCTTCTAGGCGCGTGGGTGTTGGGGGGAGGGATCTCCATCGTGGGCGGGCTGTGCTATGCTGAGCTCGCTACCGCCTATCCCCATGCCGGGGGAGACTACCGGTATCTACAGCGGGCCTTTGGGGATGGCGTGGCATTTCTTTTTGCGTGGGCCCGCCTCGTGGTCATTCAGACTGGATCGATTACGCTACTCGCTTTTGTCTTCGGGGACTATGCCTCCGAGCTCCTTTCGCTCGGTTCCTACTCCTCGTCAATCTATGCTGCGCTGGCCATTTCTGCCCTGACGATTACGAATGCGATTGGCGTTCGAATCGGAAAGAGGACTCAGCGCTGGCTGACGGGAGTGACAGTGGGGGGGCTGCTCGTGATTATTGGAGTGGGCCTCTTCCTCGCCCCGTCGCCGACCGCTGAAGCTGCGACTGCTGCTTCGGAAGGCAGTTCGGCGAGCCAGTTCGGGATGGCCATGGTCTTTGTTCTGCTTACCTATGGCGGCTGGAACGAGGCCGCCTACGTTTCTGCAGAGCTTCGCGACGTCTCGCGCAACATGGTTCGGGGGTTGCTCGTCAGCATTGGGCTCATCGTCCTGCTGTATGTGCTGGTCAATTGGGCGTACCTCCAAGGGCTCGGCGTCGGAGGGATGAGCGGATCCGACGTGGTCGCGGCGGACCTCATGCGACGGGCGCTCGGCGAACCCGGGGCCGTCGTGCTCAGTCTCCTGATTGTTGTGGCTACCCTGAGCTCGACCAATGCCACCATTTTTACGGGGGCCCGTACCAGCTTTGCCCTGGGGCGAGACTTTTCACTGTTTTCGTTCCTGGGACACTGGAGGAGAGAGAGCGAAACCCCCTTCAACGCATTGCTCGTCCAGGGACTCATCGCTCTTCTCCTGGTCGGCCTGGGGGCTGCCACCCGCCAGGGCTTTGAAACCATGGTCGACTACACAGCCCCGGTCTTTTGGATTTTCTTCTTCCTGGCGGGAGTTTCCCTGTTCGTGCTCCGTCGGCAAGATCCGGAGCGGGTCCGTCCGTTTTCCGTTCCGCTCTATCCCTTTACCCCGCTTCTCTTCTGTGCCGCTTCTGCCTACATGTTGTGGTCGAGCGTGGCCTACACCGGCATCGGGGCGGTCGTGGGCGTCGGGGTGCTTCTGCTGGGACTCCTTGTGCTCCTTCTGCAACGGTCTGGGACGTGGACCGGATGATCGGTCCGGCGGGCCGACCCCCCAATTTCCTCTTCACTCTATGCAAACTGGTTCCTCGTTCTTATGACTCGGCCAACACGAGCATTTTTTCTCTTGTGCCTCTTTCTTTTCTCAGCGGGGGCTCTTCTCGGCTGTGCTGAGGAGCAGAAGACGACCGACACGGCCAATCCCGACATTGAGGTGGGGACCACTGCCTCGGAGGAGGCCGACGTTCCCTTCGTTGAAACGCCGCAGGTGGTCGTCGACTCCATGCTGGCCCTGGCGGACGTTTCCGAACAGGACGTGGTCTACGACCTCGGGAGCGGGGACGGTCGGATCGTGATTACTGCCGCCGAAACCTACGGGGCCCGCGGGGTCGGCATCGAAATTCGACCGGACCTCGTCGAACGAGCGCGAGAAAATGCACGGGAGGCCGGCGTGGAGGACCAGGTCGAATTTCGACAGGGGGACTTTTACGAGGCCGACATTAGCGATGCGACGGTCGTCACAATGTATCTCCTCCCCAATGTCAACTTGGAGCTGCGCTCGAAGCTCCTGGAGGAGCTGAGTCCGGGGACGCGAGTAGTTTCCCACGCGTTCGACATGGACGAGTGGGAGCCCGACACGAAAACGGTTATGGATGGCAATACCATTTACCTCTGGACCGTTCCGGAGGAACCCCTTTCGTTTGAGGAGCAGTGACGTCGGGGGCCGCGGACGGAGGACGGCTTTGTCCTCCCGTAGAGAGGGCCTTTCGTGCCTGGGGAGCGTCAGATCGTTCGTTCAAGTGCGAGCCGTCGTTTGCTCCACGGGAGAGACCGAAGAGGCCTGTGCCGGGGCGGATGTAGGGGGCTCCGCTTTCAAAGACTCCTGCATCACTCCTGCGACGATCGTGCCGGAGAGGAGCGTGAGTGCCCCGACGGCGCCGATTGCCCAGCCGAGCCCGAACAGGTCTGCGAGCACTCCGGCCAGGACCGCCCCGACGGCGTATCCTCCATCTCGCCACAGGCGGTAGACTCCTACAGACGACGCCCGCCAGGAGGGATGGGCCACGTCACTGATGGCGGCGAGCAAGGTCGGGTACACCAGTGCTGTGCCTAGGCCGAGGGTCACCATGGCGAGGGCCCAGGCCACGAATCCATTTCCGGCCCAGATCGCAAAAATTCCGACGGCCTGGACGAACATCCCGGCCACGATAAGCGGCTTTCGACCCGTGCGGTCCGAAAGTGCGCCGGTGCCGAGCTGTCCGAGCCCCCAGACCGCAGGATACAAGGCGGCAAGCCAGCCGATGGCGTCGACTCCGAGATTGGCACTGGCGAAGTACAGGGGAAAGAGTCCCCAGGCCATCCCATCGTTTAGGTTGTTGATCATCCCGGCCTGGCTGACCGAAAAGAGGGTTTTGTTTTTCCAGCTCGTCTCCAGAACGACCTCGGAATACGAAAGCGTTCTCGACGGGTTGTTTGTGTCCGTTTGTGAGGCTTCGTGCTCTGCAAAGGGACGCGTTTCCCTAACGAACAAAACGGTCAGGGCGAGGCCGAGGAGGGCGAAGACGACCCCCAGATAGAGAGGATGAGGGCGCAGGGCGTAGCTTGCGGCGATGTAGCCGGACCCCAGGGCTGCCAGGGAGACGGCCAGGTATCCGGCAGCTTCATTGAGTCCCATGGCCAGTCCCCGCTGGCGAGGCCCAACCAGGTCGATTTTCATGATGACAGTCGCCGACCAGGCGAGGCCCTGATTGACTCCGAGAAGCACATTTGCAAACACGACCCACTCCCAGGTTGGAGCCAACATCACGATGAAGGGGACGGGCAAGCCGAACAGCCAGCCCGCGATCAGGGTCTTCTTTCGTCCCCACTGGTCTCCCAACTCTCCCGCTGCGGTATTGGCCAGGGCCTTTACGATCCCGAAGCTCATGATGAAGGAAAGGATGGCCGTGCGCGAAGCCACGCCGAAGTCTTCCTCGGCAATGAGAGGCAGGACGGTCCGCTCGAGGCCGACCATGCCTCCAACGAAGGCGTTAATCAGGACCAGGAGGGCAAATTGTTGCCAGTTGGCTTTCAGGCCCAACTGGAGAGAAGACGTAGAGGGATTCATCACTCGGCGGCGTCGTTTGCTAGTGAGACGGGGCAGACAAGCAGACGGTGAGAGTTATTGATTGAGACCTGGGTCGGAGGTCTCACGGGCTACCTGATGGTCGTCAGGGTCGAGGAGTGAAGCAAGGGATCGGCGCGCCGAAGGGAAAGCCACGAGAACGACGATGGCGAGGATGAGGAGAAGAGAAAACATGGGCTGAGGGGGCGTGAGTGTTCGAGTAACTGTTCGAAGAGGAGGACAGAGGATCACTGCGGCACAGTGATCGATCTTACGGTGCTCAGTTGCCGACTGCGCAGCGGTTGGCTCCGGCTTCCAGGTCAATGAGGTCCGTTTCGTCGGGCCACTGGCCGGTGTGATTGTGAGCGATAATGGATTCGTGATTGGGGGGAGTGGGGGGAACTCGATCGAGCACGGTCTCGACAAAGTGGCGTTCATCCCAGTGAAGGGCGTCGACGTTTTGCTTCACGGTTTTGAGGGAGGATCCCACTATCGTGTCGTCGAAAGGCACCGGGGCGCTCTCGTGCCCTGGGAGGACCGTTGAGTCGTCGGGATGCTGCATGAGTCGTTGCAGAGACCGGTACAGTTGACGGGCTTTTTCCCGTCCCTCCTTCTGATCGGCGTCCAGATCGGGGCGGCCCACTCCCTCCAGGAACAGGGTATCCCCTGTGAACAGCACTTTCTTCTCCAAACGGTAGGTCATGCTTTCAGGCGTATGCCCGGGGGTGCGAAGGGCGGTGAGGAGTGCGTTTCCAATGGGAAGCACGTCTCCCCCCTCGAGTGAATGGTGGGGGTATTCGACGCGCTCTTGACGGGGGAGGTAGAGCCGTGCGTCGGCCGCTTCGGCCAACCGCTGAGCCCGTGAGAGGTGATCGGCGTGGATGTGGGTGTCCAGGACGCCGGTAATGTCCCAGCTTCGACGCTCGGCCTGTTCGAGGTAGAGGTCTGGGGAGAGCGACGGATCGATGACGAGGGCTTCGTTCTGGCTCCCGACCACATAAGAGAGACAGCCCTTTCCTGTGCGACGGAGCTGAACGATCTCCGTCTCAGAGGGGGGAAGCTCCATCCGGGCCTGATTCCAGGCGAACGTCCACGCTCGCATTCCGCCTCGCAGGGAGTACGCGTCCTTGCCCTGTTTCCGGAGCTGCCGGGCGGCAATCTTGCTCGTTCGCCCGGCTCCGCACACTGTCACGATGGGGGAATCCTCCGGCAAAGAGCGGTCGGCAAAAACCTGTTTCGTTCCTTGTTTTAAGTCCTCGTATCCTCCGACGTGGCGGCTTCCGGGGATATGCCACGCCTCGAAGTCCTCGCGGGGACGAACGTCGAGGACGTGTATGGACTGGTTCTCAGCGAGGGAGCGGCGGAGTTGATCGGGGGACACTTCGGGGACATCGGTAGACGTCGTCGGCATTGGCAGAATGGACTTGTTCGAGGGCTCGAGAAGGATCGAGTTGCTGTGTTTGTCGGCCCTTCCACAGGATCCGTCAACGGACTCACGAGAGCCTGTGGCGGGGGACAAACACGACTCACAATGATGATTATTAAATTGAACAATTGAATATTAGCATGTAATTGGACGCCCTTCCACGCCCTGAGTTTCTATCTTAGGTGAATCTCCCGTAAAGGAGAGAGGCGACAGCGAGGAGGGGGCGGAGCCTCGCAGGACGATACAGTCGTCACGACGGAGAATGCCCTCCTCTTACGGGCGGACGTCGTCTTCCAGGTCGGGGCACAAGTAGACGTGACCCGAAATGACTTCCTCGGCGGCCTCCACTAGCAACTTGTGGACGTTGTCCTTGAGCACGTATCCACTTGCTCCGGCTTCGAAGGCGTCTTCGACGTATCGCGTTTCGTTGTGCATCGAAACAATCAGGACGTACACGTCCGGATAGGTTTCCTTCAGGCGACGGGTAAGCTCGATCCCGTTCATGTCACCCATCGAAATGTCGACGACAGCGAGATCGATGTCGGTCTGGGAGGCCTTCGTCAACGTCTCTTGGCCGGAGCCGGCTTCCCCGGCGACGACAAAGTCGCCCTCGTGTTCTAAGAGGTTTCGAAAGCCATCACGGATGATGGGATGATCATCGACGAGAAAGACACGGATGGGACTGGAATCTGTCATGTTCTAACGGAGGTGCGGTGAATTTTCTTGGCTGGAGGGGGGAGCCCCTCGCACACATGCTTGAAGGTGAAAGGCGTGACGCGGAATCTCCACAGGAATACGGAAAAATTCAGAACCCGTCTCTAAAGCAACCCTGGAGGAAAACCACAGGAGCTGACCGCGAGAAGGATCCCTCTCGGTGTTGTGGGATGCAAAAAGGCAGCATTTCACCGTCTGAGGGATCCAGCAAACTGAGCAATGGTGAGAGATACGATCGTGGGTCAACTGAAAACCGTCAATGAAAACGGATCGTCTCAGTAATGATTCAGTGGTGTTGTGAACTTGTGATAAAGTAAAGGGTGTAGTCGGCATGTGAGAAGGAAAGCAAGTATGACAATGGTTCCGTTTTTAAGGATGGCAAATAGTGAATGGCAGTAATGATTTACGGTTATGTATGTATTAGAAGTGCATAAATCATATGTTTGCGGAAGACCCATCCTTGACAGTAGAGTGCGAATAAAGGGATTTGGCGGCATCTTGCCCCCTGTAGGTTAGCCACAAAGAACCCCGTTTCAGCGACGCTGAAGCGGAGAAAAGCAAAGTGGCGGGCCCGGACCGCCCGCAAACCCGTACCGGTCAGAAGTACGAGCAGTGAAACACGGTTGAACGCTGTGTCGGCCGCCTGAAAGAACGCAGGCGGTTCCTGGTTCGGTATGAGAAAAAGGCGAGTCACTCCAGAGCAACCGCTTCAAGCCATGGGGCTCGGGCGTTTGTCCGTGAGTACTTGAAGCGATAATTATCAGACAGTGCCTCGCATCTTTTGGTAGCGAGCCACCTCGTCGACATTCGCTCGGGTTTCGACGCGTCCAGAGGCTGATCACTACGACGACCCATTGTCGAAGTGTCCGCCGCACCGCTACCTTGCTTCCTTACCGACGCTAAAGATAACGAGGAAGAGGTGAGGAAAGGTCTTCTTTCCAGGGCTCCTAAGGACTTGATGAAGGAACGCGGAAATCCGTTACGAAATCTGCAAACTTCAACCTCTCTCCGCAAAGGAGGGGAAGGCGGGCTGCGAGTGGGCGTTTATTGCCATTGGACTTAGTATCTTTCGACGGGCAGCGGGGAGTTGTCTTCACGTTTATCTACAGCATGGAATCTTCTTCAGAACAAGGAAAAGTACATTGGAAGTGCGAAGCTTGTGACTACCGTTTCTCAACACTCATTGAAATGGATAAGGTCGATGAGATGGATAGACAGCCGGACCCGCCCCTCTGCCCTTCATGTGGTGAAGATTGGGTTTGGTTCGTTGGCTCTGAGGTCCTAGAGGACGGTTCAAACGGTCGTTCGACCGCTTCGGGCATGCTGCTCT
>CAYXAD010000107.1:0-11262 GCA_964462965.1 uncultured Salinivenus sp.
GTTGGCAGGCGGGGTATACACGTTGTCCGGTCCAGCCGTGGAATGGGTCGAAACTGCTCCTCAAAAGATGCAGGTGGCAGAATACAAGCTTCGGGGGCTGAAAGAGCCCCTAGAACGTGTTCAAGAAGCGGCAGAGGAGGTCGATCAGGCCACAGGGCAGGAAGAGTCGGAGGAGGAGCAGACGGTTCAGGTCGAAGAAGAGCAGACGACGGGAGATGTGTTGGTGAACAAAACGACGGGGCTTCTTTCCGGGTTGGCCATTACCATTTTTCTGCTCTACTTCCTCCTGGCGACCGGAGACCTCATGCTTCGTAAAATGGTGCGAGTGTTGCCGCACCTCGATTATCAAAAGCGAGCCATTCGAATCCTCCGTCGCATTGAACGCGATCTCTCCCAGTATTTCGGCATGCTATTTCTCATCAACGCTGGGTTGGGCATTGCAGTCGGTATCGCAATGTTTTTGCTCGGCATGCCCAATCCGATGCTGTGGGGGGCCCTGGCAGGGGTGCTGAATTTTGTCCCGTACCTCGGCCCGCTGGTGAACATTATTGTGGTCGGGCTCGTGGCGCTCGTGAGCTTCGAAGGCATTGTGTATCCGTTGTTGGCCCCCCTCGTGTATTTGGTCATCAACGGCCTAGAGGGCAGCCTGGTGACTCCCGCCGTTATGGGGTGGCACCTGCAACTGAATCCAGTCGTCATCTTTATTGCGCTGACCTTCTGGACCTGGATCTGGGGGATTCCGGGGGCCCTTCTGGCCATTCCGATCCTCGCGACGGTAAAGATTTTCTGTGACAACATTCAGATTCTGAAGCCGATTGGGGAGCTTCTGGGCCAGTAACATCTCACTAAATATCCGGCGATTTCGCTTTTCTCAGGTCGCAGGTGGGACCCTCAACCCTGTCGTTCCGTGAAACGGTGCTGCGTCGCTTTGCTGAGGAACCGATCGCCTCTCATGAACGCTTTGTTTCGACTCTGGTGTTGCTTCCTGCTCCTCGTTCTTAGTGGTCCCCTTCTGAGTGGCGTGGGGAGCGGCCCTGTCCCCGTCCGAGCCCAACCCGCCCACACGGCTGTCGCCCGGCCGGGCATCGACGTGCAACACTACGACTTTCACCTCGCTCTGTCAGACACGACCGATCGGATCGAAGGGACGGCGACGATTCGGCTTGACGTCACGACGGATACGCTTTCAGCCGTCCGACTGGACCTCATCGGTCCACCGTCCGGGGGCCGAGGCGCCGGCATGCAGGTCTCACAGGTAACAGAGGAGGGGGAGAAAGTGCCCTATACTCATAAAAACAATCTGTTACGCCTGCGTCCCGGGGGCCTCGAAGCCGAACAGACCCGTACCTTCGTGGTCTCCTATGCCGGTGTGCCAACCGACGGACTGATTATCGGCACCAACCGGCACGGCAACCGCACCTTCTTTGGTGATAACTGGCCGAATCGGGCCCGGCACTGGCTTCCCGTCGTCGATCACCTCTCCGACAAGGCCACCGTCGAGTTTCGCGTCCGGGCCCCGTCAACGTACGACGTGGTGAGCAACGGTGAGCTCGTGACCGATTCGACGGCCGGGGAGCAGCGCGTGACGCACTGGCGGACCGAGGTGCCGCTTCCTCCAAAGGTGATGGTGATCGGAGGGGCCGACTTTGTCGTGGATACCGCCGCCACGGTCGACGGGGTGCCTGTGCAGAGCTGGGTGTATCCTCCGGACCGGGAGGCCGGATTTGAGGATCTCGGGCAGGCCCCGGACGTCCTCCGCTTCTTCGAAGAGACCCTGGGCCCGTACCCGTACGAGAAGCTTGCAAACGTTCAGTCGACCACCCGCTACGGCGGCATGGAAAACGCCGCGGCCATTTTTTACAGCGAGGAGGCGGTGGCCGACGGGGAGGACGACGAGGCGCTGGTTGCCCACGAAATTGCCCACCAGTGGTTTGGCAATACGGTCACGGAGGCCGATTGGCCGCACCTCTGGCTGAGTGAAGGGGTTGCTACGTACCTCACGGGGCTCTACCTGGAGCACACCTACGGATCGGAGCGCTTTCGGGCATACATGCGTGACGCGCGACGGCAGGTGTTTCAGTTTCACTCTCAAAACCCGACCGCTCCGGTCGTGGACACGACCTACGCTGATCCAATGGAGCTACTGAATGCGAACTCGTACCAGAAAGGCGCCTGGGTCCTACACATGCTCCGCCACGAGATCGGGAGTGACACTTTCATCCGGGGGCTCCAGGCCTATTACGAGCGCTATCGCAATCAGAACGCAAGCACTCGGGACTTCCGCGCCGTGATGGAGGACGTCTCCGGACAGGACCTCGGCTGGTTCTTCGATCAGTGGACGCGCCGTTCGGGCCATCCCGTGATCGAAGGGCAGTGGCGCCACGACGCTCAGGCAAACGAGTGTGTCGTGTCTCTGCGTCAAACGCAGCAGGGGGAGCCCTTCCGAGTTCCCGTCGAGGTTGAAGTCAATGCGGATCGGGGCCAGGCCGCTACGCTCGTTCTGCGAGACCGAGAAGGACGTGTCCGCTTTGATTGCCCGCAGGCACCTACCTCCGTGACGCTAGATCCGGACATCAATCTTCTGGCCGAAACGTCGATTGAGCGCGCCGAGTAATTTCCGCTGCATCTGCAGAGTCAGCATCAAAGAGCGAGAGGTTCTCGGAGGCGTTTTTCGTTTGGTGCGTCAGCAGCAGGAATGGGTGGAAATGTGGACGGAGGAGGCGCATTCGATCCAAGTCCGTGATTCCAAAGGCTGAGGACTATTGCGCCCTTCGAGGGAGAATCTTGGAACGAGACGTCGCACGGCGCGGCACGCGACAAATCCTCCCGATTCCGTCCGCAACGGAAAAGCACACCCCATTCTCTCGAGACTGGGATTACATCAGGAATCCGTCACATCGCATGTAGCCCGTACCCACAGTTGCTATGATATATCGTCTCGTGCTCTTGCTGGTCGTGGGGAGTGTTGCGGCCGGCCCCGTATTCTCGCAGCCCGATCCGCCGTCGCCCCCTCCGGCCCCGGACCCTGAGCAGGACGTGCGAGCCACGATTGAGGCCCTTTTCGACGCCATGCGGGCAGGGGACAGTAGTGCCGTCCGAGGGGTCTTTGCCGAGGGCGCCCGCTTGCAGACGGCCCTCGGGCCGGACGAGACTCCGTCTGTGCAAGCGACCTCCGTTGATCGCTTCGCAGAGGCCGTCGGGCAGCCTCGTGACGAGGTGTGGGACGAGCGAACCTGGGACGTGGACGTCCAGGTGGACGGGCCGCTGGCAAGTGCCTGGGTTCCCTACGCGTTTTACCTCGGGGAGGAACTGTCCCACTGTGGCGTGAACGCCGTGCAGCTTGTGCAACAGGCCGACGGCTGGCGGATCCTCCAGGTCACGGACACGCGACGCGAAGAGTGCGACGTGCCCGAGGCCGTGCAGAAATAAAGGGAGACGCGTGCCTGGTGCGATTCCTACATGATCGTGTCCTCGGCGAGCTCTGGAAAGAGCGGGGCAAGCGTCTGGATTTTCTTCCACCCTTGACCTTCGGCCACCGGCTCCACTTCAATCGAGGTGAAGTATCGGTCCAGAACCGCCGAGCGCTCTTGCGCCAACGGCGGGGAACAGTAGTCTTCCTCTTCCCAGACGACAGTGCCATCGGGGCGTTGTCGAGCATTGCGCAGGCTGTGAGAAAGCGTGCGACCAAAGGGACGCAGTTCGACGAATGCGTCCTGCGTCAGCTGTTGTCGAAGATCGTCCAGCTGCTCGTCGATTGGTTGAGCCGAGACGAGGTAGAAGGCCATGGCTTCGAAGACTGGGTCAGCAGGTCTAGGCTCCTTCTTATACCGGGACGCCCGGAGACTTCTCCGGAGTGGGGGGCTTCACCGGGAGAATCTATTCCTGATGCCGATCGATGAACAGACGCGGTGGGATTTCACTCCGAAGCAACCGAGTAGCAAGCCGAAGGAGACGCTGCTGTTCGGGCCACTGAAGGCGCTCGGCGGCCTCAGACGGCGCAAGCCATTCGAATGCCTCGTGTTCGTCGTCCAGAACGGGAGACTCAGAAAGGGCAGCCGCAAAGGCCGGAATCAGATTAACGCGGTCCGCCTGCCACTCGTAGAACGTGTTGAGCGAAGGGAGGGCCCAAAAGTCATCGGGGGCCTGTCCGGTTTCTTCTTTCACTTCACGCAAAGCAGCCTCCCAAGCCGCTTCCTCTTCTTCGATTTTGCCGCCGATCATGCGCCACTGTCCGGCATAGGGGACGTCGGAGGCACGGCGGAAGAGCAAGAATTCGGGATGCTCGCGGGTTCGGCGGTATGGGTAGACGTCCACAACGCGGATGGCAGCCTCGGGCATGGGGCTGTTTTGTTGTTGAAGGGGGCTGATTTCCAGAGGTTAAGATAGGAGACCGCTCGAACAGCGTTGATCCTGTGCGGGAGAAACGAGCAGCGTGGAGGGGGCGACAGGAACCTGTGCTCCAGTGCGATCATACTGCACGTGTCTTTTGGGAAAAGTCAGTGTCGCTCGCATGGGACGATTCCGGGACATTACGGCGTATCTACTGCTCGTCACCTTCGTGACGGGCGGGCTGTTGGGGCCGTCGCTCCACCGGGTTCAGCACGCATTGGAGCAGGCCGCCGAGGAGCCGTGCCACACCAATGCAGTCCACAATGCTGACGCTCCGGTCGTGGGAGACGAAGACGCCGCGGTCCACGCGTCGCACTGTGCGTTGTGTGTGACGCGTCTCCTCGTGGTCCTTCCCACCATCGAGACGCTGACGTCTCCCGTGATTCTGGGAACCCCCTCGGTTGAAGTGGGGGTGCATCTGGCTCCCGTTGACGTCTTTGCCGACCGTGCCATTCGCGGTCCTCCATCTCTGTCGTAGCACTTCTTCGAGTGAGATGGGTCGGTGAGGAATTGTTGCTGACCGATCTGTTCGCCTGTCCAGTTGCCACTCCGTCTTGGTGGCCCCGTCGCGGTGGTGTTCATGTATCCGCCGTGCGCTTGTAGGCTGCAGGAGGTCGGACGGCTCGACTAAGACTTCTGTGGGACGTCTTGCCTGCAGGGGCACGGACGGAGTGGTGTCAATTTCATCCAATGGCTACGACTGTCTCTCTATGACGTTACGTTTGAGCTTCACGCTTCTCATTCTATTTCTCGTTCTTCCTGTCGCCACCTTTGCCCAATCGGAGCGGGCAGCGGTGACCGGCACCGTGACGGACGACGAGGGAGAACCCCTGCCGGGCGTTCAGATTGCGGATCCCTCCCTGCAGCGCGGCACGACCTCGTCCCCCGATGGCACGTACACCCTCGATGGGCTCCCCCCCGGTACCCACGCACTCGAGTTTCGGTTCGTCGGGTACCAGACGGCCGTGCGCGAGGTCAGTCTCGAAGCGGGGGAAACCGTAACCCTCGACGTGTCTCTAAGCAGCCAGGTGTTGGAAACCGATGGCATCACCGTGACCGGGACGGCCCGTGCCCAGCGTACCATTCGGACGCCGCAGGACGTGGATGTGCTGGGCACTGAAGACCTCGACGTGCAGCGCAACGCCTCCCTCGGCTCGGTGCTCTCGGAGCGCGTCCCCGGTGTGTCGTCGGTACAGACGGGGTCGCAGGCCGGCAAGCCCGTCCTGCGCGGCCTCTCGGGCAACCGCATTCGAGTGCTGAAGGACGGCATTGGCCAGGAATACTACCAGTTTGGCGTTCGCCATTTCCCCACCACCTCCACGAATGAGGCCGAGCGCATCGAGGTGGTCCGAGGGCCCAGCAGCATCCAGTACGGCTCCGATGCCCTGGGCGGTGCCATCAACGTCATCACGCAGGCCGCGCCGACCACGGACTTTGGAGAGCAGCGAATCGAGGGACGTGCACACACCCAGTATTTTTCCAACAACAATGAGCGCGCCGCCGGGCTCGATGTAAGTGGGGCGCAGGGGAATGTCGGCGCTCGAGTGGGAATCGAGCGTCGGGTGGCCGACGACTACACGGCGCCGGAGGCGCCCACCTTCTTCGAAACGGGGCAAGAGGGAACGTACGGTGATCCCAAGTACACGGACACCATTCCCTACACCAACTTTGATCAGTGGAACGGATACGCCCAGGTCGGGACACAAGGCGACTTTGGCAGCCTGCAGGTATATGGGGACTACTGGATCAATCGGCACAACTTTCTCCTGCCCACAGGGGGACCGACCGGGAGCACCAGCAATCCCCCCACGGGGCTCGGGCAAAACCTGGCGCACGGCAACCTCGTGGCCAAGGGCAACATCGTGGCCGATGGCTTTGTCTTCCGTCCGCGCTTGAGCTTGCAGCGGTCCCTCCGACAGTCCGGTGCACCGGGCACTACTCTCGCCGACATTCAGGACAATGGGGGGTACGATGACTTCGATTATCCCCTCGACCTGAAGACCGACATCTACACGGGGCGGCTCGAAGTGGCCCACCCGTCCGTGGGATCGGTCAGTGGAACCCTGGGGGCTGAGGTGCAGCACCAGGACGCAGATACGCGCGGTCCCGCTGAGCTCCAGCCCTCGGCACGCACCTGGAACCTGGGTCTCTTCGCATTCGAGCAGATCGATCTCGAACCGTGGACCTTTAACGCCGGCCTCCGCGGGGATCTGCGAACCATCGATGCCGTGCCGAATGAGCGAACGACGGATCCGGAAGCGCTCGAAAACCGGTACCTCACGCTTTCCGGGGCCCTCGGCGCCAACGTGCTGGTGGCCGACGGGATGGCCCTCGCGGCCAACCTGAGCACCGGCTTTCGGGCTCCCAGCGTATTCGAGCTATACGCCGATGGCGTGCACGGTGGCGTCGCGGCGGTTCAGAAGGGAGATCCGGGACTTCAACCCGAGCGCTCCTACAGTGCGGATCTGTCGGTGCGCGTTCGACGCGACTACGTCACGGCCGAAGTCACCGGGTACGTGAACGCCATCCGAAATTACATCTATCTCCAGAATACGGGGACGGAAGATCCCGATGAGGGCCTTCCTCTCTTCGTAACCGATCAGACGAATGCCGTCATCCCGGGGATCGAGTCTCGCCTCGAGATTCAGGTTCGTTCGTGGTTGCACGTGGGGGGACAAGTTGCTCTGCTGCGGGGCATGGGTGAACGGTTGCATGAAGACGGAACGGATGGGGCTCTGCCACTGCTTCCTGCCAACTCGGTGCAGGGGTTCGTGCATCTGAGTCCGGGACGTCAGGGCCCCATCCAGGACCCGCTCATCGAGATCGATCTCAAGCACGCCTTCGACAAAGATGCCGCTGGGCGCTACGAGCCCTTTGCGCAGTTCGATGCTGGCTTTGGGCCGCCCTTTGGTACGGCCTCGACCCGAGCCTATTCGAAAGTGGATCTTGCAGCAGAAGGCAAGGTGGACGTTGGGCTCGGTTCGAGGCTTTCGTTGCGGATCGCCGTTCAGAATGTACTCGACACAACCTACCGTGATTTTCTGGACACCTACAAAGGCTATGCACTCTCGCCCGGGCGGGACGTGCGGGTGTCGCTGTCGGTGCCGTTCTAAGCGTTTGCAGGGGAGATCAGGAGGGTCGGTTCCAGGGAGTTCCTAGGACGCAGGCTCATCGTGAGTTTGATAGAGGTCAGTGATGATGGTTGAGTGTTCATTGCAGGGAGGCGCTTGAGAGGCGGGGAGCGTGGAGGTTCGAAGATTGCTTGTCGAGAGCACCTACAGCCCCTATATTAGTCCGGACGCTGGTTTCCTGGAACCGCGTTCGTTGCTGACTTTCGGCCTCCTGAGGCGACGCTTACGGTGCGACACTCCTCAGGGGGAGTCGATTCATTGTCTTCAGCTGCATTTCCAATGTCTGCGTTTTGATGGAGGACCCGACCCCTGCGTCGACCCCCTGGTGGGGAGCGTTTTCACTCGAAGAAGACACCGGCGGCTGCTGGAAAGTAGGCCCGTCTACCCTGTGGCTCTACCGAACCGCCACCGACTGGCGCGTCATGCATCGACTGTCGAGGGATCCGACCGCCGCGGATCCGATGGTCAATCGGAGCGAGGTGGTGGTGCCGGTGCCGGACGCCGAGATGGCTGACGTGTTGGCGGGCGAGGACGAGGAACTCCAGACCAGCCGTTACAGCTTCCACCGAAGCGAATCCCGGGTCGTCCTTCAGCCCGCGCTTGCAGATCGTCCTGTCGTGTCCCGTCCGGAGCATCCTCTGTATGTGCCGACCGGAGAAGCGGTGACGCTGTATCTCAGCACCCCCCTGTGGATCCGGATCGAGCTCGAAGAGAGCGGGCGGCTGCTGCAGGAGGTGCCCTCCCATCGGATGTCGGATACTTGGCTGGGCGCCTCGACCCTGGAGGGAGAACTGTGCTACGCAACGCGCACCTCGGGACGGCTCCGCCTCGAGCAGCTGCCGGTTCGTCTCCATCGGGCCATCACTCCCCTCCGGATTGAGAACCGAGCCGAGGACTCCCTTTTCCTCGAGCGCGTGCAGTTGCCGGCCGAACACCTGGCGCTCTATCGCACCCCCGACGACTATCTATGGACCAATGCGGTGTCGATGAACCGCATAACCGGAACGGAGGGGGCTTCGGTCGACATCAAGAAGGGGCCTCCAAAGGACATCACAGGAGCGAAGCGAGTCCAGGAGCCTCGGAAGGAGACGAAAGCGGGATTGTTCACGAGCACCTTTCGCACGTTTGGGGCCTTTTTTGGGTCGTAGGACTCTATGGAGCAGCTTTGGACGGTTGTCGTCGACTTTTTGAATAGCCCCCAGGCTGCCGCGTGGGCTCGAGCGGCTGTCAAGATTGCTTTTGGCCTTCTGCTTGGGCGTCTGGCCGGAACCGGTCTCGTGCGCCTCTTTGCGAAAGAGGGGGATGCACATCGGGCGATGGTCATCCGGCGCGTTTGTTTCTACGGCATCGTGGGGTTGTTCACCGCCTCCGCACTTGTCGAGCTCGGCTTCAACCTCGGAATTTTGCTCGGGGCGGCGGGCATCCTGACCGTAGCCATCGGCTTTGCCTCGCAGACGTCGGCCTCCAACATTATCAGCGGACTGTTTTTGCTGGGCGAGCGTCCGTTTGGGGTTGGGGATCTAATCCGGGTGGATACGACGTTGGGAGAGGTTCTCTCGATTGACTTGCTCTCGGTGAAGCTGCGAACTCTGGACAATCTCTTCGTCCGCATTCCCAACGAGACGATCATCAAGTCTGAAATCACGAACCTCCGCCGCTTCCCCATCCGCCGAGTTGATTTGCAGGTCGGTGTGGCGTACAAAGAGGACATGCGCCACGTCCGCGAGGTCCTCATGGAGGTGGCCGATCGGAATCCCCTTTGCCTCGAAGAACCTGCTCCCCAGATCCTGTTTCAGGGGTTTGGCGAGTCCTCTCTGAATCACGAGTTTCGCATCTGGACCAAGACGGAAAATTTTCTCGACCTCCGAAATAGCATTCCCATAGAGATCAAAGAGGCGTTCGACGAGCGGGGCATCGAAATTCCCTTTCCCCATCGGACGCTGTATTCCGGCAGTGTAACCGATCCCTTTCCCGTTCAGGTCGTGGGGGACTCCGACGCCTCCCCTGACGAATCCGCACAGTCGGGTGAGCGGTAGCCCATCCGGCCGTGCTTGCGTTCACGGAGGGGGAGCGGGGCCTCTTCCGTGACGGGGAGCGAGGAAAATTGGTGTGCGGTCTTGTCTACCCACACTCAGTCGGAGGTCGACCCTCTTGGCGAGGTGACGGTTGACGCCGTGGAGTCACGCGAATTATGGTTCGGGGACGAAGAGTCATCGGCCTCGGACACGTGTCGCAAGCGATAGACGAGGAGGGCCCCGAGCACCACGAAGAAGCCAGCCGTTCCAAATGCAAGGACGTAGCTTCGTTCTGCCAGCCCTCCGCCGAGCAAGCTCCCGAGGAAGCCGGCCACCGACGAGACGGCTGTATACATGCCCAGGGCCTCTCCCCGAATTGCTGCCGGGGCCAATCGGGTGACAATTGTAGCGGCGGTGACGGCGATCACGGCCCAGGTGAGGCCCACGACGAGGAAGAGGCCTCCCATGAGGAGGCGGTCCACGAGAGCGACGCCCAGGACGGTGCCCACGAGGGCCACCGAGGGGAAGGTCACCCCTCGAACGCCGAGCCCAATCGATTGCAGGGTCCCCTCGTTGTACGTGCGAGAGAGGGAGGCCGCTCCGACAAAGAACGAGGCGGATCCTAGACTGGAGAGCAGGTACAGGCCAAAAATTAGTCCGGACCCGTATCCGATCTCCTCCAGGAAGAGCGGAAGCGGAGCGAAGAAGGCCGTGAAGCCGATGAAGAAGAGGAAGGCGGAGCCGTAATAGGCCACGAGGCCCTTGGAAAACCGGTGGTACAGGGTTCGAGGATCGAGGGCCTGCAGGGATCCCCAAAAGAGCCGGCCCAGGGTAAACGGGAAGTTCGCGCCCCGGAGGTTGAGTCGACGGGCCCGGAGGACCGCCCGGCGGACCTGCTTGGGATCGATCAATTGAAGGGCACTTTCGGCCGGAAGGGAGGTGCGGGCGGTGAAGAGGGCTCCTGCGCTACAGGTAGCACAGGCGAGAAAGAAGGTTCGTTGCGTGGTGATCGCCGAGAGATACTGCTCCCCGACCCCCGTCCAGAGGGCGCCGAGTACCAGGCCCCCGGCCCAGCCCCACCCCTGGTACGAGTTGAGGAGGGCAATCCGGTCTTGCCACTCCGATTCGTCGACGCCCGCCACGGCCAGGAGTGTGAGCACAGGCCCCGCAGCGGCATACGCCAGCCAGACGAAAGCATTTGCGGCAATGACCAGGGGAATGCTGTCGAGCAGGGGGACGAGCGCCATCATGACCCCCATCACCCCGAGTGCTCCGAGCACAAAGATGCGGCGACGCCCCGTGCGGTCAGCGATAATTCCAATGAGGAAGGCGCCGGGGGCTCCGGCCAGGGCGGCCGAGGCAGCCAAGACACCGAGCGTAAAGGGCTCGGCACCGAGTTCGATGATGTACAGGGGCAACAGCAGAGACGCCCCACCAAAAGCGATGGCCCCGAGTCCCCAGGCATACAGCCAACGAGTGCTCGCCATAGTGCAGTTTAGAGCCGGTCTTCAAAAATGCACGGGCTGCTGCAGCCTGCACCCCGCATTCGGTGTCCGCTACGTCGGGGGAAACCTCCAACGTTTCCAAAACCTCGAAAGCCTTCTGAAGAGGCAACGCGGAGTCCTCATTTTCACCTGACTTCCTTCGGTTGAATACAGGCTCTAATTATCCAAAGTAACGCGGTGTGCAGGTTTTTTCTACGTGCTGGCAGGCTCAGCACGCGCTGC
>CAYXAD010000108.1:0-11055 GCA_964462965.1 uncultured Salinivenus sp.
TGGCCATCGAGACCGGCGACATCGTGCTCGTCGAGAGCGACCCGCGGGACGCCGTACAGGTCATTCGCCTGGCGCAGGCGACCTACCGCAAGATGGTGCAAAACCTGTGGTGGGCCACCGGCTACAACGTGGTCGCCATTCCGCTGGCGGCGGGCGTGCTGGCTGGGGCCGGCATCATTCTCAGCCCGGCGGTCGGGGCCATCCTGATGAGCGCGAGCACCGTGATTGTCGCCGTCAATGCCCGGTTTCTTCGGCTGGACTGATGCTCCTCTGGGCCTCTCCGTGCACGCGTTGAAGCTCTGTGCATGTGACAGCAGTCTAGGTGACGACGAGTGTTTTCCACAGATTGGACCACTATCGCAGGAATTGCGGTCGTTCTTCGTGGCCTCTGGGGCTCTACGGAATCCTGGCGAGTCGTACAGGGACACCTGCGCCGAGACACCCGCCGCAGAGCAGCGCCCAGGAGGGCCCCCTGCCCTCGGGAGAGTCGTCTCGATCTTTCGAATAGGGGCGATTGCACCCAATCGCGCACCCACCAAACAAAAAAAGCCCCTCAGACCGGGACAAAGCCCGATTTGAGGGGCAGTGTTGTGGAGATGCCGGGAGTCGAACCCGGGTCCGCGTAGCCGTACAAGTCGAACCTCTACCTGCATAGTGGATGTATTCGGTATTCACGCCACCCATATGCCCATCCACGAGGCCAGGGCGGCGCAGAGGCTGATTGAAATTCGCCGCTCCGTCCTCAGCCGGAGGACGCAACGACTACACCCTTTTTGTCGATGTCTCACGCTCCCCAAGGGTCAGGAGCGACGTGAGACAGATGGAGGCTGTTACGCCGCCATCGCGTACGAATAATCGTCCGCAGTTGCGAGTTCCTGACAAGATTTACGAGCATACCAGGAAGCTCGGCAGGACAGTCCGCTGCACGCTTACTACGCGTCGAAGCCGTGTCATCCCCATAAGTGAAAGAGCAGTGGCGACCTTGCGCCCCGGTCCTCGGCGCTTGATCACCGTTGTTATGAGACGAAGGGCTCCCCCACTTGTTTCATCAGAATGGAGCCGAGACCATCTAAGATATCATGGTTTACACATGCAAACACGAGGGGCCGGGCCGAGTTCAGTAGGACCGAATCGCATCGCATGATCACGTTCCCGTTTCCATGTCCGACCCTGCCGACAAGATCTACGAAGCGACTTTTTCGGAGTCCGAGGATCGCCTCGAAGCCTACGCCGATTTCGTCGCCATCGTGAAGCAACTTCGACGCGACTGCCCCTGGGATCGGGAGCAGACCCACGAATCGGTGAAGCATCTTCTCATCGAGGAGGCCTACGAAGTGGTCGATGCAATTGAGGCGCAAGACTGGCAGGAACTGCCCGAGGAGCTCGGGGACGTCTTTCTGCACGTGCTTTTCCACGCGACCATTGCCGAGGAGGAAGGACGCTTTACGCTGGGGGATGTGATCGAGGCTGAAACGGACAAACTCGTTCGTCGCCATCCCCACGTCTTCGGGGACGAAGGGGCGGACGATCCGGAGGCAGTCGCGGCCTCCTGGGAGGAAATCAAGCAGCAGGAGGAGGACGACGAGGAGGAAGGGACCACGTCCGTGCTCGAGGGCGTGCCTCGCCAACTGCCTGCGCTCCTTCGGGCCTTTCGGGTTCAGCAGAAAGCTGCGGGGGTCGGCTTTGACTTTCCGGATCGAGACGACGCCTGGGAAAAGGTCGAGGAAGAGCTGGGTGAATTCCGAACGACCGTCGATTCAGAAGCCGATCCCGAGGAGCGGGAGGAGGAGTTTGGCGACCTCCTCTTTGCGCTTTGCAACTACGCCCGGCAGGCCGGCATTAATCCCGAGAATGCCCTTCGCCGGACCAACGACAAGTTTACCCGTCGCTTCGAACATATCGAAGAACGTCTCGCGGCGGAGGACAAAACGGTGGCCGACGTCGATCTGCCGACGGCCGATGCGCTCTGGGAGGAGGCCAAAGAATTAGAGAGCGATGGGGAAAAGACTGAATAGCTTCAACTCTTATCAGATTAACGACCGACCGCCGACGGCCGTCTGCCGTCTACAGCCCTCACAGATCCTGGTAATGAATCTTCCCGCCCCGTCCAATGGACTGGCCGCTGACCAATCCGGTACTCATCTTTGCGACGGTGATGCTCATCGTCCTTCTGGCTCCGCCATTGTTTCGACGGGCCGGACTACCAGGACTCGTGGGACTTCTCGTGAGCGGGGCCGTGGTCGGTCCTCATGCACTCGGACTTCTCCAGCGCGGACCGACGTTTGAACTTCTGGGGACGGTGGGCCTCTTGTACTTGATGTTTACGGCCGGCCTATCCCTCGATCTGAATCAGTTTGTGCGGTACAAAGGGCGGAGTCTGACGTTTGGTGGGCTCTCCTTTCTCTTTCCCGCGGGGCTGGCCTTCGTCGTGGGCACCCGGATTCTGGGCTACGACGCCGCAACGGCTCTTCTGCTGGGCTCCGTCGTCGGATCGCATACTCTCCTGGCCTATCCAGTCGCTTCGCGGCTGGGCATCACGAAAAATGCCGCCGTCACGATGACCATGGGAGGGACCATGGTCACGGACGTCATTTCACTGCTTCTGCTCGCCGCAGTATCGGCGACGGTCGAAGGGGCGACGGGCCTCGGGTTTTGGGCCGGGTTCGTGGGACTCGTTACCGCCTACGGTGTGGCGGTCTTTACAGGGTTGCCTCGATTGGGCCAGTGGTTCTTTCGAACGGTGCGCAAGCAGGCCGACCTCGAATTCGTTTTTCTGCTGGCGGTCGTCTTCGTCACGGCGTATGTGGCCGAGCTCGTCTATCTGGCGCCGATCATCGGGGCCTTCCTGGCCGGCATTGCCCTCAACCGTCTCGTGCCCGAGCGCAGTGCACTCATGCTCCGAATTCAGTTTGTCGGGGATGCCCTCTTCATCCCGTTTTTTCTGATTTCCGTCGGGATGCTCGTGGACGCTTCCGTCCTCTTGGAAGGATGGACCGTCGGGATTTATACACTTACGTTTGCCGGGCTCGTGTGGGTGGGAAAGGCCGCAGCGGCCTGGAGCGCAGGCATGTTGTACGACTACAGCGCAAGTGAAACGTGGACCATCTTTGGGCTCTCTACTCCACAGGCCGCGGCCACCCTTGCCGTGACCCTGGTGGGGTTCGAGATGGGATTGTTTGACGAAGCAGCGGTGAACGCGGTCGTCCTGCTCATTCTGCTTACCGCTGTGGTGGGGCCGTGGGTCGTGGAGAAATTTGGCCGGCAGGTCGCCGTGCAAGAACAGGCACGCCCCTACCGTTCGTCAGAGGCACCGCAGCGGATTCTCGTTCCCCTGTCCAATCCCGAGTCGGTCGATGATTTGATGGACCTGGCCGTCCTGCTTCACGCAGAGAATTCGGAGGAGCCGATCTACCCGGTCACAGTCGTTCGAGACGGGTCAGAGGCGGGAGCCCGAGTCGCGGAAGGGGAGGAGCTCCTCAGTCACGCTGTGCTCCACGCGGCTGACGCCGAAATGCCGGTGGTGCCCATCACTCGGGTCGACTACAACATTGCCAGTGGCATGGTACGGGCAATCACGGAAGAACGGATCTCGACGGTGGTTGTAGGGTGGGGCGGAGACAACTCTGCACGGAGCTTTATTTTCGGCAGTGTATTGGATCAGCTCCTGGAAGAGACCGAGGAGATGGTGATCGTGAGCCGGGTCCAGCGTCGGGTTTCTACACATGAGCGGATGCTCCTGGCGGTTCCTCCGTATGCGGATCGTGAGGTTGGTTTCTCAGCGATGGCCCGGGCCTTCAAGCAGCTCGCGGCCCGCTCGGGATTCGAACTCGTCGTCGTGGCGACCGAAGACTCGCTTCCCTCGATCCAGGCTCGGCTTGAAGAGACGTCTCCCGAGCTTACTGTGGAATCGCATGCTGTCGGGCGGTGGGGCGACGTTGTGCCCGAACTGGAGACCTTGGCGACGCCCGATGACATGGTCGTGCTCGTCAGCGAGCGCGAAGGCTCCGTCGCCTGGCGACCGTCCCTGCGCCGCCTGCCGTCTCTCCTCATGCGCCGTCTCGCCGAGAATTCGATCTTGACGGTCTACATGGCTGAGACGGCCATCGGAAGTTCGGTCTCTTCCGAGGTAGATCGCTTTGAGCCCGAGGTACTGCTCAGCGATCTCAATGTGGGGGACATCGTGTTGAATTTAGATGGAGAGACCCTTCAAGCTCCTCTAGAGCGCCTCCTGACGAACTCTCTGGAGCCGGACGGTCCCCATGCTTCTCTCATTGCGAATTTTACGGCGGATCCGGGGTACGCGCCGGAATTGCGGCCGGGCGTGGCGCTGTATCATACCCACTCGACCGAAGTGGAGACGACTCGGCTGTTGGTGGGCGTGAATGCGGAGGGCGTTCGGGTCCCCCGTGCAAGCCGACCCGTCCGTGTGGTTTTTGTTCTGCTCGGCGGCCGGGACCTGAGTCCAGAGGCCTACGTACAGCGGCTGGCGATCGTCACGACCCTCGCCCATTCCCGCGACACGATCGCGTCCCTCGTCGAGAGCCGTTCGCCCGAGGAGGTGCACGAAGAGCTCACGCGCCACCTTCGGCAGCAGCCCACGCTGGAGACGGCGACGGCAGAGTAGGCTGTAGCGCCAGAGAGGTGCTGATACGGTGTCATGCTTTTGAATGGCTTTCTCTGCACAGCAAGAGCGGGTTCATAGGGCAGGCTGTCGAACTCGACAATGGAGCCGAACGTTCATTTCAAGGAGCCAACTTCATTTCCGCGTGGGCGTTCACTTTTCCTCAACGGATCGCGGTTTGCCGGTCGTTCACTTTACAGCCTTCTCTATTCAATGTATACCACTCTGGAAGCCATCGCCACGGGCACGCCGTCCCATCGTGAGCCTCAGTCCGAGGCGGCCGCCTTCATGCAGCAGATCGAACGGTTGCCCGAGGCCCTCCGCAATCGGCTGCCTACACTCTATGAGCGATCGGCCATCGACTATCGCTATTCCTGCGTGACGGACTACGGAGAAGACGACCCGGAAGCCTTTGACTTTTTTCCCGGGAACTGGTCCCTCGAGCCGGCCCCCACGACGAAGGAGCGCAATGAGAAGTACCGGGAGGCGGTACTCCCGCTGTCGGAGGAGGTGGCCGAGCGGGCGCTGCAGAAGTCGGGAGTCGGGACGGACGACATCACCCACGTGATTGCCGTGAGCTGTACGGGCTTCTTTGCCCCCGGAATCGACATCGAGCTCGTCAAGCGTCTCGATCTCCCGGCCTCCACCGAGCGGACGTTCATCGGCTTTATGGGATGTTACGCCGCCTTCAATGCACTTCGTGTGGCGCACAGTTTCTGCCAGTCGGATCCCGACGCCCGAGTGCTCGTCGTTTGCGCCGAGCTGTGCACTCTCCACTTTCAGATCGAAGGCTCCTTGGAAAGTGTCGTTGTCAACTCGCTCTTTTCAGATGGGGCGGCGGCGGCCGTGCTGGCGTCCCGCTCGGAGGAGGAGGCCCGGGGGCGACTGGCCTACGTCGACGGTCGAAGTCGGCTCGACGACGATTCGATGGAGGACATGACGTGGACGATTGGCAACACCGGTTTTCTCATGGGCCTCTCGTCGCGCGTGCCGGACATTGTGGCCCGGCACCTGCCCGCGTACGTGGATGGGCTCCTCGGGGATCACGACGTCGACCGGGACGAGGTGGACTTTTGGGCCATCCATCCGGGCGGGCGAGCCGTGGTAGAGCGGGCCCAGGAGGTGCTTGGGCTTCCGCCAACGGAGGTACGGGACAGCCTGGAGGTGCTTCGCCTCTACGGCAACATGAGCTCGCCCACCATCCTGTTTGTGCTAAAGCGAATCCTGGAGGGCAGCGCTCAAGGAAATGGGGCCCCGCTCGAGCGGGGTGTGGCGATGGCCTTCGGCCCCGGCCTCACGATCGAAGGGGCCCTCTTTGAACGCGTCTAAAGGGATGAACGTTTAGAGGCAGATCCGCTCTACCTCCATCTGTTCATCCATCCACCCACCCACACTTATTTTTCCAGGCCCGGGTTGCGGTTCAGGAATTCGTCGTAGAGCTCCGACTGGCGGTTTTCGAGGGGAAGCTTGTACCCGTCGATAAAGAGATGGAAGATTTGGGTTTGCGCCTCAAACGGGTCGCCGTCTGCCACGAAGAGATTGGCGCGCTTGCCCACTTCCAGTGAGCCAATTCGGTCGTCGACGCCGAAGATCTCCGCCGGAGCGGTGGTGACGGCCCGGAGGGCCTCTGTTTTCCCAAGCCCATACGTAGCCGCGAATCCGGCGTGGAACGGCAGGTTGCGGACGTTTTCCGTCTCGTTGGTCCGCAGGGCGATCTGGACGCCCGCGTCGTGAAGGAGGGAGGGGTTGGCGTACGCCTTGTCGTAGCGATCGCTCTCCCGCGCGGGGTTTTGGAGCACGGGGCCGACAAGGACGGGGACGTCCGCCGCGGCAATCGAGTCGGCCACGCGCCATCCTTCTTCGGCGCCGCTCAGCACGACCTGATCGAGTGCGCCCCGCTCGTCAGCCCACTCGAGGGCGGAGGTAATGTCGGAGGCCCGATCGGCGGAGATCAGGAGGGGCCGCTCGCCGCGGACGACCGGAATGAGAGCCTCCATGGAGGGCACGTACTCGGGTTGACGCCGCTCCTCGGGGTGCTGGGCAACGGACGAATCGATGTCTGCATAAAGCTCGGCCCGCTTCCATATTTCATTCAGTTCGTCCATCGCTTCTTGGGCTTGCTCTTCAATCTCTTCGGGGGAGCGATCATCCCAGGGGCCCTCTCGACCGGTGGAGGGGAAGTCCAGCTTCGTGAGTTCCACCCCCCCTTCGTGCATCTGTTCGGGCGTGTAGCCGTGCAGGGAGATGAGGGCCGCGACTCCAGGCAAGAGGCCCGTCGTGGGTTCCGTGAGAACCGTCGTAATGCCCTGCGCCCGATTCACCGGGATGTGTACGGAGTTTGGATTGACAGCCGTGAGGGCGTCCATATGTGACGTGAGGTCCCCAATTTCGTTGTAGTCCTGGGTTTCGCTGAGGGAGCCGACCTCTTCGAGCCCGAGGTGCGTTCCACTATCGATCATACCGGGATACACCGTCAGGCCCTCGCAGTCGATGGCATCCACGTCGTCGGGAACGTCCACGTTTGCCCCGACGGCGGCGATGGTGTCTTCTCGAATGACCACCGTTCCCTGGTCAATGGTGTCTCCCGGAGCGGTGATTACCTGGGCATTTGTGAGGGCAAAGGCCCCCTGAACCCCGGGGTTCTTCTGAGCTTCAGCCACGGGCGGGGTCACCAGTAGGGCTCCGGCGAGAGCGACAATCAAGGCAAGCCCCAGACGTTGAGTGTGTGGCAGCCGAGGGAGGAGAGAAAAAGGCGTAAGCATGGAAAGCGGCAAAGCAGATCTACGAACGGTTATGAAGGCACAGCAGGGGGACCTGAGGAGTCCCGAAAACGGGGGCGGGCAGAGGCACTACCAGTCCCGTTGATTTCCATTCTTTAGGGAAAGGCCCTTCTCAGTGGCGTGGAGGAAGGCCCCTTCCAGGCAGCGATGCTCGCGACGACCGGTGTGCGTGGTCTCCGTGAGGTCCACCGATCGTTCAGGGTCCACGCGAAGGCGCATGTCGTCGGGGTCTTCGTCGGCATCAAAACGAACGACGCCATCGACGTACGTCCGTTGAGGCTCGGCGTAGATGGAGAGCGGATGGGCATCGAAGATGGCGAGGTCCGCGTCCTTTCCCTCCTCGATGGATCCGACCCGGTCGCCAATGCCGAGCTGGCGCGCGGGATTGATGGTGATGAGGGAGAGAGCCTCTTGATCGGAAAGGTCACCGTAGCGCTGAGACTTCGCAGCTTCGTGGTACAGGTGCCGGTTGAGTTCGTCCGAGTCGGAGTTGATGGAGGTGCGGACCCCATTCTCCGTAAGGATGGCTGCGTTGTACGCGGTCGAATAGTAGACCTCGAACTTATAGGCCCACCAGTCTGAGAAGATGGACGCTCCCGCGCCAAACTCGGCCAGTTCGGGGGCGACCTTGTAGCCTTCGTTGACGTGCTGGAAGACGAGGTCGTCGACCCCAAAGTCCTCCATGACGTTCATCAGCATATAGATCTCGTCGGCACGGTACGAGTGAGCGTGGACGATAATGTCCCCCTGAAGGATGCCGGCAAGTACCTCCATTCGCTCGCTATGCTCCGGGGGATGGTCCCGCTCGCCATTCTGATACGCCTCTTTTTTGTCCTGGTAACGGCGGGCTTTTCTGAGATTTTCCCGAATCACCTGCTCGACGCCCATTCGCGTGCGGGGGACCTTGTCATTTCCTTCTCCGTGCACGCGGGTCGGATTTTCACCGAGCGCAAACTTAATGGTCTGGGGAGCTTCCTCCATCCGGAGGGCCTCGGGGGACGTTCGTCCGTACCGGTGCTTGATCGTCTCATTCTGACCCCCGATGGGGTTGGCCGAGCCGTGCATGACGTGGGAGGTCGTGACTCCGCCGGCGAGAGCGCGGTAGATTTGCACGTCGTACGGATCCAACACGTCGCCGACGCTGACCTCGGCGGTGACGGGGTTGGAGGCTTCATTGATGTCGCTTATGGCCATGTGGGAGTGAGCGTCGACGATGCCGGGCATCACGTACTGCCCGCTGGCATCGTAGGTCTCCACCCCGCTTGGGGCCGACACGTCCTGCCCAACCTGGGCAATCTGCCCGTCCTGCACCAGGATCTCCCCATTTTCAATGGAGCCATTGGTGACGGTCAGGATCGTGGCATTTTGGATGAGCCAATCGTCGGGGGCATCGGCCCGGAGTCGGTCCTGGGCCTGGCCGGTGGGGGTCACCAGAAAGAGGGCAAGGACGAAGCAGGAAAGAAATCGAAGGCGAGAAGGGAAGAAAACAGTCATGGAACAACTATCAACCGTGAAACTGGAGGAAACGGCGGGACGCAGGAAGAGAGGTCTCATCCGTCGGGCTGGCTGACGCGTTCACCCGTGATGGGAAGAGACCCGAACGGACCGGTGGCACTGCCCTCGAACGTGTCTTCTTCGATCGTCACCGAAACCGTAATGGTGTCTCCCTGGGGCGACGAGACTTCGAACGAGAGGGTCGATCCGTCGAAGGAGAGGGCCTGCATGTCTTCCTCTTCTCCTTCTGGCCCGGAGAAGGTGCCCTCGAGGCTCGATTCGTCTCCTTCGAGGGTGAACGTACCGTTGAGATCCCCCTGGGGCGTTTCGAGGGTGTACGACCAGGTGCCGAGGACGGCGGAGACGTCTCCACTCACCCCTCCTCCATTTTCTTCTGATCCCTCGGCGTATTCATACTGTCGGCCGTCCACGAACACGTGGCGGACGTTCGTGCCCTCCTCGAAGATGGGACCGTCCGTCACGACGAGATTCGCAATCTTCCCGGGTTCTACGGTGCCCAGCCGATCTTCGAGGTCGAGGAAGGAGGCGGGCCGAGTCGTGAGGGCAGCGAGTGCTGTTTCTTCCGAGAGGCCGTGTTCGATCATCGTTCGGAGATTGTCGCGGAGATCCTTTGGATCCGCCTCTCGGGTGGTGAACCCAAATTCCAGCCCGGCTTCTTCAAGAGTATCTGCCGTTTCGAGGTATTTCTGACGCTCGATCGCGTGGCGAAGCTCGAGGTTGGTCTCTTCCTGGTCGATCTCTTCCTGAGATTCGGTTTGGAGGTCGGGGTCGTAGTGACGCTCGGGCTGAGCCGTGGTGTCGGCGACCGTGGTGTCTTCGTCGGCGGCCCGGTCGGGTTCCTCAGGAAGGTCGAGCGTAAGGAAGAGGGGGGCATCCCTATTCTGAAGGGCTTCGAGGGTGTTGAAGCTTTCACCTAAGCCAGCGAGCGTGAGGGGAAAGTTTAGCTCCTCCTGGAGGTCGAGAACGCGGTGGATGGACAGGGCGTCATCTGCATAGAAGGTGATGGGCGTCTCCCCTTCGAGGACCGGAAACAGGGCGTTGTGCACGGGGTCCCGGGGGGGACGCGGCTGGCCGGTTCGGTTTTGTGCATAGTCAGATTCCATGGTGTGACGCCGATCGGCTTCCCGATAGAGCTGCCGAAACTGAGCAATCACCGCCATGTCGGTGCTCGGGTAGATGGTGTTTGGCCAGGAGCCCCGGGCGGGCTCCAGTTGCGCGAAGAGGCCCTCGTTGGTCTCAAGGAGCATGTCATCGGCCGTCGGGCCTCCATACAGTACGAGGGCACTGGTGCCGGGCAGCATCTGCCCTTCGGGAGCGACCTGAGCGGCCGTAAAGCCGGCTTTGCGAAGGCGATCGAGGGCCGAGTCGTCGGGGGTGAGCATTGGCCGGACCTCCCGATCTGGTTGGATGCCTGCGCGATCGGGGGGCGGATCACCGGGATCCTCGACGTCCTCGTCTTCAGGGTCCGGGGTGTCGACCCCGGCATGCGAGAAACCATCGATAAAACCGGCGTAGACCACGAGCGAATCGGCCTCGATGCGGCGGGCGTCGTACGGAATGTCCACGTTCGGACCGACGCGCTCAATCAAGCCGTCGCGGATGACGACGGTCCCCGATTCAATCACCTGTCCGGGGGCCTGAACGACCCGGGCATTTTCCAGGGCATAGGTATTCGTGACCGTCGGCAGGTCATCATCCTGGGCATGTGCGGAGGAAAGGGGGCCCAGGAGCAAAAGAAGACCGAGGCTCAAGAGGCCAGTGAAGAGCTCACGAGATGTCAAAGCAATCATGCGGGGTACAGCAACCGATGAAGGACGGGCGAACCGCTTCCAAGATAAGCGGTCGGTGTGAAAGTGTCATCCGCTTCATCGCATCTATGATTTCACTCATGTGCTGAGGATGCTGTTCATTCCTCCAATCCGCGTCCCGGCAGATGTAAGAGAAGAGCATGGACGGCGCTCGTTGTGGAGAGTTGACCAATGGGAGAGAACGATAAACCGACGGCCACTCTTCGGTTCGGACTGTTGGGAGGAGCAGCGAAAGACAAAACCAGGAGCAAACAGAAAGGATTGGCCGGGTGGAAGGCCCCAGGGAATCGCTGCGGTCCGTAGGGGGGCGTGGATTGTGACGAAGAGGTTT
>CAYXAD010000109.1:0-10999 GCA_964462965.1 uncultured Salinivenus sp.
TAGGATTGGGTGAAAAAGCAATTTTAGAGTCTGAGAACCTGTTTGGTGGATGGATACGAAGCCGACACGAGCGAAGCGACTGACGAGGCGCAGCCGAGTAGACACAGGGGGCGAAGTTGCAGAAAGACGCCCAAGGGAGTGCCTGTAGCGGGGCGACCGGCCGAACGCAGACATCTTTCTGCACGAGATCCACCAAATCACAGGCCGTAGACAATCCGCCAAACAGGTTCTGAGCATTTCGCAACGGGCGACGCCTTCCTACGTTCGCCGACTCCGGCCTCTCCCCTGCCGCCCTCTCCCCTCCAGCCTGTTCCTGCTGAGGAAGTCGATCCCTCGAGGAGCGATCTAAGAGAGGTGCGCCTGGTCGAGCATGCGCCGGAGGGCCGTCCACATTTCATCTGTGGCAATCTCTTCCCACAGATCCGGGGGGAGTGCAAGAAACGCCTCCCGTCGCTGATGGGCGGGATGATCCACCCGGAGAAGAGCGTGGTGTAAAGCGATCGCTCTGTGTTCTAGGGATTCTTGAGCGCCGTATCGACGATCTCCAAGCACCGGATGGCCTCGGCTGGCCCCTTGCAACCGAATTTGATGGGGGCGGCCCGTCTTCAGTTCGACCTGCAAGAGCGTAGATGCGTCGCTCGAGGCGAGAACCTGCCACTGCATCTCCGCACGCTTCCCCTTCGGGTGCTCCGGCGAGACGAGCTGAGGCTGTCGGCCGGGCTTGGCAATATAATCCGTCCAGGTCCCAATCCCGCTCAGCACTCCCTCTACCATCGCCAGGTACCGCTTGTCGACAGTCCGCTCGCGAAACTGGGCCGACAGGTGACGAGCCGCTTCTGAGGTGCGAGCCACCACCATCACTCCCGACGCCGGACGGTCCAGACGATGGACGAGACCGAGAAACGGCTCCCCTGCTCCGTCGCTCGAAAGCATATTTCGACCGAGACGCAATACGTCGGGATCCCCCGTCCGGTCCGGCTGTGAGAGAAGTCCCGGGGGTTTATTGATCACCAATATCTGATCGTCTACGTGTAGTCGCTCCACGACGATGCTTTCCTACCCTCCTCCGATTGAACGGTCGAAAAAACGCAACAACCCTGACAGACAAGGATGATCCCCTCCGGGGCTCTTCTTCCCATCCTCCCTTTGTCCAAAGGGCATTTCTCTCAGTCGATCCATTTGAGTTTTTAGGGAATGCCCTCTTATCGTCTTCGTAGCTTTCGTGCGACGCCCTCTTCCTCAAAACTTTCCTCCTTCATGATGATCCGACGCGTGCTCCCCTTCCTCTTTCTCTTCTCCCTGTTCATCGGTGTGCTGACACCTGTCCACGCTCAAACGGAAGGGGTCGGCATTGGCGCCTCGATCGGAGTGACGAACGGAGCCTCTGCCTTCGATCGGAATCCTGTAGGCGTCAATGGAAAGCTGTGGCTCTCCGACCGACAGGCCTTCACAGGCATGAGTTCCTTCTTTATTGCTGACGGAGGCCCTCTCGGCGGTCAGTCGTACTGGATTCTGCAGGGAGATTATCTGTTCCACAACTTCAACGAGCTCGAAGTTGGAGAAGGGCTCTTGGCCCTATACATCGGGCCCGGCGCACAGCTGTCGGTTTTTGAGAACGCCAGCAATCAGTTCGACGTCCGCGGCCCAACGGGGATCACCTACCTTCTCGGCTCAGCCCCCGTGGACGTCTTCGTCGAGGTTGCCCCGACCCTGAGCCTCACCGACCCCGTAACGCTTCGTTTTGACGGAGCGATCGGCTTCCGCTACTATTTCCCGTTCGACGGAGGTGCCGACGACGAGCCTGAACCGAGCGAGTAACTCTCCCCGTCCAGCATTCAAGCAGAGAGCGGCGGCACTGCACACATCTCGAGGGAGCACAAACGGATTCTCGGAGCGAGAGCGGGATCCCGCAGCTTTGGCGAACGCCCAAGATCCGGGGGGCGATGTGCAGGCCGTTGCTGCCGCTCGGAGACACGAATGAAAACAGGTTCTAAAATTTGGTGGCAGGGGCTGAGCGCCCCCCCGCGTCTATTTCCCTTCTGGCAGGCAGTCCCTATGATGTTTGCGGCTCGCCAATCACGACTGTTTGTCTCCCCCTGCCATGCTCAACTACATCTGGAGTGGGCTGATCATCTTCAGCCTGGTATTTGCCCTTGCCGTCGACACCCAGGAGCTGGTCGAAAACCGGTTTCAAAATGACAGTGCACTACCCGTTCGCCTGGACTTCCCAGACGGATATACCCCGGATGCCCGTCGGCAACCGGTCGAGATACGAATCGATACGAGTCGCTACCAGCAGCTGTATGAGACGGAGGAGCGCCCTGAGACGTCGTACTCAGGCACGCTGATTCAAACACAGGAAGGGTGGCAGCTGCAGTTTGACGAGGAAGCCAACCTCCCAGAGCCGCTGGCCACCATCCAGGAGTTCCACGCCAGTGAAGAAAATCCGGCGCTTCGCGGCACCCTCCGAGCCGAACCAACGGCCACTCAGGGCACCCCCCAAATCGAGACCGCCGTTCAGTTCGATCCCGTACGGTTTCGCAAGCTCAACGACATTGCTCAGGCCGCCCTCGATTTCGCCGAAACCGCGGCCTCTCTCGCTCTGGGGTTCATCGGCATCCTCGGGCTCATGCTCGGCCTCGTCAAAATCGGTGAAGAGGCGGGGCTCGTCGAGGCACTTACCGGCGTCGTTCGCCCGCTTCTGAGCCCGCTGTTCCCCAACGTCCCGGACGACCATCCTGCCCTGGGAAACATTACCTTGAATCTTCTGGCCAATGTCTTCGGCCTGGGAAATGCAGCAACCCCTCTCGGCATTAAGGCCATGGAGGACCTGCAGAGTCTAAATCCCGAGAAGGACACGGCCACGGACGGCATGGTGATGCTGCTTGCGCTCAACACCTCGAGCGTACAGCTGGTCCCTCCCTCCTTGCTCGTGGCCATTATGGGCCTGCAGATCAATCAGCTCTTTTTCTCGATCACCCTGGCGACGCTGTTTTCCACGATCGCCGGCATCCTCGGCACACTGTTCTTGAGCAAGCTCCGGCAATTTCGGGAGACGTCTCCCCACCGGAATGCCGAGTCCGAAGAGTCGTCCTGACAGCTCTTCCGCCTCACAACCGTCCTCCTCCCCGGATCCTTTTTCCGAAAACCCCTTTCTGTCATGCTCGAGTCCATCCGCACGACCGTCAGCATCCTCTCCTACTTCGTCCTCCCCACCCTTCTGGTGGGCTTCCCCTTGTACGGCCTCATCAAGGGCGTCCGTGTCTACGAAGTCTTCGTCGAGGGAGCCAAGGAGGGGTTCGACGTCGCCGTGACCATCATTCCCTACCTTATCGCCATCCTCTTCGCCATCGGCATGTTTCGAGCCTCTGGGGCCATGGACTTTCTGGTCGACGTCTTAGATCCCGTGCTCGGCCTCATCGGCGTGCCCGCAGAGGTCCTTCCCATGGGCATCGTGCGACCTCTCACCGGGTCGGGCTCAGCGGGACTCGTGGCCGACATGATCAACCAGTACGGCGAAGACTCGCTACTGGTAAAAATGGTGGCTACCATGTTTGGCTCCACCGAGACGACCTTCTACGTGATTGCCGTCTACTTCGGGGCCGTCAACATCCGCGAGACTCGCCACGCCGTCCCGGCCGGACTCTTTGCCGACCTCGTGGGCTTCCTCGCGTCCGTCTACGTCGTGCAGCTCTTGTTTGGATAACGGCTCCCCTCACGACGAACGGTGGGGAAGAAGATTCCCGTTCTGAATCACCTGTTTGTAAAACTGGACGACCGTGTTGTAGTCCTCAGTCGAGATGCGCTCGTCGACGCCGTGGATGCGGCTCCGGTCGTCCTCGGTGAGCTGATAGGGGACAAAACGATACACGTGGTCCGTGTGCTCGGCATAGTACCGGCTGTCCGTGGTGCCGGGGACGAGGATGGGTGCGACAACCACAGAGTCGGCCGTCACTTGGCCGATGGTGCGCTGAAGAACCCGAAAGGTTGAATCTCCGACCGCCGAGACCGAGGTGGGATTGTTCGACTGCACCGGTGTAAGCTGAATAGACAGGCCTTCGAGGGTGGTCCGCACGTGGTCGACCACGGAGGCCACCGATTGGCTCGGAAGAATTCGGAAGTTCACGGTGGCCTCGGCAGTCGTCGGAATCACATTGTCTTTGACGCCGGCGTCGAGGCGCGTGGGCACCGTCGTGGTTCGAGTGGCGGCCTTCGCGGCAGGCACCTTATTGAGGCGCCATCGAAGGAGGGACGCCGTCAACCACTGATTGGCAAACGCCACCTGCATCGGCACGTCCATCTCGGGCGCCACATACTCGAACGTCTGACCGGTCACCCCGTCCAGACGGGTGGGCAAGGGATTCGCCTGCAGGCGAGAGATCGCCTCGTTGAGCACCCCGATGCTGGTCTCTTCGGGCGGGACCGACGAGTGTCCGCCGGGGCGCTCGGCTTTCAACCGAAGACTGAGATACCCCTTTTCCGCCACTCCAACAGCAGCAAGCGGATCTTCCAACCCGGGCAGGGCCCCTCTCGTGATGGCTCCGCCTTCGTCCAATACGAGGGCTGGAGCGTCTCCCATTTCTGTTATCTGCTCGGCCAGGGCTCGCGCTCCTCGAGGCCCGCCCACCTCCTCGTCATGACCAAAGGCCACGTGGACGGTTCGTGACGGCGTCTCGCCCTGCTGGAGGAGGGACTCGATGGCCTCCAAAATGCCCACGGCGCTAGCTTTGTCGTCGAGGGCGCCACGCCCCCACACGTACCCGTTCGTCACTCGCCCCTGAAAGGGCGGATGAGTCCACGCCGACGAGTCCTCCACGGGCACCACGTCGACGTGAGCCATCAGAACGATCGGAGCAAGGGTAGAATCGGAGCCCGGCCAGGTGTACAGGCGGCTCAAGTCACTGACGCGTCGGACGTCGAGGGTCTCGTGCACCCGTGGAAAAGCTTGGTCGAAATAAGCATAGAGGCTCTCAAAGGCGGCTGAGTCGAGCTGTGCGGGATCCCGACTGGTAACGGTTCGGAACTGAAGCGCCGTACTCAGACGCTGCGGCGCCTGATCAGCCACGGTGAGTTCCGACGCCGGGACGGTCTCGACCTGATGAGACTCTAGAAGCAGCGTACGGACGATGACGACACTGACCCCGGCGGCGACGAGAAAAAGGAGTCCACTCCAGAAAGTTTGCCAGCGCCAGTCGCGATATGCCATAGGGGCGTCTTGGGTAGAAGGACAACCGCGTACGAATCCTGAACGGGCCACGGTCTTTCGACCTCGAGGTTCCTGCCCTGTAACGAACGGGGGAAACCGTCAAACGTACAAAGCAACTGTGGCACTCACTTCTCCAAACTTTGCCCCGTCAATTCATGACTCCCGACACGGTACAATCCCCGCCCGAGCTCGACAATCAATACCACTCTGATCGGGTACTGAAAAGCCTTCTCGCCCGTCTTCTTCCCGATCCTGTCCACTCTAGAATTGAGCCCGAACTTGAAGAAATGGGGGACCTGGCTGGAAACGAACTATACGAGCTCCAGCAACAGGATCTCGACAACGAGCCAACGCTGACCCGATGGGGGCCCTGGGGCGATCGAATCGATCAGATCGAGGTAACGGACGTCTGGAAACGAGCCGAAGAAGTGGCGTCCACTCACGGGGTTCTGGCCACAGCCTACGAACAACGGCACGGGGCGCACAGCCGACTCCATCAGATGGCCCTCGCCTACCTCTTTATCCCCTCCACCGACATGTACGGCTGTCCGCTGGCCATGACGGACGGGGCCGCCCGCACGCTTCTCGAAACGGGGAAGGACGACCTCGTTGACGAGGCGCTCCCGCACTTCACCAGCCGAACGCCGGCCAGCTTCTGGACCTCGGGCCAGTGGATGACTGAGGTTGCAGGCGGATCGGACGTCAGCCAGAGCCGCACGACCGCGCGTCGAGACGAAAACGGGACCTGGCGACTCTACGGCCGGAAGTGGTTCACGAGTGCGATCAATGCGAACGTCGCCCTGGCGCTCGCTCGCCCCGACGGCAATCCAGACGGCAGTGACGGACTGGCGCTCTTTTACGTTCCCCTTCGCCCCGATGGTGATTTGGCTGAGGGCGTCTATGTAAACCGCCTTAAGGACAAACTCGGAACTCGAAAGCTGCCGACGGCCGAGCTTCAGCTCGATGGCGCCAAAGCCGTTCCGGTGACCGAGGAGCTTCGGCACGGAACGCGTCACATGAAGCCGATGCTCCGCATCACCCGAACCTGGAATGCCGTCACGGCCGCCTCGTACGTGCGACGCGGACTGGCTCTTGCCCGAGATTACGCCCAGAAACGAGAGGCCTTTGGCGACGCAATCATCAACCATCCGCTCCACCAGGAGACCCTCGCCGACCTCCAGGCGACCCTGGAAGGAATGATGCATCTTACCTTTCGTCAGGTCGAACTCCTCGGCCGATACGAAACGGGCGAGGCCACCCAGGAGGACATTATGCTGCTCCGCCTTCTTACCCCAATCGCCAAGCTGACCACCGCCAAGCAAGCCGTGGCGGGCACGAGTGAACTGCTCGAAGCCTTCGGCGGAGCTGGATATGTCGAAGACACAGGACTCCCTCCCCTGCTCCGCGATGCGCAGGTGCTTCCCATCTGGGAAGGAACGACAAACGTCCTCGCCCTGGACCTTCTTCGAACCCTGAAAGAAGTCGGAAAGATCGCTCCTCTCAAGCGAGAATTTAAGCGGTGCGTGGAGGCCATCGAAGCCCCTACCTTGAAAACCGCCATCCGTCCGGCTTTGATTGCCTTCCGTGACGCGGCCAAGTGGCTCCAGTCAGCACTCGAGGAGGGCGATGAGGCCTTCCAAGCCGGGGCCCGGCGCTTTGCCCTGACCCTAGGGCACGCCCTCGAGCTTGCGTACACCGCTCGACACGCCCAATGGTCGCTCCGCGTCGAACAGGACGGACGTTCAGCGGCTGCCGTAGAACGCCAGGCCGCCCGTCAGATCAATCGCATTTCAGACCTTGATCCTCACGGCGCCTACGTCCTGGTGCGGGACTTCAACTGTCCCACCCTCTTCGACTGCCATGCCCAGGGCGGCGGAGCAGCCACAGACCTGCCCGACCTCGAAGAAGTGGCCGACGGTACACAGGCGTCTTAGCCCAATACGGGCCGAACGTCCGTGCCATTCGACCATACGATCTCGGGCACGTAAAGAGACCTTCACTCATACAAGGAGTGTCCGTTAACGTGGTAATTCATGAGATAGAGCAATGACCTACGACGAGTTTATTGACACTGTCCAAGCAGGCCTTCCTCTCGAGGATCGTGAAGAGGCTGAAGAGCTTGCCACGGCTGTGCTAAAAACGTTCAGTGAGCTGCTGTACAGGACGGAGCGGGACAAGCTCGGGGCGCCCCTGGCCAAACCGCTCGATCGCGCCCTCCATGCCGCCCAGCGACAGAACAATCGGCGGGCGACGGATCGGTTTTCCGCCGAGGAATTCTTAAACCGGATCGAGGCCCGAACGGACCAAAACCTCAGTCGGGAAGAAGCTCGCCGATACACGTCTGTCGTGTTCGACGTGCTGACCCAGGCCACCGGCCAAAGCCTCTTCGTCAAGGTGGTCGAAAAATTGCCTCAGGGCTACGGCTCGCTCTTCCCTTCGTTCGAAGACACTGAAGCCTCATAGCCCCTGCCTGCTCGTGGCAACTTTTCGTTCCCGTCCACAGGACACTGAACCTAGGCGTTTCAGAAGACATCGACCGGGTCGAAGCCGCCCCCTCGCACTTGCATCGCGCAGAAGGACACTGTCCTCCCCCCACTCTTGAAAATGGAACAGAGTCCGGCCCGAATGGCATCTCCATCTTCCTTCCGGTCTATCCGGTGTTAGAAACAGCGGTATCATTTTTGTCTCATCAGGAGGCCCCATCATGGCTCAACGCCAGTCTGCTTCCAACGACATGCGCGGTCGCTCTCTCCAGAACGCCTTCCTCTTCGGCCTCCTCCTGATCACGACGCTGGCGTTTTTGGGGCTTATCCAGGATCTACTACACCCCATTTTCTGGGCCGCCGTCCTGGCGACGCTCTTTTATCCCACCTATCAGTGGTTGCACGACACGTTGAGAGGGCGCTCCGCCCTTGCCGCCGTGGGAACCATTGGAGTCATCATTCTCAGCGTGATCGTGCCCCTCCTCTTGATGAGCTTCGCCGTGGCCTCCGAGGCCTCGGGGCTCTATCAGCGTCTCACGTCTAACGAGAGCGATCTGATGGCCTCCCTGCAATCGATCGAACAGATGCTGCCGGTCGCAAGCGATCTGCTCGACCGGCTCGGACTCAGTCTGGAGGAGCTCCGACAGCAATTCTCAGATGCCGCCGTCGGGATCAGTCAATACCTGGCGTCGAGGGTCGTCGCTCTCGGGCAGAATGCCCTTCGGGTGGTGGGACTGTTCTTCCTGATGCTCTATCTCCTCTTCTTTTTCCTCCGCGACGGCCGTCAGCTTCTCGACAGCATCAGCGGCCTCATTCCATTGGGAGACGTTCGGGAACGACGCCTCTTCGCAAAGTTCGCCGAGGTCTCTCGGGCGACGATCAAGGGGACAATCGTCATTGGCCTCGTCCAGGGAGTCCTGGGCGGACTGATCTTTTGGGCCCTTGGCATCGGAGGCGCCGCCCTCTGGGGGGTGGTGATGACGGTTCTCTCTTTTCTGCCCGCTGTGGGGGCCGCCCTGGTCTGGGCCCCTGCGAGCGTGATTCTGATGGCCACCGGCCAGTTCGTAAAAGGCCTCTTACTGCTGATCCTTGGAACCCTCATCATCGGACTTGCCGACAACGTCCTGCGCCCCATCCTCGTAGGGCGTGAGACGCAGTTGCCCGACTACCTGGTGCTCCTTACGACCTTGGGGGGACTTACGCTTTTTGGCCTCTCGGGCGTCGTGATCGGTCCAATCATTGGGGCCCTGTTCCTGACGACCTGGCAAATGTTTGGACAGGAATACGCCGGTGCCGTGCGGGACATCGGGGCACCCCAAGATCGGGCCTCCTCTGTGGCAACTTCTGCCCCACAGAAATCCGATCCACAAGAACAAAAGCCCCCTTCTTGAGGGATCTCTCTGTGCTACACCCCCGATGAACCTTCTCCTTGCTTTGGTCGTAGGCAGTGGCACGGTGATCGAACAGGCCTTTCGTCCGCGTCTGTGGCCGCAATGGAGCCCCCCCTGAATGCCCACGAGCTTTTCCAGAAACATCTTTTAGCCCTCGTGTCGGCCTGCGGGTTTATTGGGCTCTTTGTCGTCAGCATCCCCATCATTTACATGCTGTCCCTTCCTCCGCAAACGGAGCTTCTCCTCTTCGCTTCGTTGTTCGCCATCTGCCATCTGGCAAACTGGCCCATGTTTCGCCTCCGGTGGCAGCTCTGGTTTCGGGGGCGATTGACGTCGTACGCAGCCGTGTGCACGACGGCATTGCTTGCCGGCTCCTTCGGGATCCCCTTCGTCCTGCTCGCCAATCTGCTCCAGTAATCCCCTCTCCCCTCGTCCCCTCCTCTCAGTCGCCGGTTCCTTCCTCCTCAACATGACGTCGGACCCTGCCGTCCTCCTCAACCGTCTCGTGGATACCCACTGGGCCACCGCCGCCCGTCACGCGTGGCGCCAGTACAAAGAGCGGGGCCGGGGAGCCATTGTTTTTGCCGTGCAAGACGACCGGGGCTCAAACGACCGAACCCCGCTTCAATACCTGACGTTCACCGACCCCGAAGCAGCGGAAGAAGGACAGTTTGCGAAAATGTGGGAGCTCGTCCGCTCCTACGAGCCGGAGCAGGAGGTTGTCGTCGCGGCCGTCCTCCCGGACGGTCGAACCGTATTTGATGTCTATCAACGGGAGCCGTCCCCGCCAGAGGCCGCAGATTGACGGCCTGTCTCCTGAAGGGCTTTTCGAGCATCCGCCCGTTCTCCTCCGGCGCAGCTTGCTCACAGAGAGGACTTACAGAACGGGAAGCACTTCTACGGCCGTCAGGTACGCGAGATACCCGACGTACCCCAGGAGGAGGAGCCCCCCCTCCCAGCGCCCCAGGGTAAAGCCGGAGCGTAGGAGAGGCAAGACCGCCAGAGCAGCCCCCACCATGAACGCCATTTCCACCACGCCCAGACTTGCAGTCGAGAAGGGGTGGATCGCTGCTGTGACGCCCAGGATGCCAAGTACATTGAAGATGCACGACCCGACCACATTGCCAATGGCAATGTCCCCTTCTCCGTGTCGTGCGGCCACGAGGGAGGTGGCCAGTTCGGGCAAGCTCGTTCCGAGGGCCACAATGGTCAACCCAATGACGATCCTTCGGACCCCGAGGGATCGTGCAATCTGGACAGCCCCTTCCACAAGAAAATGGGCCCCGACGATGAGGCCTCCGATTCCCAACACCAAAAAGCACAGGTCCCTCCAGACGGAGTGCACAGAAGCAAGCACGTCCTCTCCCGCCTTCGATCGAAGGGAGGTCTGTTTCGCAGCCTGAACATTGTATACGAGGTACGCAACAATTCCGGCCGTCAAAACCACTCCCTCCAACCGCCCGAGCCACTCATCCAGCGTCACCGCAACCAAGAAGAGGGAAACGAGAACCAGAAGGGGGACATCCAAGCGAACAATCTTGGTCTCCACTCGCAGGGGGGACACAAGGGCTGCGACCCCTAAAATGAGGCCGATATTGCTGATGTTGGACCCGACGACATTTCCCAGGGCCACGGAGCTGCTTCCAGTAAAGGCCGCATCCAGACTCACGACGAGCTCCGGGAGGCTCGTCCCGACCGACACGACGGTGAGCCCAATGACCAGGGCAGAAAGTCCAATCCGACGGGCCAGAGACGTTGCCCCCCGAACGAGGAACTCCGCCCCGCCAGTAAGCACGATGAGCCCCCCACCCATGCTCAGCAAAGAAAGAAGCATCGGGCACACCTATTTGACCTCTAGGAACGCTCTCCTCCAGGATCACAGACATCGAGATCCCGTCCCCTCTTTAGAGTCCGTCTAA